>NZ_JAKZGG010000012.1:0-111451 GCF_022549455.1 Acinetobacter sp. NIPH 1852 | reverse complement strand
GACGATGCAGCAGTTAAAGACAAAGTGACTTTAGCGGGTGCAGGTGGTACGACACTGACCAATGTGAAAGCAGGTGATGTGTCAGCGACTTCAACTGATGCGGTGAATGGCAGTCAATTGTTTACAACCAATCAAAAGGTTGATGAAAACACCACGAACATTGCAACCAATACCAGCAACATTGCGAAGAACACAGGCGATATCAGCACACTGAACACTACTGTGACTAATCAAGGCAATCAGATTACGACCAACACTGGTGACATCACGACTTTGAAAGGTGGTTTTAACTTACAGACCAATGGTGCAAACAGCGGTGCGATCAAAGCGGGTGATACGGTTGATATCGGTGTAGTTGATCCAGCAGATACGAACCTTACGGCAACGAAGACAGGCAATAATGTCGCATTTGCATTAAGCCAAGACTTGAGTTTGACCAGTGTGACGACCAATCAGCTTCAGGTAGGTAGTGTTGTTGTTGATAAATCAACGAATACGATTACAGGTTTAAGTAATAAAGACTTGAATGGTAGTGATTTTGCTACCCAAGGTAGAGCTGCTACTGAAGAACAATTGAAGGTAGTGGAAAATCAAGTTGTAACCACACAAACATCACTTGTGAATAGCCTTGGTGGCGGTGCGAAAGTGAATGCCGATGGCACAATTACAGGTCCAACTTATAATGTTGCACAAAGTACTCAGTCGAATGTTGGTGATGCTTTAGATGCTTTAGATAAAGCTATTGGTTCGGCTGCAACCACATCTAAAACAACAGTATCGAATGGCGAAAATATTGTTGTTAACAAATCAAAAAATGCAGATGGTTCTGATAACTATGAAGTATCAACTGCAAAAGATTTGACGGTCGATTCTATTAAAGCTGGTGATACTGTTTTAAACAACGCAGGAGTTAGCATTGGTAATAATACCGTTGTGTTGAATAACACAGGTTTAATTATCGCTGGTGGTCCAAGTGTAACAACACAAGGAATCAATGCCGGCAGTAAGCAAATTACCAATGTTGCAGCAGGAACAAATGCTACCGATGCCGTGAACAAAGGTCAATTAGATGCTGCTATTAGCAATGTGAACAACAATGTTAACGAGCTTGCCAATAATGCTGTTAAATATGATGATGCATCGAAAGATAAGATCACTTTAGGCGGCGCTGATGGCACTACGATTACCAATGTAAAAGATGGCAAAGTTGAGCAAAACTCTAAGGATGCTGTAAATGGCGGTCAATTGTGGAATGTTCAAGAACAAGTGAACCAAAATACAAGTGATATTTCAAACATCCAAACCAATATCAACAACATTAATGATGGTAAATCTGGTCTAGTTCAGCAACAAACACCAAATGGTGAAATCACAGTTGGTAAAGATACTGGTGGTACTACAGTAAGTGTTGCTGGTAAGGATGGTGATCGTGTCGTGACTGGTGTTAAAGATGGAACGATTAGTGCAACCTCTAAAGATGCCGTGAATGGTTCTCAGCTTAATGCTACGAACAACAAAGTGGTTGAATTCTTAGGTGGCGGAGCAGGTTATGACAATATTACCAATAGCTTTACCAATCCAACTTACACAGTAGGTGATACAACGCATAATAATGTTGGTGGTGCAATCGATGCATTGAACAAGGCTGATCAAGCATTGGATAGTAAAATTGACAATGTAAGCAATCGTCTTGAGCAAGCCTTCTATTCAACAAATCAACGTATTGATAATGTTGAGAAAAGAGCAAATGCAGGTATTGCAGCGGCAATGGCTTTAGAAGCTGCGCCATATATTGCTGGTAAATATACCTATGCGGCTGGTGCTTCATATCATGGTGGCGAAAATGCAGTCGGCGTAACTTTACGTAAGACTGCTGACAATGGGCGTTGGTCTATTACGGGTGGTGTAGCTGCTGCATCACAAGGTGATCCAAGTGTACGTATCGGTATCAGTGGCGTAATTGACTAAGGAATAGTTGTTAGGGAGAACCTAAAGGCTTGGGTTCTCCTCATCACCAATAGATAAAGTGAGTTTGAATATGAAAAATATGATAAAAGCATTGGTTTTAGGGGTTGCATCTAGTTTTGCTTTTTCTGCATTTGCAGAAGAACAGGCTGTTGTACAACAAGATGAAATCAAATTTCCAGTAGTTGAAAACAGCTATTTAAAACAAGTCAAACGTTATGAATATGATAATGTTGCACGTTTAGATACAGGTTTAACCAAAGACCAAATCCGTCATTTATTGGGAAATCCTCAATTTAGTGAAGGTTTATTCTTTGTGAAAACTTGGAATTATGTTTTAGATATTCGCCAGCCAAATAGTCAGGATTACTTGCGTTGCCAACTCCGTGTCGACTTTGATAAAGACAATTTGTCAGAGCGTTTAACTTGGAAAGGTGAAGCATGTGAAGGCTTAATGGCTTGGGGTGCAAACAATCAGGTATCAAGTGATGCCAATGTAAATACTGCACGCTCAGGTAGTGTCTTCTTTGCATTTGATCGTTCAAATGCTAATGCTATTCAACAAGGTTCTAATACAGTTGCTGCAATTGCACAACGTATCAAACAGAATCCATCCAACAGCCCTATTATTGTAGCTGGATTTGCAGATCCGCTTGGTAAATTTGCCTATAACCACCAATTGTCGGCACAACGTGCCAATACCGTTGCAAAGTTATTGGTGAATGAAGGTATTGATGCGAGTCGCATTCAAATTCAAGCCAATAGCCAAACTGATTTATATCAGCAATGCGCGGGCAACAAAGCCAACACACAACTCGTTGGTTGTTTGGCACCAAACAGACGTGTAAACGTAAGTTGGTAATTGATCTTTAATAAAAAATGGCTACTTTAAAGTAGCCATTTTTTATGTCCTAAAAATAATGTGTACGACAATAACTGTCGTACAGACCCAATTTTCGGGATGCTTTTGATTTTCAATTTCTTATAATGAAGCCATCAAAAATATACTCAGTGGGTTGCTATGTATTATTGTAAAATCTTTGAATTAGAAAAAAGTAATCGTGATTTTTAAATTAAAAATCAAATGTTAAGTTTAAAACTGGGGAAAATAAGAGGCAATTCAATGTTTGAAAGTATTAAGAATAGAGTAAATCAGTTCATCAATCTACAAGGTCAAAATACAATAGACTCCGAAACTTTAGCATTACTTAGCACCATTGTAGAACCATTAGCGGAAGTGAATGCTTCATTGGCTAATCAGGTCTTAAATTATATCGTCAATGGGCAAAATCCTGAGGCGTTACTGACCTTACAACAGCAAGCGACGGATAAGGTGTGTGCTTTACTGGGTAGTCCGGGAACTTATGGATGGTTTTGGCCGTCATCTGAATTGACCAAAGCCCAAGAAAAATTATGCAAAGCATCGCAGAATGCACGCTATAAGCTATATATCAATATTTTTTCAAAGTTCAGTCGTGAACAAACGGTTCGGTATGGTAAATTTTTAGAAGCAGCTACTCAGCAACGAAATTATCCACAGCTTTCAAAGAATACACCTGTATGGTTTAGCTATATTTTGGTAGATGGACTGGTAACGAGTTTCAACCATCAACATTTTGATGATCGACAGAAAAAATCACACCGTCAGACTTGGACAATTGCTGAATTAAAACAACTCTATTTGTCTGAATCTGAAAATAATACTGAGGATTTTATCGCGACTTTATTTGAACGTGGTGATGTAAATAGTTATCACCATGATCAACTCAACGTACTTTTTAACTTTTCAGATAGCGTTGTTTTTTTCACAGAGCATCTACAACTGATTAGAGCAGTTCTGCCAAAATTATCTGCCACGGCTCAGGGGATTTTCCTCGAATTTATTGCTCAACATCAGGAGTTACTGCAACTACAAACCGAGCTGATTATTATTCTTGCATTAAGTTCGAGTAAGAACGTTCGTGAACAAGCCACTGTGTTACTTTCCCATCTCGATGAGGCTGAAAGCCAGCAACATTTACAGTATTTCCTCGTTAATGGCGAGAGTAAACAGCGTAGTTTTGCAGCGGATTTGTTAGCACGTTTGGGTGAGAAAAATCGACAAATCTTGCAACAAGCAGCAGAAAACGAAAAATTAAAATCGGTACAGGCGAATATCCTTTCTGCTTTACAACGACTCGAATCCTTGGAGAAAATGGTCGAGGTTGAATATACGTTACCTGAAATCGAGGTGATTGAGGCTAAAGATATTCCTGAAATTTTTGCTCAGGTTCTACAAGATAATTACTTGGTTGTAAGAGAAAAATATCGTCAAGCCGCAGAACAGGAAATTGAAGATAATAAATCTGTTGAAAAAGGTGGATACAAAAGCCATTGGAGACAAAATAACTATCGAGACTTCTGCAAATCTTATGACAAAGTTGAAGATGTTGGAAAATTAATTCTTGGTCATTTAAATGGTCAAAATAACTATCGTTCGTATATTGAAGAAATTGCCAATTATCAAAAAAAATTACAGCAGTTGCCTGAGTTTAGTTTGATTCATGCAGCTCGTTTGGTGCTTGGGCATCGAAACAATGATTGGATCAATTGGTATCAGTTTTTCCAGTTTTTAGATGCCAAGAACTGGGAAACAATTGAATTGCGTCAGTTAGGCCAAGTTTTGCAACAAGTCGGGATTTCAGAAGAGAGTAGTAAACGTTGTATTGCAAATGAATACCTAGAAAATTACAGCGGTACTGAACTGAATACACGAATCGCTGATGATGAAAAAGTAATTCCTTTTTTTGTGGAGAATATTGATTTAATTGCTGAAGCTTTAGGATTGCTGCCAAGTAAAAATAAAAATTCATGGCGTTATTATGATCCGATCAAGGCATTGGCTTTATTACAACGCTTCCCACAAGTTCCAAAACAGTTTATTCCTCGATTACTCGAATTTGCATTAGGTGATAGCAAACGTTTACGTTTTGATGCTCAGGAAGTGTTGAGAAAATTACCTGATATTCACTTAAGAGCAATTGAAGCTTTAGGAAATGGTAAGCAAGAAATTCGGATTACTGCGATTGAATGGCTAGCTCGATTACAACATCCAACTGCGGTGTCAGCGCTTTATGATTTATTGAAAAAAGAGAAAAAAGAAGTTGTTATTGCTGCGATTTTGACAGCATTGGAGCAGTTAGGTGAGGACATTAGTGTCTATCTTTCAGCTGAAGCTTTACTCAAAGATGCTGAGAAAGGTTTAAAAGGCAAAATCGTCAGTAGCTTTGCATGGTTTGATTTGAGTCATTTACCACAAGTGCAATGGCAGGATGGCACAGCAGTCGATACTAAAATTATTCAATGGTGGGTGATTTTAGCCGATAAACTCAAAGATCCGATTCCGAATGCCTTGCTGCAACGTTATGTTGGTTTGTTGAATGAAAAGAGTCAACAGACATTGGCATTATATTTATTACAAAGCTTTATTCATCAAGATACTCGTAACCCAAGTTTGGAAGAGGCGATGGATATTGCCAATAAGGAAGCACCGAGCCGTTTGGCCTCTTATCAGGATTCATTTCAACGATGGGGGCAGAAGTACCCAGAATATTACGGGCGCTATGAGCACATCACACTGGAAGAAGTGGTTGAAGAAATTAAACGCGAACGTTTGGCGATTTATCTAGGCTCTGCGATAAAAAGCAAAGGTATGTTGGCGTTGACCTTTAAAACGCAAGGTAGTGTTGCAGTGAAATTGCTGCAAGATTATATGAAGCAACATTATCAACGTCGTGCACAAATCGAAGCGATGTTGAGTAGTTTTTCGGTCAGCGATGATCCGCTGATCATTCAATTATTACTGAGTCTTTCACGTCGTTATCGTACTGCATCGGTTCAAAATCTTGCAAAACAATTGGTTGAGCAAATTGCAGAACGTAATCAATGGAGTAGTGATGAACTTGCGGATCGTACCATTCCAACAGCGGGACTGGATGATTCAGGCATTTTAACTCTTGAATATGGTTCACGCGTTTTGACGGCTTATGTCGATGATAAGGATAAATTTGTACTGAAAAATGAAGATAGTAAGATTATCAAAAGTTTACCAACTGCACGACAAGGCGATGACGAAGCGCTAATTAAAGAAGCAAAATCATTATTTAGCAGTAGCAAAAAAGAATTTAAGCAGGTGATTGATTTACAAACACAACGTTTGTATGAAGCGATGTGTAGCGAACGGACTTGGAGCAGTGCAGATTGGCAGGAATACTTATTTGCTCATCCAATTATGAAGCGTTTGATTCAGCGTTTAGTGTGGTTGGAAATATCAGCAGAAGGTGAAATTTTACAAAGTTTCCGTCCTAGTGATGATGGCTGTTTACTCAATCTGGATGATGATGAAGTTGAATTACAAGCTGATAGTCAAATAAAAATTGCACATGTGGTCTTGATCAATACCGATGAAGCAGAGGCGTGGCAAGCGCATTTTAAAGACTATAAAGTGAAGTTTTTATTTGAACAAATGACGCGTCAACTACCGACATTTGATGTTCATGCTGAAATCATTGAGGATCGAAAAGGTTGGTTGACCGATACTTTTACTTTGCGCGGTGTTATTACTAAATTGGGCTATCAACGTGCGTCGATTGAAGATGGCGGTTCATTTGATAGCTACTTTAAATCATTTAGCCAAATTGGTTTGTCTGCGGTGATTCGTTTTAGTGGTAGTTATGTGCCAGAGGAAAATCTTGCAGCAGTGTTATATGACTTGAGTTTTGAGAAAAAGAATGTGCGGTCATGGCGTGAGAGTAGTATGAGCTTGGCAGATGTTTCGCCTGTATTATTGGCTGAAACCTATGCGGATTATTTAAAAGTGGCAGATGCTTGTTCTGGGTTTGATCCTGAATGGCAGAAGAAAACACCTTGGTAAAATATGATTGATCTTATTTTAAATTCGTAATCAGGATTTGCAATGTAGAGGCGGCATCCATGCCGCTTCCACCATAGCTGATATGGGAATTAAAGATTTTTATAATAGATTTAGATCAATCTGATCAAGATTTTAAGAAGAAATGGTAAATATATGACCCAACAAAACATCATTAAACAAAGTGCTGAACAACGTTTTGCCGAGGAATTGGCAATTTTAACTGAGCAGGACAATGCCCCAAAACCACAAGGCTGGTTGCGTTCACCCAAAGCGGTGCGCCAATTTATTTTAGGTGATGACAAACTTGGAATTAGCCGTAAATTCTATGGTGATGATGCATTAGTTGATCGTGCCATTGTGACTTTATTGGGTAAGCAAGGCTTAATGTTAGTCGGTGAACCGGGTACAGCAAAATCCATGCTGTCTGAATTATTGGCGGCTGCGATTAGTGATGATTCAGGTTTAACCATACAAGGTACAGCGGGGACGACCGAAGACCATTTAAAATATTCGTGGAATTATGCCTTGCTACTCGCGGAAGGTCCAAATGAAAAGTCTTTGGTTGCATCACCTATTTACCAAGCAATGCAACAAGGCAAGATCATCCGTTTTGAAGAAATCACCCGTTGTCCACCTGAAATTCAGGACGTACTGGTTTCGTTGATGTCTGAAAAGACCATGATGATTCCAGAACTGGGTCAGCAGGGGCGAGTATATGCCAAAGCAGGCTTTAATATTATTGCTACAGCAAACTTGCGTGATCGTGGCGTGCATGAGATGTCATCAGCATTGAAACGTCGTTTTAATTTTGAAACAGTGCGACCGATTGCTGATCCTGTTTTTGAACGTGAGCTTGTACTGACTCAGTTGAAACAAGAGCTAGGCGATTTATCTGATCAGATTCAGATGTCTGATTCGGTGATTGATTTATTAGTCACGGTTTTTCAGGAATTACGTCAAGGCACAACTAAAGACGGTACTTCAATTAAAATCCCAGATGCCGTTATGTCTACAGCGGAAGCAGTGAATATTGCTTATGCAGCTGCTTTGGAGGGCTATTATCTCGGTGATAAATCGTTGAATGGGGCAGCGATTGCTCGTCAGTTGATTGGTGTGGTGCTAAAAGATAATACTGATGATGCTAAGCGGATGCGTTTCTATATGGATAATGTGGCGCGTGAACGTGCCAAACAGGATGCAACATGGAAGGCTTTTTTTGATGCTGGGAAGGCTTTTTGGCAGTAATCAATATGACGATTCCAATACGGTTACAAAACGCCTTACAACAGCAAGCAGCTTTGGCAGAAAAGGGGATTTATTTTTTACCCATTCGCCATCATAGCCCTGCCTGTGCCTATGCCACCTTACAGGCATTGCAACAATTACAGCCTCAGCATATTTTGATTGAAGCACCACGCTCATTTAATCGTTTGATTGCCGATTTGCAGCATACCGATAGTCGGCCGCCTTTAGCTGTATTGTGTCAAACAGAAATTATTGAACAAAAAGCTGATGCTAAAAAAGAGGATATAGGCGAACAAAAACAAACTCGCACTGCCTATTTTCCATTCTGTGATTATTCGCCTGAATGGGTAGCGTTACGTTATGCGCCAAAAATTGCTGCCAATGTCGAGTTTATTGATTTGGCTTGGACGAGTCAGGTGGCGCATGAACAGCAAAATGTTGCAGAACAAACATGGCAAACACGGAGTTTGCAACAAGAACGTTATTTAGCGCATAGCCAATATTTACAGGCATTGGCGCAAAAGCTGCATTGTCGTAATCATGATGAACTCTGGGATCATTTATTCGAGTTAAAACCCAAACAGCAGATGCAGGACTGGCAAGCTTTTTTTCATGAGGTGTTGGTCTGGTGTGCCATGTCACGACTGGATTATGAAGACAGTGTGTTAGAGGCTGATGCCTCCTTGATTCGTGAACAATGTATGTTGCAAAGCATTTTAGAGTGCGAGGCACAAAAAAAAGGCAAGATTTGTGTGGTTACGGGTGGTTTTCATACCTTGGCATTGATTGAAGAATTAGCAGCACAGTTATTGACAGAAAAATCAACAGCCAATGAAAAACCCAAGAAAATAAAAAAACTAAAATCCACAGATACAGATGATCAATCTTGGTTGATTCGATATAGTTTTGATCGTCTCGATGCTTTAAATGGTTATGCATCGGGAATGCCATCACCTGCATTTTACCAACGTTGTTGGCAACAGCTTGTTGATGATTCGAAAAATGAAATTGAACAAAGGCAAGCCTTAACCGTTGAATTATTATCTGATTTTTCCAAGCAACTTCGAGAACAGCAGATTTTAGACAGTAGTTTTATTACGGTGAAGAATGCCACTGAACAGGCAATTGGTCTGGCGGCTTTAAGGGGGCATCACCTGATTGGTCGTTTTGATTTGATCGATGCCTGTCAAAGCAGCTTTGTCAAAGGCAGTCTGGATGATGGGCAACAGGCATTTCAGCAATTGCTTCGGCAGATTCTGAGTGGGGCAAGTCTAGGACAAGTGGTGCAATCGACACAGACACCGCCTTTGCTGGCGCAGGTCTATGAATTGGCAAAAGTTCATCGTTTTAAACTGGATGAAACCACCACCAAACGAGCAAAACTAGATGTGTTTCGGAATGCTAAACACCGTTTGCGTAGCCGTTTTTTACATTTACTCGATTTTTTACAAGTCGGTTTTGCCAAGCCTGTCAGTGGACCTGATTTTTTAGGCGGTGGACGTTTACATTTGTTATTTGAAGAATGGGATTATGCTTGGACACCGCATGTTGAAGCACAACTGATTGAATTATCAGAATTAGGCAATGATTTGCATCGCATTGCAATACAGAGATTATTGCAATTGAAAGCGTCTTTCTCTCAGTCAGGGCAAGGACGATCTTCACATCTTGCCGTACAGCTTTTAATTCGTGCAGCATTGATGGGATTACAAAAACAAATCCCCATTTTATTTGCCGAAGTTGAACAATATTTACCCAACGACCCCGATTTAGATTCAGTGATTCAATGTGGGCAAAAATTGCTGAATTTATGGACAGGTAAAGATTTTCTGGCTTTTCAGCAACAACCTGAACTCAAGGCTTTATTGAAAAACGTTATTCCAACAGCCTTGTTTTTACTTTCCCAATTGGCAACACCACCTGAAGATCAGCAGCAACAGATTTTAAATCAACTGTTGCAATTGCGGAGTTTGGTGAAGCAGATTCAACGGATTATTGGTGTGAAAAGCAGTGGTGCAGAAACAGATTTATTAGCCCAATTTTATCAAACTTTACAGCGTTTACATGCCGACTGGCAGCAGCTCGATCTGTTGGCAGGTGCGGTAGATGCGTTGCGGTTTATTGATGGAAATTTATCTGAACATGAATTACAGCAATCGGTTCAGCAACATTTCGGTATCGGCGCAAGTCCTGAACATGCGGTGGCTTATCTGGCAGGCATGATGCAAAGCGCACCAGAATTATTATTGCGTTATCCCGTGATGTCGCAGTTACTCAATCAATTGTTAGATCAATGGGATGATGCAGCCTTTGTCGCGATCTTGCCTGATTTACGCCAAGCTTTTACGCATTTTAAACCGAAAGAGACAGCGAATTTTGCAGAACAGGTGGCGCAATTGAATGGGGTTTCGAGTTTGGATATTTCCCAATATAGCAGTGAGGTTTCTCAAGCTGAAATGTTGCAAGGGGTGCAGTTAAATCAGCAGCTACAGCAGTTTCTGGTTGAACAGAATTTACAAGGTTGGTTTGCATAATGAATGATTCAAATTCGCAAGATCTTTCTGCACGTTGGCGTTTAATTTTAGGACGTTATAGTGATCGTGCGCTGAATCAGGTTCAACTTGACGCGGATCAATTACGCTTGGAGCGAACATTAGACTATTTATATAACCGTGAATATGAAAGACGCGGGCAGGTTGCAGGAGAGTCTCGTCATGGTTCACTGGATGATTCGCAACTGACCGCAATTAACTGGTTGAATAATGCTCGCAAGCTCTTTCCGCAGAGTACTTTTGAACGTGTGCAAACTCAAGCGGTTGAACGCTATCAACTGGATGCTTTGCTCAAAGATCCACAAAGTTTACGCAGTTTAGAACCGACACCACAATTGGCAAAAGCCTTACTGACCATGCGTGGTCGTATGAATGTACAAACACGAGATGCAGTGCGTGACATTATAAAAACTGTGGTTGAGCAGATAGTGGCTCGATTAAAACCGAATTTTATCAATGCCATTCATGGTCGCCGGAACCGTTTTCGTCGTTCTCTGATAGCCAATAGCCAAAATTTTGATTGGCGCAGAACCATTCGGGAAAATCTAAAACATTATAATCAGGATATGAATAAGCTGATTATTCAGCAGCCTTTTTTTAATGCACGCGTGCAACGCCATTTACCGTGGACAGTGGTGCTCTGTGTCGACCAAAGTGGCTCGATGATGAACTCCGTCATGTACAGTGCCATTTGTGCCAGTATCCTAGCCAGTTTGCCTGCGGTCAAAGTGCATTTGGTGCTGTTCGATACCAATATTGTCGATTTATCCCACATGGCATCCGACCCTGTTGAAGTGTTGCTGACGGTACAGTTGGGTGGCGGCACTGATATTGCTAAAGCAGTCAATTATTGTGAACGTTTAATTATCCAACCACATCGCACCATTTTTACCTTGATCAGTGATTTTGAGGAAGGTGGGTCGGTGGCACATTTACTCAATGCAGTGAGTCGATTGCATAGCCAACAAGTGAAATTGCTAGGTTTGGCAGCGTTAGATGAACAGGCAAACCCTGTCTACGATATTCAAATGGCACAAAAACTCAATGAGCGAGGCATGTCAGTGGCAGCTTTAACGCCTGAACATTTTGCTGAATGGATGGCAGAGGTGATGCAATGAGTTGGCAACAACAATATTTAGCCTATGATCAAGACAGTCTCGCGACTTATGCCAATGCAGGATTAGTGCGTCGTGCATTAAAAGATATTGAAGCAGAAAAGGTGGTGTTACGTACTGAGCAAGCTGATCAAGTCAGCATTGAAAGTGATGGGCAACAGGTTTATTTATCTGCCACAGGTCTGGTCAATGCGGTGTGTTCTTGTCCTGCCACAGGTGCGTGTAAACATATTGTGGCAGCCGTATTATGGTTTCAAATACATTGTCAGTCGAAAGATGAATCCAATGATCAGGCTCAAGAAAATCAAATTTCTACTCCTAAAGATCAACCCAAAAATAATGTAACTGAACAGATAAAAATCAATCCACTAGATGAAATTTTGGCATTAGACCTTGACCACATCGCTAAAAAAATAGGCAGGGTACAGGCCCAAAAAGCCATTAAATATGCCCGACTTTGGCAGCAAGAACAGCAAACTGAATTGTTTGAAGATGACTATCGTTTAAAGATTCACATTGCCAGTATTAATGAAGACATCAGCTATATAGCAGGTACAGGTTTTGCAGGCATGTTATCCAATCTGGAAAAAGATCAACCTGCTTACCATTTAGCTGCGCTGAGTGAAGTTCAAAGATTACAAGGTAAATCATGGGCAGCATTGCAACTCAGTGAAGCGGAAAACCCAGCAATTTTAAGTGAAAGTGAACGCCAGTTTGTTGTTGAATTACAAGATGATTTAAATCAATTATTAGAATTTGGTTTGTCGCATGTCAATGACAGCACAGCTCGACAATTGCACTTACTCAATATGTCAGCACGTAGCGAAGCCTTACCACGATTAGCTGCCATGTTGAGACAACTCAGCGGTCAAGTCAGCCGTTTATTGCAACGAGATGAGCATAGTTCTGAGCAAGACACTTTACTGTATCTAGCGCAAATGCGTGCTTATCTTTATCAACTACAACAGGCACAGGGCGAACAATTACTTTCCCTAAGAGGAAAAATCCGACAGCAATATCAAGTCGATGAACAACAGCCTGATTTGGAATTACTTCCTCTAGGTGCACGTTGGTGGCGTACCCAAGGTGGTGCGAGAGGACTGACGCTGTATTTCTCTGAATTAGAAAACGCTAAGACTTTTGAAGTCACGGTGGCGCGGGCAGAGAATAATGATCCGAATTTTAATCGTTATAATGCGTGGTCACAGCACAGTATCTGGATGCTGACTGCTCAACAACTGATGCAGAAAACTGTACGTTTGCAACAACCACGTTTTGGTGAAGATGGACGGTTATCGGCATCGGGACAAAGTCGTGCATTACCATTAAATAGCCTAAGCAAGATTGAAGATTTTGGCCTATATCAACAGATGGGTTTTAATCATTGGCAGACCGTACAACAGCACTGGCAACAACAAATGCAAACTGTAGAGGGGATTGATCATACAATTTTATTGAATATTTCCCGTTATGATGCACCGCAAGTGGATGAAATCGAACAATGTCTATGGTGGAATGTCTATGATCAGCAAGGTTCTGTGATTCATTTACGTCTGGACTGGAAAATGCAGGAGTTGGATAAAATTCGTCAGCTTGAACGTGTTTGTGGCCAAATGATTCAAGTTTCATCGATCTTTGCTCATGCTCGAATACAGGGACATCAACTGGTTTTATCACCAATCAGTTTACTGATCACTCAAAATGATAAAACTCGACTGTTTCATCTCGATTTTGATCAATTGGCTGAACCAAAAAAGACCTTAAAAGAAAGTCTGATTGGACGTATTGAACAATTAATGGCAAAGAAAAAACAGCAAGCAAAATTTGCTTCTACCCAAATCAGTTTGAGCCAAAAGGTGTGTGAACCGATTTTAGAAGTATTACTCAGTCTTGTTTGTTCAGGGCGTTTGCAATTGAGTACTTCGCAGATTGAAACGCTACAGCGACAGAGCCAACTGGCTCAGGACGCAGGGTTGAGTTTATTAACTAAACAAATCGACTTAATTCTCGCTACCACACGATTGAATACAGATTTAATTTTACGGCTAGTTTATATCTGTGATTTAACACTAAAGATGCAAATTAATCTTCCCATACAGTTAAAAACAGGATGATTTAGCTTTTGCAATTTATGGTTATGTATAATTTTGCATAAATATAGATTTATGTGAACTGTTAGACAATATATATGCAATTGGTTGAGAAATGATCTAAAATGCACAGCAAGAACGAACAGGTCAAGATGTCACTTAAATGAATGGCACTCTGTTGTTTATTGCAAATTATTTAAAAAACTTTTGCAATATAAATGGCTGTTGGCTTGATCGTAATACGCAAGATTTGTAGAGCAGTTTCGAAGGGGAAAGCTATGTTGGAATCGAGAAATCTAATCGTCCTAGATCAAACTCTTGTCTTAACCAAAGAGGGCAAACATGATTTAGTGTATGAAAATGATACGTTGCTTAAAGTAAAAATGATTTCAAATCAGCATATTGTCGTAGAAGATGATCATCAGACCAGTTTCGTATTAAAACAACAAGATGAAAATGTTGTTTGGTCTTTTTTCTAATGGATCAATAATATGTATCTTATGTTTGTATCTAGATATTTATCCTATTAAATATTTAATTTGATTTCTTAAGTTCTACCAATATCGGACAGCAATCATTTTCTGTGCTTTTACAGTCATCGAGCCAAGTTGAAAGGCGTTGTTTGAGTCCTTGTAACTCCTGAATTCTCTCATCAATCTTGCTTAAACGTTGCTCGATGACCTGACGGACTTGGATACGATCGTCTAAATTTAAGGTCAATAATTCTTTAATTTCATTGAGTTGTAAGCCTGCATCTTTGGCTTTTTGGATGAAACTCAATGTCTCCAAATCTTGTTGATGATAATAACGATAGCTTTGCTTGGTTTCGGGCACGCGCATTAAACCAATCCGTTGATAATAACGAATCGTTTCGACATTGATATCACATGCCTTTGCTAATTTACCGATGGTAAGTTCCACGCTATGCTCCTAAAATCATGCATTTAAAAATCATTCTCAAAAGTGCTTGACTCTGTACCTAGGTACAGACTTTATCCTAAGCCTATCGCGTAATAAAAGATAGGTCGAACCATGACTCAACATGAGACTTCATCATGCTGTTCAAAAGACAAGCAAGTTAAAAAAAATGCCAGTGACGATGCTAAAACAGCGCAAGTAAATGAATCCGTCAATGCTACATCTTGTTGTGGGCCAAAACCCATTGAACCAAAGAAAAGTTCATGCTGTGGCTCTAAAGCAGAATCGCAACCCATTAAAGAACAAGAAAAAAAATCATCCTGTTGCGGTGGAGGACAAAGCCATCAACACCATGTCGCCGCCGATGGCCAAACCGAGATCGATCCAGTCTGTGGCATGTCAGTCAAGACCACGACTGATTTAAAAACTGACTACCAAGCAAAAACTTATTATTTCTGTAACCCTTCCTGCTTAGAGAAATTTAAACATGATCCAGCGTTTTATTTAATTCCTGTGGATCAGCGCCCAGTACCCGAAGGGGCAATGGATATGGATTATACCTGTCCAATGGACCCAGAGATTGTGCAAAAAGGGCCGGGTACTTGTCCGATTTGCGGTATGGCACTTGAACCCATGCAACCGACTTTAGATGAAGGTCCAAATCCAGAACTGGTTGATTTCAGTCGGCGTTTTTGGACAACCTTACCTTTAAGTTTATTGGTGATGATCTTAGCGATGGGCTCACATATTCACGCTTTTATCTCACCGCATATTCAACCGTGGATTGAGTTAGTTCTCAGTTTACCTGTGGTGTTATGGGCGGGTTATCCGATTCTACAACGGTGTTGGGTGTCTTATAAAACAGGGCATCTCAATATGTGGAGTCTGATCGGTGTGGGTGTACTCGCTGCATTTATTTATAGCGTGGTTGCAACGGTCTTTCCATCTGTGATTCCTGTTGAAGCCAAGACAGGACATGGGGTCGCTGTGTATTTTGAAGCGGCCTGTATGATTGTTTCCTTAAGTTTACTCGGACAGGTTCTTGAGCTTAAAGCACGTTCCCAAACGGCAAACTCATTGAAAGCACTGCTACGTTTACAACCTGCCAAAGCCAAATTGGTGCAGCACGACCAAGTTGTGGATGTTGATATTGCTATGGTCAAACAAAGTGATATTTTACAAATCGCATCGGGTGAGCAAATCCCTTTAGATGGTGTTGTGGTTGATGGAAAAACCTATGTCGATGAGTCGATGATGACAGGTGAACCTGTGCCTGTGAAAAAGCAAAAAGATGATCAAGTGATTGGTGGAACAATCAATCAACAAGGTTCTATTCGTATTCAAACGACTGCTGTCGGGAACAATACCACTTTAGCCAAAATGATTCAGACTGTAGCGGATGCACAGCGTTCCAAAGCACCATTGCAACGTATCGCGGATGTTGTGGCGAAATATTTTGTGATTGCGGTGCTCACGATCAGCGTGTTGACGTTCATTGCATGGATGGTTTTTGGTCAAGCACAGTTTGATTTGGCTTTGATGTGTGCGGTAGCCGTTTTAATTATTGCCTGTCCATGTGCTTTAGGCTTAGCAACACCAATGTCAGTGATGGCAACCACAGGTCGCGCAGCGCAAAAAGGGGTGCTATTCAAAGATGCTGAAGCGATTGAAGCATTAAGCAAAGTAAACACCCTGATTATTGATAAAACAGGCACATTGACTGAAGGTAAACCAAGCTTAAAAGAAATTCAGCCTTTATCAAAAACCTATACTCAAGCCCAAATTGAACTGTGGATTGCTTCGATTGAACAATATTCAAGCCATCCGATTGCTCAGACTTTGACTAAATTGGTGGATGCAAATCAATTGCTTAATGTGGCTGACTTTGAAGATGTGACTGGTTTTGGTGTAAAGGGCAATATTAATGGCAAAACGCTATATATTGGCAGTCAGAAATTGGTTGAGCAGCTTGATTTAACACTCAGTGATGACTTAAGCAAAATGCTAGACCAAAAACGTTCGCAAGGCGATGTGATTAGTTTCTTGATGTCAGAACAGGAGTTGATTGCTTACGTTTCGATTCATGATGCGATTAAACAAAATGCCAAAGCGGTGATCGACCAACTCCATGCTGATGGCATAGAAGTGATTATGGCGACAGGTGATCATGCGAAAAATGCACAGATGGTCGCTAATGTTTTAGGAATCAAACAGGTTCATGGCAATCTTGATCCGAAGCAAAAACTTGAGATCGTCAAACTGGCGCAAGCGCAAGGCAAGATCGTCGCAATGGCAGGGGATGGAATTAATGATGCACCCGCACTTGCACAGGCCAATGTTGGGATTGCGATGGGTACAGGCACTGATATCGCTAAACAAACGGCACAAGTCACCTTAGTCAAAGGCGATATGCAAGGGATTGGTCAAGCGTTGCATATGGCGAAACTTGGTGTAAGAAATATGAAACAGAATCTTGCATTTTCCTTTGTTTATAATGGATTGGGGGTGCCTGTAGCAGCAGGAATATTCTTTCCATTGACTGGGTTATTACTTACACCAATGTTTGCAGCAGTGGCGATGTCGCTGAGTTCATTGTCTGTTGTAGTGAATGCCTTGCGCCTAAACCGCTCTTAAGCTTTCTCTTTTCACTGTTGTAAGTTCGCTGTCTGGTTTTATAGCTAGACAGCTTTTTTATGGGCTAATATGACTATTCTGCCCAAAGCTAAAGTCATTGGGTCAATTTTATTTGCGTGTGATTTGCTTAGTGTCAAATGATAATTCACAGGAGTGAAAAAATGTTTGTGCGACAACAACAAAAATGGCAATACAACACTTTGATCCGATCATTCTCGCTTGCATCTACATTGGCAGCTTCATTACTGATCTCATCTACTTTACACGCTGCGCCACCAGCCGAGAAGCTTGATCTCACTTTATCTCAGCATTCGCAGAATAAAATCAAAACTTTGCTCAATGATCCAAAGATTTGGAAACAGATTCCCAAACAAGTGACTTTATGTGTGTATTCACCGAATGGGGAACATGGTGAGGCATTTCAACAAGCCACCAGTTATATCAGTGAATTACCCCGTATTGTACGTATTGCTAAACAATATGGGGTCAATATGAATATTACTCGACCTTCCAATTTACAGCTCAAGATTGATCTGGACTATCCAAAATTAAAACAAAATGCGTCGACTATGGTGACACTCAAAGTCTATACCAATGAGGGGGTATTAACGGAAGACTTTCGCAGCAAACGCTGTGATGGTGCGGGGATTAGTAATTTAAGAGCAAGACAGTTTAATCCATTTGTAGGAAGTATTGATGCGATTGGTGCATTACAGAACTACAAGCAACTTACCTCAGTGATTCAATTATTAGCTCATCCTAAATTCGACGACAAAATGATCAATCATGATTATGAGGTCGTGGGGGTTGTGCCGCTTGGTGCTGCTTATATTATGGTGAGTGATCGAAATATTAATACACTCGCAAAAGCCGCTGGACGAAAAATCGCAGTATTTTCATTTGATCCAACACAAAAGAAGTTAGCTCAAAATGTCGGTGCACAAGCGATTTCAGTGGATTTAGCAACTGTAGGACCCAAATTCAACAATAGAGAAGTCGAAATCATGGCTGGTCCAGCGATTTTGTTTGATCCACTGGAATTACATAAAGGCATGACGGATAAATCAGGAAAAATTGCAGGTGGGATTATTCGTTTTCCTGTTGTACAGGTTACAGGTACTTTGATCATGCATCGCAATAAATTCCCAGCGGGAATGGGACCGATTGCACGAGAAATCATCTCTAAACAATTGCAGCCTGCCTTTGATTTTGTAGATAAAATTGAAAAAGATATTCCTGAAAAATACTGGATGGATATTTATGAGAGTGAAAAACCTGGTTATATGCGACTGATGCGAGAAGCACGTATTCAAATGACCAAAGAAGGTTACTACGATAAAGACATGATGAAGTTGCTGAAACAAGTCCGTTGTTCGCAGCAGCCGACGCATTATGAATGTGCATTGAATGATGAGTGATTTTTATAGTCAGACCAATGTCTAGAATTCTACGGAAAGAGTAGAGGTTATTTAGATATAAAATTTTATTAGCGAGCTGTTAGCTCATACGATCAGTAGTAATGTAAATGTTGGGATATGCCATAAAGCTTTCTGATGAGAGTTTTATGGCATTTTATTTAAGTGGTCTAGAGATTGTTGCCACTCCTTTAAAGCATGAAATTATAGCAAGACTAAGCAATCCATTGCTCAAACCATATTCGTCGCTCGCTATGATAAATTCAAGTAAAATAAGATATTAGCCAATTTATTAATTTGACATTTTTGACATCAATTTGTCTTCCTCTTCGGTCAATTTTTTTATAGCTCTTTCTCTCATACTTAAAATGTCTTGATAAATTCAAGATGATGTTAACCCTTTAATTCGTTTTATTTTTGGTCAAATTTGTACTACAAAGCATGTTAGACATAAAGATATATGAGAGGGGGGATAGCTGAAATATTGAGTAAAGTTTAATAGAGGTTCTGAAATGTCACGATTATTCCCAAAACAAATTGTTGCTCCAAAACCATTGCATGAGATGATTGACTATTCAGGAAAAAGAAATGGTCGACCTTTTGATGTCGAAACGGAAACGCATACACCTCAAGGAAAATATACTTGTGTTCACTATGGTGTGATGATTCCTAATCTCCCTGCACCCTTTAATTTTTTGAACCTTTTAACCGTGGTTGGACAACCTCGAGTTAAAATTTTTCGTAACGAACATTTAATTAAAACTTCAAGTATTGATACAGCAAATGTATTAATTGGTACAGCTATAGGAACAAAAGACTATTTTAATGGTTATAGCGTCAAAAATGACTGTGCTTTAGTAAGTAATGGTTCATCTTTATGTTTTGGTCGAGATTTATTGTTAGAAGGGACTTATCCTAATTTTCATGCTTATCGTGAAGGGCATGAATTTAATTTTGATTTGAAAATCACTGCAACTGATAAAGTTGCAAACTTTGCTGAGTTAACTTTCGGTTTATATAATCATTGGGCTTTACTCTGCCAATACGAAGGTTATCTCGAATATCAAGGCAAGAAAACCCACGTCGAGGGTTTGTGTACCTATGAATATGCACGTGCAATAGATTTCAATTTGCATATGAACTATTTTACATATCATATTTTAAATATCGATGAGAAAACTCAGGTTCTTTTAGTTGAGGTACTTGGTCCATTGAATCTTGTCTTACAACGCCGTGTGTATATTCGTGCGATTGATGATCATGGAAGTATTCATTCTGAAGACTTTAAATTGGAAGTTCATGAGTTTGAATCACAACGCTCTATAACGCCTAATGGTTTATCTATGCGTTTACCTCGAACTTTTTCATGGAGTGTGAATGATGAAAAAGGTAAGCCTTTAATATGTATTGATGGCCTAGCAAATGGCGATTTTCAGTATGGTATGGCAGGTGGTTACGCAGGAAGTTATCAATATAAAGGTACGTTTCGAGGTCAAACAATAGAAGGTACTGGTTATATTGAATATCTGGATACGCGGACAAAATAATCTAAATTATGCAGCCGCAGCAAGCATTGATGAAATATCAACAGATGCTAGTTTAATCATAAGTCTAATATCTAAAGAATTGATCATTAAAATTACAGAAATGATTTATCTTATGAGAGATATTCTTTTATAAGGTAAATCATGAGTATCATTCTTGAACTCAAAAATAAACTACAAAAACAGAAGATAGGCTTGAATCGGCCTGCAACATGGCAAGAGGTTTTGGCTTTTGAATATGTGGTGCGAGGAAGATTTAGAAAAATAAAAAACACTCCAGAGATGCCGCTGCATGTCGTTACCCTTGAACCCTAAAGTTCAAGGTGGAGGGCGCCGCATACTTGCTGGGTTTTCTGCACGGGGCAGACATACACTCTAAATATACAGAACACCATCCTAAAGTGATGATATCGGCTCAGGGGAATCGGACCCGCTGGCGAACATCCTAGAGATAGACTTAGTATAACTGATCTTGACCTGATGACAATGTTTGCATGTAAAGATACTTACTAATTGATGAGGCTTTGTGCAATCACCATGTTTATTGAACAGTTTGCTCTACATCTTCCAAAATCGTTTGGAGTAGGTGTTCGCAGTGTGCGTATTGCTGTAAAGATTTATTTAAAGCAAATACTTCCTGTGCCATTTGTAGTGCAACCATGATGACCAACTTGTTGTGTTCCACTCTAGGTGCACTACGACGCATGTCATGGAATTTTTGATTGAGCAATTCAGCAGCGCGTTCTAACTCTTCGCGCTTATCTTCTGTGGTGTTCAGCCGGAAAGTTTGTTCAATTAAGCGCAATTCGACAACGATAGGTTCACTCATGATTAAGATTCCTCGTGAGTTTCAGCAATCGGGTGGGCAAGCTGCTGAATTTCTTGTGCATGTTGATCTTGTGCTGTACCTAAGATTGCGAGACGTTGAATAATCGCTTCAACTTTAGCCTTCGCTAATTCATTTTTCTGTAATAAGCGGTCACGATCTTGTTGTAGATCTTGGATTTCTTGCTGATTATTACGTTGTTGTGCTTGTAACTTTTCTTTCATTACACGCAAATCATTACGTTCAGCCAAGATTTCTTGGAAACGATTTTTTAGATCAGTGGTACTTTTCTCTAAACGGCTATAGCGTTCAGCCAAAGTTGTTGCATCATTATTCAGTTGTTTAAATTGATCTTGTAACTGAGTCAGTTGTTCAGTTAAGTTATCAACTTCATCCTGTTTTTGCGTGATGATGCTATTCTTCTGCACAATTTGTGCATGATGTTCAGTTGCAGCTAATTGTTTAGCTTCAGTAAGCGATGTGTTTTCTCGCTCTATATGGCGTAGGCGTGTTTTTAAAACGCCAATATGCGCTTGTAGACGCTGTAATTGTTCTAACATAACGAAGGTCGCACAGAGTTGCAATCAAAGGTAATATATACAGCAGTATAGAGATTGGATAAACGAATGCAAGACGATATTTCAGGTTGGAACGAATGGAATGCTCATTTTAAGGGAATTGAAGAAATTTCAAGCCCAAGTGAGTTACATGGGTTGCTAACAGGTATAGTTTGTGTGACACAAGCGCCGACAACTGATGAATGGTCACAAATCTTAAACACCTTAAATGTACCTGCATTGACAGCAGAAGCATTAGAAAGTTTAACGGTTGAAGCAGAGGATGTATCGCATGCTTTATCTGATGATGAACTCGACTATTTACCAATGCTACCAGATGATAGTCATTCGCTTGAAGAACGTGTAAGCGCATTGGCAGATTGGTGTGCAGGGGTGGTTTTGGGTTTTGGTTTAGCTTGCGGTCGTATTCGTGGCGATGAACAAGAACTGATTGAACATTTACAAGAAGTTGCAGCCGTTGAGTTTGAAGATTCAGATAATGATGAAGAAGGTGAAGAAAGTTATCTGGAACTGTATGAGTTTGTGCGTCTTATACCAGTAAGTTTATCAATAGGTCGGACAAAAATGCCTATAGCTGAAAGTTCTTTGCTACAAAACTTTCATGCGAAAAGCAGAAACCAAGATACCGCAGTTGATCCGCAAACAGTCGTTGAAATGTTTACCCCACATCGTCCGAGTTAACTCGGGCGCTGCCTTGAAACTTTATCATTAAAGATACTTACAATCCTTCATCTTCATCAGTAGGGCGATATGAAACTCAATCAAGCAGATTTTAAACAACGCCGCGATCTTCTCGCTGAGAAAATGGGCAGTAATAGCATTGCCGTGATTGCGACCCGAGCAGAAATGTATCGTAATCGTGATGCTGATTATAAATATCGTGCAGACAGTAGTTTTTATTATCTCACTGGATTTGCAGAGCCAGAAGCAGTTGCCATTATTGAAACCTTTGAAGAAGGTGAAGAATATAGCTATAGCCTGTTCTGTCGTGAACGTAACCGTGAAATGGAAATCTGGAATGGTTATCGTGCTGGAGTCGACGGTGCAGTTGAAATCTATGATGCAGATGAAGCTTATGCAATTGATTTATTAGATGAAGAAATTATCGAGAAGTTATTAAATAAACAGCGTCTTTACTATCGTATGGGGCAAAATGCTGAATTTGATGCGAAAGTAAGCCAATGGATTCAGAAAGTGGACGCACAACAGCGTCGTGGTGGTACTGCACCTGCTGAAATGATTCAACTTGATCGTATTGTCGATGAAATGCGTTTGAAAAAATCAGCGCAGGAAATTGAGCTGATGCAGATCGCATCCAATATCAGCGCAGAAGCCCATACTCGTGCCATGCAAACTGTGAAGCCAAATATGATGGAGTATGCCTTAGAAGCAGAGCTCAATTATATTTTTGGAAAAAATGGTTGTGTACCTGCCTACAATAGCATTGTGGGTGGCGGTGAAAATGCCTGTATTTTGCATTATGTTGAAAATAATAAGCCGTTAAAAGATGGTGATTTAGTCTTGATTGATGCAGCTTGTGAATATGAATTTTATGCCTCGGATATCACCCGTACTTTCCCTGTAAATGGCAAGTTTAGTCCTGAGCAAAAAGCTTTATACAATATTGTTTTGGATGCCCAGCTTGCTGCGATTGATGCCACTCGTATTGGCAATAATTATAAATATCCGCATGAAGTGGCGGTGAAGATATTAACCCAAGGTTTGGTTGATCTTGGTCTACTCAATGGTGATGTAGATGAGTTGGTTGAAAGTGAAGCTTTCCGTCAATTCTTCATGCATGGGACAGGTCATTGGCTTGGTATGGATGTGCATGATGTCGGTGCCTACAAAATTGGCGAAGACTGGCGTGCTTATGAAGCAGGTATGGTGGTCACAGTTGAGCCGGGCTTATATGTTGCACCAGATGATGAAACGGTTGATGCCAAGTGGCGTGGTATCGGTATTCGTATTGAAGATGATGTTGTCGTGACTGAAAATGGTCCACTCGTTCTCACTAAAAACGTAGTGAAAACCGTTGAGGAAATTGAAAGTTTGATGGCAAGTCATTAAGTAGAGGTTGAGAAAAAGGCTTATCGATTGATAGGCCTTTTTATTTACCCTGGGTTTAACTTAAAATTTTTCTAACTTATTGAAAAAAATATCTTTGTGGAATCTTCTTGAGAAATTATCCAATTTTAGGATAAGCCTTCAGCTGGACCTACTTTTGTTTCGGCATGAGGAGCGAAGCTCCGCAAGGGCAACCATCTTGCGCAGCTACATCGCTGCTCACCGCAAAACTCGTTGATTGCCGTCAGCTAATTTAATGAGTCGCAGAAACAATACCTTATTAATGGAGTCCTGTCTCAAACAGTTGCGGATGACATTTCCGAGTATCATATTATTGTCGAACTCAAATTATTTAGTTTGATGCTCAAAATAACTTTTGACGATATTTTAAAAACACAGACCAAACAAAGTACAAATTCCCTTCCTGAGTTGAGTTAGAGTAAGATAGTCCCGAAACGTCAAGTCATGAAAAACTGATAAGGAATAATATTATGCAGCAACAAGTCATCATTGTCGGTGGGGGTATGGTTGGACTCAGCCTTGCTTTAATGTTGGCAAAATCTAATATCGAGGTAAAGCTATTAGAAGCTGTGAAATATCCAAATTATGACGATGAAAACCTTGCGCCTTATCATTCTAGTTTTGATGCAAGAAATACTGCATTGTCACGCCGTAGTGTTCAGATTTACCAAAAACTAGGTTTATGGGATGCCTTGCAACAACATGCAACGCCAATTCTTCAAGTCCATATCACTGAACAGGGCAGCTTTGGTAAGGCGCGCTTAGTTGCAGAACAAGAAAAAGTAGAAAGCTTTGGACAAGTGATTGAGAACGCTTGGCTTGGTCGGGTATTGTTGACCCAAGTTCGTCAACACCCATTGATTGAATTGATTGATGGTGTCCAAGTGACTTCATTGGCTCAAGATGAAGAGCATGTACACATTGAAGCCATGCGAAATGGCGAGTATATCCATTCATTGAAATCAAAATTAGTGATTGCTGCGGATGGTCGTGATTCATTCTGTCGTCAAGCAATAGGCATTGGTGTATATGAACATGATTATGATCAAGTTGCGATTGTCACCACCGTACAAACCTCTAAACCACATCAACAAGTCGGTTTTGAACGTTTTAGTGCGTTAGGACCGTTGGCACTCTTACCTTTACCGGGTGAGTACCGCCGTTCTGTGGTATTTCCTGTAAAAAAAGGCACAGAACAGCCATTCTTAGGTGAGGAAAATGATCAATATTTCCTTGATACCTTGCAACAAACCTATGGTGATCGTGCTGGGAAGTTTGAAAAAACTGGTAAACGTTTCTGCTACCCATTGTCACAAGTTTTAGCACATAAACAAGCAGTGGGGCGAGTGGTGTTGATGGGCAATGCAGCACATACCATTCACCCCGTCGCAGGACAAGGTTTTAACCTGTGTTTGCGTGATGCTGATGTCTTGGTTCGCTTCTTAATGGAACAATTGGCGAAGTCTGATGATATTGGTCAGCCAGATAATTTACTCGCTTATGAACAAGCGCGTTTAAAAGATCAGCAACGTGTGATTAAGTTCTGTGATTCCGTGGTGCGTGGTTTTAGCAATCAAAACCCAATCCTCAAATTAATACGTAATACAGGATTGGTTGCCTTTGACGTGATTCCGGGCATTAAGCCGTTGGTTGCCAATTATGCAATGGGGCTGAAAGCATGAGTGAAATGTTAGATGTGGTCATTGTCGGAGGTGGCTTGGTCGGTGGCTTAACCGCCTTGCTATTGGCACAAGGAGGCGTGCAAGCAACAGTATTGGATGCTGCGCCTGTACTGGATCAACAAAATACACTTGCGGTGATGAATCCTCGGGTACTGGCACTCAGTCAAGCCACCATTCATTTACTGAAAACGGTTAATGTGTGGGATGATTTAGCACGTCAAATGCCGTATTCAGGCATGCAAGTTTGGAATAAAAATGGCTATGGCGAGATCAATTTTGGACATGCATCTGAGCAACCACCACAGCCTGATCAAGCGTTAGGCTCAATGGTAGAGCCAAGTGTTTTAAATGTTGCTATTCAACAAAAAATGCTACAGCAACTCAAAGACTACCGTACCCAAGTTAAAGTGATTCGGATTGAGCAAATTCCGCAAGGTTGGTCGATTGAATTGGCTGATGGGACTACGCTTAAAACCAAATTATTGATTGGTGCTGATGGTGCGAACTCATTTGTGCGTGAACAGGCTTATATCGATTTAGATGTATTGGACTATCAACAAGCTGCAATCAGTTGTGCGATTAAAACCACACAACCAAATCAATATGTCGCACGTCAAATTTTCTTGCCGACTGGGCCACTGGCTTATTTACCAATGGCAAGTCTTGATGCCCAAGAAAATGGCTATTGGCAATCGATTGTCTGGACTTTGCCTGATGATTATGCCGATGAATATTCAGCATTCTCTGACCAAGAGTTTATGCAATTGCTGACTCGAGAAAGCTTACAAATGCTTGGTGAAGTGGTTGAAGTGCGTTCACGCGCACAGTTTCCACTCAAAGCTCGTGCTGCACAGCGCTACATTAAATCAGGCTTGGCATTGATTGGGGATGCAGCACATGTGATTCATCCTTTAGCTGGGCAAGGTGTCAATATTGGTTGCTTAGATGCAGCAGTACTCTGCGATGTATTACTACAAGATTTAAAACGTGGTGTGTGGGCAAATGAGCAGACTTTGTTACGTTACGAGCACCAACGTAAAGGGCAGAACGACGCCATGATGCACAGCATGTCTGCGATTGGTTGGTTGGAAAGTTCTGAGTTATTTCCGTTCGTGTGGGCGAGAAACTTCGGTTTAAAACAGGTCGAACAATTCGATTGGTTCAAAGATCGTTTTATGCAGCAAGCGAATGGTTTAAAGGCCTTACAAGCAACGAGATACGCTTGCTAAAAAATAGTAGATATTTTTTAAACAATCATTTATAAATCAGAGTGAATTTGGTCGAAAAAAACACGATTTAACAAATATTGTGCTTTGCGAAATGATGAGAGCTTGTTAAATTTCACCAAGTTCTGATGACCAAATAACGATGATGAAAGATCAGTCATTGTGGGGAGAGTAATATGACGGAAATGAATGATTACGACGAAAACACAGAAGACTCTGCTGTTGACGATGATGAGGCAAAAGCTGCCGAAAACGGTGCAGATAGTGAAGAATCTTCTGCTGCCAATGATATTGATCTTGCCGAAGCAGAAAGCCTAACCGTGACTGCTAAGCAAAAACAACGTCAAGCATTAGAGGATGAAGTTGCTGCATTCTTGGCACGTGGTGGGCGAATTGTCGAAGTGCCGCCAGGCGAACACGAAGATTAAGTTTTTATCTCCCTTGTGCTGTGGTTAACACAGTGCTCCCAATTACAGTGGGACTCCTCCCTTTCAGAAAGGGAGGTTGGGAGGGATTTCAATGGATATTATGCTTTCTTGTGTTGATGCGATTCATGTTCACACTCAAGCGGATGATTTAGTTCTTTTAAAATCCCACATTGTTCAATGGTACGATGCTGTGAACATTGCTGTTTGAGATGGGTTAAATCTTGCTTGAGATGTTCTAGGTTCTTAATTTTTTGGGAAACCTCTGCAAGGTATTGATCAATCAGATGATCGACTTCCTCACAGGTTTGATTTGGACTTTTTGCTAAATCTTTTAACTTTTGAATATCCTGTATGGTGATTCCGAGCTCTCGGCAATGTTTAACGAAAAACAAATCCGAAAGTATCTGTTCAGAATAATAACGATAATTTCCCGAGGTACGTTGTACTTTTTCTAAAAGCCCAATTTTTTCATAATAACGAAGTGTATCGACTGATACGCCTGACTTTTTTGCCAATTGCCCAATTGTAAAATTTGCCATGCTTGACTCTGGAGTTACTCTAGGGTTTTAAATCACTATAAAACATAGTGTGAGAAAAGTCATGGCAGGATGTGGATGTAATACAACACCTTCAACGCAAATCATTAGTCCAAGGTTTAGAAAAGCATTGTGGATTGCTTTGTTTCTGAATGCTGGGATGTTTTTTGTAGAAATTATTGGTGGTTCTCATGCACGTTCAGTTGCTTTATGGGCAGATGCGCTGGATTTCGCTGGTGACGCTGCAAACTACGCAATCTCTTTGGCAGTGCTCTCTATGAGTTTATATTGGAGAGCAACTGCAGCATTACTCAAAGGATTGACGATGGCGGCGTTTGGTATTTTTGTGATCGTAAAAGTACTTTGGTCATGGTGGCTTGGCGTGATCCCTGAACCGATGTTAATGGGACTCATTGGTGTGCTGGCGCTCGTGGTGAACGTAGCAGTAGCATTGATGTTGTATGCATTCCGCGATGGGGATGCCAATATGCGTTCAGTTTGGCTTTGTAGCCGCAATGATGCGATTGCGAACTTAGCGATTATTATCGCTGCAGTCGGTGTATTTGGAACAGGAACAATGTTTCCAGACTTAATCGTAGCATTTATTATTGCTTATTTAGGTGTCTCTTCAGGTTACTCTGTGATTAAACAGTCACTGCGAGAAAGAAAGCAGTCCAAAGCTGTGTTAGGTCATAATGTATAAATCAATTTAGTCAGCAAAAAAGTATCATACCGCCATGATACTTTTTTGCTTCGAAAATGAATTAGAGCAGCAGAGATACTGCAATGCTCCACATCATACAGCCGATCATAAAATCTAAAACTTTCCATGCTTTTGGATTACTAAACAGCGGTTTCAAGAGTCTTGAGCCATAACCCAGACTAAAAAAGAAAATCCATGAAGCCACAATACTTCCAAGTGCAAAACTGATCTTATCTTCAAATTGAGTTGCAACTGATCCAATCAGTATGATGGTATCTAGATAGACATGTGGATTTAGCCAAGTAAAGGCAAGACCTGTTAAGAGCACCTGAGTCAAAGTCTGTTTATGGTTGCTCTCCAGTTGCATCGTTTGAGTCGTTTTAAATGCAGCGTAAAATGCTTTAGTACCATAAACCAATAAAAATGTTGCACCTAAATACTTGGCAATCGTAACTAAAAGCGGTGACGCCGTCATCAATTCAGCGAAACCCAACACACCAAGTGCAATTAAGATCGAGTCAGAGAGTGCGCACAGGAAACACAACCAAAAGACATATTGTTGCTTGAGTCCTTGTTTTAGAACAAAAGCATTTTGAACGCCGATCGCAACAATGAGACCGCTGCCAATACCAAAACCTTTAAAAAAAACGCTAAGAGAGAGCATATCAATAAAACAAAAAAACAGATGTGAGAATTATCTGACTTTTAAATACAAAATAAGTAAAATTAAGAATATTTAGGTTTAACTAAAAATAATTTAGGTTTGTCTATGTTAGATAGTAAGCAATGTGAAGCCTTTCTTGCAGTCGCAGAAGTAGGAAGTTTTGATGCTGCTGGCGAGCAATTATATATTACGCCTTCCGCTGTCTCGTTACGCGTACAGGCTTTAGAGAAATATCTAGGTCAGATTTTAATTATCCGTGGTCGACCAAGTGTGCTCACCAAAGCTGGGCAAACCCTGTTGCAGCATTTACGTCATACGCGGCTCATGGAACAAAATCTTTTACAAGGTTTGATGGGGAAAACATCTGACTCCGAATTTTATAAGATTGCGTTGGCTTCAAATGCAGACTCATTGGCAACTTGGCTTTTGCCGAGTATTCAGCCCACACTGTTTAAAGAAAAAATCGTATTGGAATTAAAAATTGACGACCAGTCGCATACGCACACGTTATTAGAAACAGGTCAGGTCAATGCCTGTATCTCTGCGGAAGAGCAGGTCATGTCAGGTTGTTTGGCTCAGCCATTAGGCAAAATGCGTTATAAAATGTTGGCTTCTGCTGATTTTGCTGCGTATTGGTTTCGACAGGGAGTGAATAGGGAAAGCCTAAGAAATGCGCCCGCAGTGATTTTTAACCATAAAGATCTGATGCACTCAGAGATGCTGTTGAAGTGTTTTGGATTGCCAATGCAAAGTTATCCTTATCATTTTATTCCGTCAACAGATGCATTTGTGAAAGCAATTCAACTCGGTTTAGGTTTTGGAATGGCTCCTGAAATTCAGGTTCATTCCTTATTAAGCAGTGGCGCATTTGTAGAGATCATGCCTGAAGCTCAACTCGACATTCCTTTATATTGGCATCACTGGAAACGGCAGTCTAAACAACTTGATCTGTTGACAGAAACAATTGTGCAGGCAGCTAAAAAATTATTGATATAGTTATTTGGGATTTTCTAAGAAATCTATGTTGTTTAAAAGAGATGCAAGGTAATGCTGTGCAGTGTTCATCACCTTGCTCAAATCAAGACGACTACGCTTGGGTCAACTCCAAAGCACGTTGATAAGCGATTTTCTTTTTGATTCCTGTCAAATCCGCAGCCAATTGTGATGCAGCTTTAACCGAGAGATCTTGCAATAAACGCATGAGCAACTCGTCTAATTTTTCTTGTTCCATGTCTTTAACTTCTAATGCCCCACCAACAACAACGACAATTTCACCTTTTTGTTGGTTATGATCATTTTCAATAAAGCTAACCAATTCTTTGAGGGTCATTTTCTTGATGGTTTCAAAGGTTTTAGTAATTTCACGCGCAAAACCAACGGGTCGATCTTCACCAAAGACCTGAGCCATATTTTTAATACTGTCTAAAATCCGATGTGGAGCTTCATAGAAAATCAAGGTTTGCGTTTCATTTTTAAGTTTTTCGAGTTGGCTGATGCGTTGCGATGCCTTTGACGGTAAAAATCCTTCAAAACTAAAACGATCGCTCGGTAAACCGACGGCACTTAAAGCAGCAATAGCCGCACATGCACCAGGTACAGGAATCACGCGAATACCATGTGCTTGCGCAGCACGAACCAATTTAAAACCAGGATCACTAATAAGGGGCGTACCAGCATCACTAATTAAAGCAACTGATTCGCCTTTTAACATTTTTTGGAGAAGTTGATCAATTTTGTTACTTTCGTTGTGATCATGACACGCCGTAAGCGGAGTTGCGATATTATAGTGCTTGAATAACTGAGCAGATTGACGAGTATCTTCTGCTGCAACCACCGAGACTGATTTTAAAATATCGATTGCACGGAAAGTCATATCATCCAAGTGCCCAATCGGGGTTGCTACAACAAATAATTGAGCACTCATAAAAGGTAACTCCATAATGTATTTAAAAAAATATTGGCTGCTACTCAGTTTGGCAGCATTGATTAGCCCCGCTTATGCGGACGTGTTGGTGATTCTACCTGAATCTGGTGCAATGGCGCGAGCTGGTGACAGCATTAAACGAGGTTACTTGAGTGCTTATACAGCATCAGGCAGTAAAGAAAAAATTATTTTTGTTGATTCAGCAAAAAGTAGCATCGAACAGATTTTTAAGACAAGGGTGAATAAGAAGACGCGGTTGGTGGTTGGGCCATTGGCACGATCTGAAATTGAAACGGTGATAAAATTGAAGCCGAAAATTCCAGTTTTAAGCTTAAATGATGTCAATACGCAAGTAAACAATGTTTGGCAATTTAGCTTAGCCAAACAACATGATGCAGTGGCTTTAAACAAATTACTTGAAAAAGACCAGATCAAGAAACTATTGATCTTACGCCAAGCGGGAACAGAATCTGCTACTGAATTGCTTATGATGGCGCTGATGTCTGAATCTAGATCTGAGATCGAAGTTGTCAATGAGCTGCCGAAAAAATTAGCAAAAAAAACAGGCTTGCTACTACTTGGCGATCATCAATGGATGGAGCAATTAGGTCCATTACCCAAACAAAATATTTATGCGACACCACTCAGCATCGAACAGGGCAAGCATATACCAAACGGATTGCGTTTTTGCGATACTCCAGCTTTGTACAATGGGCAATGGGCAGATTTAATTGAAGCCTATAAAGAACAACCTGAAAATATGGCATTTCAAAGACTACTTGCCTTTGGTGGAGATGCATGGACGATCAGTCAACAGTTTTTATCGAGTCCGATAGATCCGCAGTTTTCATTTGAGGGTCGGACGGGTGCAATCGAAGTGAAAGCTGGGGTGATTAACAGACAGCCATTTTGTTATGAACAACAAAAAAATGGGATTCATATTTTAAAATAAGATCACTGTATGATGAAACAACAGTCAAATTTATTGGGGCAATGGGCAGAACAAACCGCAATGTCATTGCTCCGTTCACATGGTTATCAATGTGTAAATCAAAACTATCATTCACGGTTTGGCGAAATTGATTTAATTGTAAAACGTGGAAAAGAGCTTGTTTTTGTTGAAGTAAAAGCGAGGTCATCAGGGAGTTATGCACAGGCTATCGAAGTGATTTCAAATGCACAGCGGCGTAAGATTATTAAAACTGCTCAGTTCTTTTTACAAAGATATCCGAGTTATGGAGACTTTGATTGTCGTTTTGATGTGATTTGTTTTGATTTTCCACAGAAAATTGCAAAAACAGTACAACCAGATTTTTCAAAATTGCAGTATGATCAGCAATGGATTGAACATGCATTTATTTTAGATTAATTGTGGCAATAACGGTCTGAAAATAAATGTGGAAGATTGAGAAAATGTGTGAATAGGGAGTCTGGCCAAGTGTTAAAACGTTTATCGATTACGCTGCTTTGTGCTGCAAGTTTATCGGGATGTGCAAGTTTTATTTCTGGTGGAACGGGAACGGCACCTGTTGGGACAAGTAGCGGTGAGCGTAGTCTAGGGCAGGTTTTTATTGATTCTTCAATCAAACGTACTGCAAATGTCAATTTATATAAACTCGATAATCGCTTTAGACAGTCTCGGATTAATATCGAAAGCTTCCATAGCAATGTTCTATTGACAGGACAAGTGCCTGATCCTTATTTGAAACAGTTGGCTGAAGACAATGTTCGTGCAATGACTGACGTAAAAGCAGTGCATAACTACATCACTGTCGGTGACAAAGTCGGTTATAGCACCATTATGCAAGATGGTACGGTGACTGCGAACACACGTGGTTTGCTCATGAGAGCACCAGTTGTCTCTGACAGTAAAGTTCTTGTGCATACTGAAAATGGTGTGTTGTATGTGATGGGGCGTTTAAATACTGCTGAGATCAGAGATTTAGATGACGTTTTACAAAAAGTTGGTAATGTGAGTAGAATTGTTACTCTGATTGACAATATTGACCAGTCTTCAGGAACAATGGCAAGCTCGACGGCTGCGATGCCGATGGTCGGTGCTGCGACAACACAACCTTTGGTTGAAACGCCTGTGGCAATTGATCCAGATCAAGCTGAGCCAGTGACTATTACTCCAACTACTCCCTAATTTATGAAACAAATTATTCAACAAGTACAACAAAATGTAATGCGGGCGAAAAACTTTTATCAAGAGTTTCGCCTGTATGATTTTGCAAGTTATTCAATTAACTATTTGACGCCTAAAGATACCTTTGAAAAAGAAGTACATCTTGCTTATGGCTTGAAAGCGAGACAGCGTTTAGATTTATATCGCACCAAAAATTCGAAGAAACAGAGACCGTTAATTGTATTTGTTCATGGTGGTTCGTGGCAGCATGGCAATAAACGTGATTATCTGTTTATTGGAGAAACATTTGCGCGAGAAGGTTATGATGTTGCAGTCATTAATTATCATCTTGCACCTGAGCATATCTTTCCAACATTTATTGATGATATTGCACAAGCCATTCACTATTTAAATCAGAATCAAAGTAAGTTAAATATCTCTACGGAGAATCTGATTTTGATGGGGCATTCTGCTGGCGCTTTCAATGTCATGTCAGTGGTGTATTCTGCTCAAGCACAAAGTTTTAAATACAAAGATAAGATTAAAGCGATTATTGGATTGGCTGGACCTTATCATTTTGATTATGTTGGTGACCCTTTATCGGAACATGCTTTTAATCTAAATATTCCCTATCAACAAGTCATGCCTTGCTATTTTATTGAGCCAAATCAGATTAAACATTATTTGCTAATGGCTGAACAAGATCAGTTGGTTGGTAAAGAAAATAGTTATAAGCTTGATAATGCTTTAAGAGAAAAAGGCAACCATAGTCATATTGCCGTGATCCCAAAGACGGGGCATGTTACGATTTTGGCGACATTAGCAAGTCTGATGAGTCATTATTTTAAAACCAAGCGTACGATTTTACATTTTATGGAAGAGGCGTTAGAACCTTAAAGGAAAAGCATCATTAAGATGCTTTTTTATTTTCCATCATCTGCATAATCATGGCATGTGCGATACTGCCCTTGAAAGGAATCTCTGGTAATTGATCAAATCTAAAGAATTGAGCATCACTGATCTCTTCAAGCTGTAATTCGATTTCACCAGAATCGTATTCCGCATGAAAAGCAATCATGAGATTACTTGGGAAAGGCCAAGGTTGGCTTGACATGTAGCGAATATTTTTAAGTTTTAAACCCACTTCTTCTAATGTTTCTCGTTGTACTGCTTCTTCTAAGGTTTCGCCAACTTCAACGAATCCTGCAATTAACCCATACATATTGCTTTTGTTATGCGCTGATTTAGCCAATAATACTTCATCATGACCTTTGGTAATGATGGTAATGATGCAAGGCTGTACACGTGGGTATTGATGATATGCACAAGCAGGGCAAACCATTGCATACTCTTTGGTATGAATATCGGTTGCGTGTCCACAATGACTACAGAATTTGTGATTGCGTCGCCACTCAAGTAGTTGAACGGCGCGACTTGCTTGTAAAAAATCTGAGGTTGACCATCTTTGGATAAGTTCCCGAATGGGGATAAGTTGATACCCTTCGGGAATTGATTCGCCGTCAAACAGATCACGTGCGACGACACGATCATTGTGGTGTATCGGCAAGTCACTTGCTAATTTTTCAACCTTGGGTAGTTGGAAGTTTTCATCTACTAAAAGTTTTTGATGTTGAAAAATATAAGCAAGTGATAGTTGAGACATTAGGCTGCTAAAGTTTGTAATTGCTGACTATTTGATAATGCCACATCGAACATAGATTGCAATACAGGCTGTTTGTTTCTTAAGTTATCAACAAGTAAATCTAAACCTGCGACGACATTCAGAATACAGTTAATTTGTTGTGCATCGAACACAAGGTTCTGTGCCAAACGATTTTCGGCAAATTGTGCTGCACCTAAGAGTGCCGTTTGTTGCGCAGAGCTACCTAAGAATTGGGCAGCACCAGAAAGCTCTTTTAAGTATTTAGGCAAGGCTTCCAAGCTGTGCGCAGTTGGGTCTTGAACATAAAGGCTTAAAGTTTGCGTCAATGTTTCCACAAGTGACTTTGTCTCAGTCAACAAGGCTTTATGGGCTTCATCCAACCGATCTAGTGAGATATGCATATTATTGACGCGTAACTGTAGACGGCTGGAGGTGTAATTACGCTCCAAAATTCCAATTGAATTCATGGACGCTAAAATACTATTCATCAACTGCTGAACTGAAGTCGCATCCGTTAGAGTGTTAGATTGGCTTAATTTTTCAGCTTGTTGCGTTAACTCTCTTGCTGCCTCATTTAAATTCAGCACCTTGAATACATTAGAAAGCTGATTTAATTTTAGCTGAATCTCTTGGGTTTTTTCATTTGACATATTTTGGTGATTGTACTCAATTTCATTGCGAATTTGAGCCATTTCATCCGTCATCAATTGGCTGATGGTATGAATGGTTTCATAGTCAGGGCCGTATAAATGACGACTTAAAACTTGAAGTTGTGTATCACTTAATAGCTCATCACCAATATTGAGTTGTTCTCGAATATGCTGTGAAATATGATCTTCTTGGCTAATACAAATCGATAAAATATCGGCGAGATCGACAATGTTACTTTGAAAAGCAGGCGGTGCTGCTAAGAACTTACCGATATTGGTTTCAATTTGAATCAGGGTACGCAGACGCGCTTCTGTAATCGAAAGTTCATCAATGAGACCTAAGCCAACATTCACCAATTGCCAGTATTGTTGACTTGGAAGGTTGGAAGCTAAGCCAGCTAGATAAACACCAACCAGTTTAATTCCTTGCAAATCTAATGGTGTTTCGACTTGTTTAATCAGTTTATTTAAACATAGCTTATAAAGCTGATGAATATATTGGGATTGTTCTAAGCTTGGTGCTTTAGGAAGGTTGAAGCTCGGTGTGATAAATCCAAGTAAGGGTTGGATGGTTTGACCTTCTTTAGTCATCGGTTTGCCTAGAGCGAGCTCTAAACGATTAAGTGTATCCAGCAAGAATTGCGGAACTTTAACCTCGCGGAGACAGATAAATTCAATATAACGTCTCAACATCGTTGTTCCTTCACTGAGCGCAACGACATCACTGATCTTGATTTGTTCAGGTTGAGCCATGATTTTACGCATAAGCTCAGTAGAATATTGTGTAATTTGTGACAAATGCGGCATATCAATCAAGGCAAGTACTTGCGTACATTGTTCAAATTGATTGAGCGCGTCATCAATCCCAAAGGGTAGGGCTTGTTCTTCGGCAAGCGTATTTACTGCGGTTTCTACCAATTTAATCGAGTTATCGATCTCATTTTTTATTATTAATAATGCCGTTGGGTCGAAATGAATCGAGGTTTGGTAAGACATATGACCTACACCTTTCCTGAGTTGTTATATCCATGTACCTCCTTTTCAGGAGGTCTAAATCACTGACAGTTAATATAACTTAACTTTGAGCACTTAAAATATAAAAACTAACCTCGATCAAAAAAATTATTTGGCGAAAAGGCAAGCTTCTCCATGTTTTTCTTCATATTGTTTGACCCATGTCTCATGTTCATCTAACTCATGTTCTGATGGTTTGATAATGACTAAGTCAACTTGAACACTTTGACGGGTTATTTTCTTTTCATCTTGTTCTGCTTGGGTCAGGGTGTCCATATCAAATGCGACTTGTCCACCAGTCATCGCAAGATAGACATCTGCTAAAATTTCAGCATCGAGTAATGCGCCGTGGAAAGTACGGTCACGTGCAGGAATTTCATAGCGTCTTACCAGTGCATCCAAGGAGTTTTTCTGGCCAGGGTGTTTGTTTTTCGCTAATGCTAAGGTATCGGTGACTTCACAGACTTCTGAGAGTAAAGGCAAACCAACACGTTTAAACTCCATATTTAAGAAGTTCATATCGAATGCGGCATTGTGCGCGATAATTTCAGCACCTTTTAAAAAGGCAAATAGTGTATCGGCAATTTCTGCATATTTAGGTTTGTCTTTTAAAAAGTCATCGCTAATCCCATGCACATTTTCAGAATCACCGACAGGTTTTTCTGGGTTGATATAGATGTGAATCGAGCTGCCTGTGAGTTTGCGATTGATCATTTCAATCGCACCTACTTCGATAATGCGGTCACCATCTTGAAAATAAAAACCTGTGGTTTCTGTATCGAGAATAAGCTGGCGAGGGCCTTGCAGATGTACTTTCGCCTCAGTAATCACAATATGTGGGTGCTGATTTGTGGATAGGACATCCATCACAACTTCAGTAGATACTTCAGTTTCCTCTCCATTGTCTATAATTTCCTCAGGTTCTGACGCCTCGATCATCTCATCTGTATCAGCTTCTAGATCTAAGCCAAAAGGATCATTTAAGAGCCAATCAGCTTCAGGCTTTTTTATATCAGCGTTAGCCTGTGTGGGTGATTTCAGTTGTTGAGCAATTTGTTCAGCACCTTGATTGGCTAACTGGTCGGCCATTTCATTGCCTTCATGCCCAGCATGACCTTTGATCCAGTTCCACTCGATATCACGATTGGCACAAACTGCATCTAATTTTTTCCACAAGTCTGGGTTTTTTACGTCTTTCCAGTTTTTCTTTTTCCAACCATGAATCCACTCGGTAATGCCTTGTTTGACATAGTTAGAGTCTGTCCAAATAATAAGATGAGCATCCATTGGACAAAAAGAAACGCCTTCAATGGCTGCTTGAAGCTCCATACGATTATTTGTGGTTTCAGGCTCACCACCATAGAGTTTATGTTCACCTTGTTCAGTAATGATGTATGCCCCCCAACCCCCGAGACCTGGGTTACCTTTACATGCGCCATCAACATAAAGCGTGATTGTCTGTGACATATTTGAACCTGAACAATAAAACGGATGAAAAGCTTGATGTGTTTCTCGTGCAAATAGGCAGAAGTAGACATTCAAGTGGATAGGGAATATTAGCATTCCCTCGTGATAACTTGCATTGTAAATGCTAAATTTTGCTTGTGAGCGTTACAAAACTCATCTTTTTTAATTTCTTGTAACATTTCCATGCAAATCACGTTAAATTATTGCCTTGTCTAAGTGACATGCTTTACTACAATGGCAAATCAAAGTAATAAACTCGCGTAAGTGGACTGGAAGATTTTATGTATAAATCGAACACATTGGTGTGGCAAACATCTGCAACATCATTATTCAAAATTACTGTACTTACTTCTGCTCTGGCTGCGTTGGGAATTACAACGGGATGTTCCTCAACACCTCAATCAAAAAAGGCTTCATCTTCTAAGCAACTTGGCTCGGGTTATTTAGATGCAAGTAGTTTAGATTCACTTGAAGATTTACTTTCTGCGACGGACATGCGAGCAGTAGAAGGTGATCGTCTACTGGTGTTGAAACACGGTGATGTGTGGAAGCGAATGACCGTAGGTTTCAAGATGGATTTGAATCGTCGGGACTCTCGAATTGAAGCACAACGTGGTTGGTTTATTTCTCGTCAGCCTTATCTAGATCGTTTGAGTGCACGTGCCAGCCGATATTTATATCACACTGTGAAAGAAGCAGAACGTCGTGGCATGCCAACCGAACTCGCATTATTGCCTGTGATTGAAAGCTCTTACGACCCTGCGGCGACCAGTAGTGCAGCAGCGGCAGGTTTATGGCAGTTTATTCCAAGTACGGGACGTATCTATGGTTTACAACAAACCAGTTTATATGATGGTCGCCGTGATGTTGTGGAATCTACACGTGCTGCATATGAGTTCTTAGGTAGCTTATATAATCAATTTGGTTCTTGGGAACTGGCTTTGGCTGCTTATAATGCAGGGCCAGGACGCATTCAACAAGCGATTAACCGTAATAAAGCTGCAGGTTTGCCAACGGATTACTGGTCTTTGAAACTACCACAAGAAACCATGAATTATGTACCTCGTTTCTTGGCGGTCGCACAAATTATTAAAAATCCAAATGCTTATGGTGTTGCGTTACCACCGATTGCCAATCGACCTCACTTTCGTGAAGTTAACTTAGCTGCACCTTTATCATTGAATGAAATTTCATCGATCACGGGTTTAAGCCGTTCGGAATTGTATGCCTTAAACCCTGCACATCGTGGTGAGACAATGGATCCGATGAGTCCATTGCGAATTTTAATTCCAGCAGATCTAAGTCCTTCAATTGATGCAAGATTGCGTTCTAATAAATCAGGTTCTGGCGGTTTTTGGGCAAGTAAAACACCACCACCTGTGATGAACAATTCATCAGGTGCTTCAACCACGATTCGTACCACAACCAATCCAGCACAGACGAGTAGCACAACACCAAAGTCCTCAGCACCTTTGACCGCGAGTAATACCTCACGTCCAAGCTCAACGACAGCAGCAACCAATGTTAAGGTGAATACCCCACGTGGATCAGATGCTTTGGCATCATTTGCTGCATCAGCAAATGTGCCAAGTGCGCCACGTATTCCTGTTGCCATCACCCCAGCTGCAAATGTAAAGCCTGTAAATATAGAGCCGCCAATTTCAAATCAAGAGCGTGAGCAAATTGTTGCAGCGATGAAAATCGAAGGTGAGCCGAAGTCTGCTACACAGGTATTAGAACCTCAAGCAACACAAGCTGAAAAGGATTTGGTTGTTGCTGAAATCAAAGCGATTGCGCCAAAAGGCACTGAAATCGTAGATCCATTTGACGGCAAGATTAAATTAACCGCGATTCAGACTAGCCAATCAGTTTCCGACGAAAAAGGCCAAGAAGTCAGTAAAGGTTTTGCTTATCCGAAGAACTTGGTTGAAGACAAAGCGACGGCGAACAGTGATGATGCCAAACGTAATCAGGGTAAACCATATATCAGCACTGACAATGATGTTGTCGTGGTTGCACCAAAAGGCAAGCGTAGTACCTATGTGGTCATGCCAGGTGATACTTTAGCTGTGATTGCTCAAAAAAATGGTGTGAGTTGGCGTGATATTGCCAAATGGAACCAAGTTGATCCAGCAGGGACTTTATTTGTAGGTACAAGTTTATATTTATATGATGCGAAGCCTCAAGCCGAAGCTGTAAAAGCAACTGAAGCTAAACCTGAGAGCTATGTTGTACAATCGGGTGATAGCCTAACCACCTTAGCGGCTCGTTTTGATTTAACGCTTAAGCAATTGGCTGATTACAATAACTTGTCGGTGACAGATGGTTTGTTTGTTGGGCAACGATTAACGCTTAAAGAGCCAAAGAACAATACACGCACCACTCAGCAAAGTGGGTCACAAACAGCCCGTGCCACTGATGCGAAAGCAACGACCACGCAAAAAGTTGCCACTACATCTTATACGGTTAAACGTGGCGAATATTTGAAATTGATCGCTGATCGATATGCGCTATCTAACCAAGAACTTGCTGATCTAACCTCTGGCCTAACTGCAAGTAGTAGTTTGTTGGTCGGGCAAAAAATCAATGTTCCTCTGCAAGAAGTTGCTGAGACTAAAAGTACGGTTAAATATGAAAATGTAACCGCATCGACCAGCTATAAGACTGAAAACTATACCGTACAACGTGGCGATACATTATCCAGTATTGCAACCCGATCAAAGATCACACTGAATGAATTGGCTGAGCTGAATAATTTGAAGTCAAATAGCGGTGTTCGTCTCGGGCAAAGCTTGAAGATTCCTGCTGGCTCAACAACTCCAGATCAGTATGTGGTTCAGTCAGGGGATAGTTTGAATGCGATTGCTGGTCGATACAACTTACAAGTGAGCTATCTGGCGGACTTGAATGGCTTGCAACCAACTTCGGGTGTGCGTATCGGTCAACGTTTAAAATTAACTGGCGAAGTGGCTAAAGCAGAAACACCAGCTCAACCAGAAGCTAACAGAGCAAGTAACGCACCAGCAAACCGAAATACTGCAAATACAGAACAATATACCGTTAAAGCAGGTGAGTCGTTGAATAGTATTGCGAGCCGTTTGGGGATGACTGGGCGTGAGTTAGCAGACTTAAATCAATTACGTGCCAATACAGGTTTACAACGTGGTCAAACCATTTTGATCCCTAAAACTGTGACGGAATATAAAGTTAAGCGGGGTGATACTTTAATCGGTCTAGCCAGTCGATATGGTTTACAAACCAACGCACTTGCGGAAATGAATGATTTAGCTCCAAATACTCAATTACGTATCGGTGACGTCATTAAAGTTCCAAATTTATAAGGATAAATATGAACTTGTCTCATGGAAGAGCACAAACTCTCATCCTTTTGTTTGGTTTGGGGGTGAGTAGCCAATTCAGTTTGGCTGCTCAACAAACCACGCCTTTTTTGGCTGTGCATGCAACACCTCAATATTCTCATTTAAAAGTGATGCCTTATGCAAATGCAAATGCACCTAAAGGTGGGATGCTGAGCCAGTCGAGTAATGGAACATTTGATAATCTGAACAGTATGAATGGCAAAGGCAGTTCAACCGATGGGGTCAATTATTTATTTGATACCTTGATGGATTCTTCCTTAGATGAGCCGAATGTCATGTATCCATTGCTGGCTGAAAAGGCCACATACGATCCACATAAGCCTAAATTTGTTATTTTTTATCTGAACCCCAAAGCGCGGTTTAGCAATGGCGATGTGTTGACTGCTGATGATGTCAAATTTACTTTTGATACCTACCAAGAAAAAGCCAACCCAGGCTTGAAAATGTATCTATCAGATTTAGAAAAGACTGAGGTGTTATCTAAATACCAAGTCAAATTTACTTTTAAATCTGATGACAATGCTGAAATGCCGTTAATCGTCGCAAGCTTACCGATCTATTCCAAGCAAGAGTGGCAAAATAGAGATTTTACCCGTGTCACCATGCAGCCAATTTTGGGATCAGGGCCATACTTGATCGATCGGATTGATGCAGGTCGAAGTATCACTTATAAACGTAATCCAAATTATTGGGCGAAGGATTTACCTGTCAATCGGGGACGTTATAACTTTGATCGCCTCAGATATGTGTACTATCGTAATTTGGATGTGACCTTTGAAGGATTTAAATCTGGGCAATTTACCTTGCAGGAAGAAAATATTTCGCGCCGTTGGGTAACTGAATATAAATTTCCCGCAGTTCGAGATGGCTTGGTCAAGAAATATAAAGTGAATTTAGCGAAGCCCTTAGATTTTCAGAGCTTTGTATTTAACACCAGACGAAAACCATTCGATGATATTAATTTACGTAAAGCACTAAGCTATGCCTATGATTTTGAGTGGCAAAATAAAGCCCTGTTTTATGGACAATATCAACGTTTACAAAGTTACTTTGCCAACAGTGAGTTAGCCGCAGTTGGAAGACCATCCGCAGCAGAAATGTCAGTAATCAATCCTTACTTATCTAAATTAAATCCATTGATGCAAAAAGGTGTCTTGGCGGATTGGAAATTTCCAGCTTCGGATGCCAGCGGTTTCAATCGACAAAATTTATTGTCTGCTCGCCAAATCTTGCTAGATGCAGGTTATACAGTCAAAAATGGTCGCTTACTTGATCGTCAGGGTAAGCCGATTGAAATTGAACTTTTAATTCACCAAGACGGTATGCAACGGACATTAATGCCTTTTGTTCGTAATTTGAAACGTTTGGGCATCACAGTCACTATTCGGCATGTCGATGTGCCACAGTATATTGAGAGAATGCGACGCAGTGATTTTGATATAACCACCATGCGCTTACCTCAGACCATTACACCTGGTAAGGAACAAGCACAGTTATGGGGAACAAAGGCTGCAGATGAGGAAGGAAACTATAATTTTGCAGGTATTAAAAACCCAGCCATTGATCAAGTGATCCAAAAAATTATTGCTGCCGAGAGTCGTGAACAAGTGGTATTGCATACTCGTGTATTAGATCGGTTATTGCGCGCAGGCTACTATCATATTCCAACGTATGGAAAGCCTGAAACATGGTTGGCGTATTGGGATATGTACCAACAACCAACGCAAAAACCAAAACTATCGATTGGTGTTGATTACTGGTGGGTGGATACTGAAAAAGCAAAGAAAGTAAGTCAATATTTGCGGAAAAAATAATCAGTCTGGATAATAGGGATAAGATTGATGGGAACATATATATTAAAACGGCTACTCCTGATTATTCCAACTCTGTTTTTTATTTTGTTGATTAATTTTGCAGTGATTCAAATTGCACCAGGCGGACCTGTTGAGCAAGCGATTCAGCAAGCGCAAAATTTCCAAGGTGTGGGGTTGTCTGGAGGGGAAACAGCACAACAAAGTTCCCAGACTCAATATCAGGGCGCCAGAGGGCTGAGTGCGGACATGGTGGAGCAAATCAAGGCGCAGTATGGCTTTGATAAATCAGCGCCCGAACGCTTTTGGCTTATGCTCAAAGGTTATCTATCTTTTGATTTTGGCACCAGTTTTTTTAAAGATAAGCCTGTTACCCAACTACTCTATGAGAAAATGCCCGTGACTATTTCATTGGGTTTATGGAGTACGCTTTTAATTTATCTGGTGTCTATACCCCTTGGCATACGCAAGGCTAAACAGCATGGTTTAATCTTTGATAAATCGACCTCGTTATTATTGGCAGTAGGCTATGCCGTCCCATCTTTTGTGTTTGCCGTGTTATTGATTGTGTTCTTTGCAGGTGGCAGTTATTTCCAATGGTTCCCACTGCAAGGATTGGTATCAGAGAATTTTTCCCAACTCAGTACGCTCGACAAAATTAAAGATTATTTTTGGCACATGAGTTTGCCATTGTTGAGTATCGTGTTGGGTGGTTTTGCGGGTTTAACCTACCTGACTAAATACTCCTTTATGGAAGAATTAAACAAACAATATGTACTTGCGGCACGTTCCAAAGGACTGACTGAAAATCGCGTGTTGTATGGGCATGTCTTTCGTAATGCCATGTTGATTGTGATCGCTGGATTGCCTGAAGCTTTGGTTGGCATTTTCTTTGTCGGTAACTTATTTATCGAAATCATCTTTAATTTAGATGGGCTTGGGCTTTTGGGCTTTGAAGCAATCGTGCAACGTGATTATCCTGTTATTTTTGGTACTTTGTTTTTGTTCACTTTACTTGGGCTGATTCTGCGTTTGGTCAGTGATGTGCTGTATCAGGTGATTGATCCTCGTATTAACTTTGATGCGCGAGGGGTAAAATAATGTCTCCCGTGATGCAAGCACGTTTAAACCGCTTTAAGAAAAATAAACTCGGTTTCCGCTGTTTTATTCTATTTACGATCATTTTTATTTTGTCATTGGCGGCTGAATTCATTGCCAATGACAAGCCTTTGATCGTGAAGTATCAAGACAGTTTTTATTTTCCTGTCTTTAAAGATTATCCAGAAACCACTTATGGTGGTGTGTTTGAGACCGCAACCGACTATCAAGACCCCGCAGTGCGTGAGTTGATTTCTACTCATGGCTGGATGCTCACACCTATTGTTCCTTTTTCATTTCAGACACCAAACCTTGATTTAACCGTACCTGTACCCTCTAAGCCGACTGCACAAAACTGGTTGGGGACGGATGATCAAGGACGGGATGTACTGGCGCGGGTACTGTATGGTTTACGTGTGTCCTTGCTATTTGGTTTTGCTTTAACCATTTGCGCGGCGGTATTAGGCATTATTGTGGGTGCAATCCAAGGCTATTATGGTGGTTGGATTGACTTAATCGGACAGCGTATTCTCGAAGTTTGGGGGGGATTACCAATGTTATTTATGGTGATGATCCTTGTGAGTATGTTCACCCCCAACGTTTATTGGCTATTTCTAATTATGTTGTTATTTGGCTGGACGGCATTGGTTGGATTGGTTCGTGCAGAATTTTTACGCGCCAGAAACTTTGATTATGTTCGGGCCGCACGTGCGCTTGGGGTGACTGATCGAACCATTATTTTTCGGCACATTTTACCCAATGCCATGAGTTCGAGTTTGTCGCAACTCCCATTTATGTTGACTGCAAATATCACGGCATTAACGGCATTGGATTTTTTAGGCTATGGTTTACCACCAGATGCGGCTTCTCTTGGTGAATTGTTATTACAAGGAAAAAATAATCTCAACGCCCCGTGGTTAGCATTGTCAGGCTTTTTTACGCTTGCAATTGTGTTGTCATTATTGATTTATATTGGGGAGGCGACACGTGATGCATTCGATCCAAGACAGTGATTCTATAAAAAATGATGTGCTCAAGGTCAAAGCACTCACCGTTTCCACAGCGACGGGTCAGGTTTTGGTTGATCAATTGAGCTTTGATTTATGTGCTGGAGCTACTTTAGCAATCGTGGGTGAGAGTGGTTCAGGAAAATCTGTGAGTAGTTTGGCTTTGTTGGGGCTATTACCTAACCATTTAAAAATACAAGGGCAAGCATGGCTACATGATCAAGACTTATTGGCTTTAGTAGATACGCCAGCTTTACGACAAGTTCGCGGACAAAAAATTGCCATGATTTTTCAAGAACCGATGACGGCATTAAATCCTTTGCATCGGGTTGAGAAAATCATCGGAGAAAGTTTGTTGTTGCAAGGTTGGTCTAAAGCCAAGGTGCAAAAAAAGGTCATTGCCTTATTGAACGATGTAGGTATACCTGAACCCGAACAAAAATTACGTCGTTATCCGCACGAGTTATCTGGCGGACAACGTCAACGGGTGATGATTGCAATGGCATTGGCGCTTGAGCCAGATATTTTGATTGCTGATGAGCCAACAACGGCATTGGATGTCACTTTACAAACTCAAATTTTGAATTTGCTAAAACAACTGCAACAGCAACGCAATATGGCGATGATTTTGATCAGCCATGATTTAAATTTAGTCAAACGCTATGCTGATGATGTGATTGTCATGAATAAAGGGCGAGTGGAAGAGCAAGGGGCGGTGAATGAGATTTTTACTCGTCCACAAGCGGCTTATACCCAGCATTTACTGGATCATGATTTTGGTCAGGCACTCTCATATACAGAGGGTCAGGTCATTCTTGAATTAGAACAGTTAGGGGTTAGATTTCCGATTAAACAAGGATTGTTGAATCGAGTGAAAGATTATTTTACTGCGGTTGAACCATTAGATTTGACGCTAGAGCAGGGTGAGTCTTTAGGTGTGGTGGGAGAAAGTGGGTCGGGTAAATCAACTTTGGCTTTAGCAATTACCCGTTTGATTGAGAGTGAAGGGAAAATTGTTTTTTTGGGGAAAGATTTAAACCAACTCAATGAAAAAAAATTACGTCCATTGCGCACTGATTTTCAGATTGTATTTCAAGATCCATTTAGTAGCTTAAATCCTCGTATGACGATTGGACAGATTATCGGTGAAGGATTGGCGCTTAAAGCATTAGATCAGGTTGTTGTAGAGCGACAGATTGAGCAAACGCTTGAGAAAGTGGAATTGCCGATTGATTTTAAAAATCGTTATCCACACGAGCTATCAGGAGGTCAACGGCAACGTGTTGCATTAGCACGTGCGTTGGTCTTACAACCGAAATTGATGATCTTGGATGAACCGACCTCAGCCTTAGACCGAACAACACAACGTGCAATCGTGAAGTTGCTCAGACGATTGCAACAGCAAGAGCAGATTAGTTATATTTTTATCAGTCATGACTTGCAAGTCGTCAAAGCACTCTGTCAAAAGGTCATGGTATTACGTCATGCAAAAGTAATGGAATATCAATCAACTGCGTTACTTTTTTCACAACCAAAAACAGAATATACCCGTCAGTTGATTGCTGCCAGTCAGTACTAGCTTGTAATTAAGTTGACATGTGGTATTGTCAAGTGATCAGATTATAATTGAATAAGTACTCTAACTTTTGTAGCAGAGGATGACCATGAGTCAGATTGCAGACAGTATCACCATTCGTAATACCACATTTAAAAACCGCATTATTAAAGGTGCGATGAGTGAAGCATTGGCCAATCATGAAGGACAACCCAATGATTTGCATATCGGGCTATATGAAGCATGGGCTAAAGGTGGTTTGGGCTGTGCTATTACAGGTAATGTCATGGTCAATATCGCTGCCAAGAACGAGCCTGGTGTCGTTGCAATAGAAACTGAACGTGATTTGGCAAGACTACAACAATGGGCTGCAGTCGGTAAAAAATACGGTATGGTACAGTTGATTCAATTGTCTCATCCAGGCCGTCAATGTCCAAAAGGTTTGAATAAAGAAACAGTTGCGCCTTCTGCTGTTCCATTTAGTCCGATGTTGGCGACGATGTTTGGTACACCGCGTGAACTCAAACATGAAGAAATTTTAGATATTATTCAACGCTTTGCCACTGCTGCTGCGATTTGCGAGAAAGCGGGTTTTGAAGGTGTGCAGTTACACGGTGCACATGGCTATCTGATTAGCCAGTTTTTATCACCACTGACCAATAAACGTACTGATGAGTGGGGCGGTTCGGTTGAAAATCGTATGCGTTTCTTGGTTGAAGCATATAAGGCTGTTCGTGCTGCAACCTCAGAAAACTTTATTATTTCTGTAAAACTTAACTCTGCGGACTTCCAACGCGGTGGAATTACTGAAGAAGATGTGATTACGGTATTCAAGGCTATAGATGCTGCTGGTATTGATATTATTGAAATCTCTGGTGGTACTTATGAAGCCCCGGCAATGGCTGGTGCTAAAGCAAGTTCTCGTAAGGCAAGCACGATTGCACGTGAAGCATATTTCTTAGAGTTCTCTGAAAAAATCCGTCAGCATGTTTCTTGTAAGTTAATGGTGACAGGTGGCTTCCGCACTGTTGCTGGAATGAATGCTGCGCTTGAAAGTGGTGCCTGCGATTTTATTGGTATTGCTCGTCCATTGGCTGTTGAAACAGATTTAACCGATCGTTTAATCGCAGGTCATGATGTACGTTATGCGGTAAACCAAATCAAAACAGGCATTCCTTTTGTCGATAAAATGGCAATCATGGAAATCATTTGGTATGCGGCACAGTTCAAAGCGATTGGACAAGGTAAAAAACCAAATCCTAAATTGTCGCCGTTATTGGTATTCTTAAATTATGCAAAAGGGAATATCAAAGCAGTGGTTAAAGGGCGGGTTAATTCTCGAAAATCAGCCTAATGCTTTTAAGGACTCTTCGGAGTCCTTTTTAATTTTTATGTATAAATAATTTGATCTTCATTTAGAATATTCCTTTTTAAGGGGGTATCTATGATTTGGATCGTTATTCTTATAATTGTATGCGCAATTTTCGTATTTGTTTTCGGAAATGTAAATAAAGGGAATAAAAAAGGAGAACGTAATCCTATAAAAGGCCGACGTCTCATCTCCATGAATGAACAACCAACATTTTTGAGACTTAGAGAGGCACTACCAGAGCACATTGTTCTAGCTCAGGTCGCGTTCAGTGCATTCATGACTGCTAAAGGATATGCAACACGAAACTTATTTAACCGTAAGGTCGCTGATTTTGTTGTATTAGATAAACAGTTTAATGTTGTGGCAATCGTAGAGCTTGATGACTCATCGCATAAAGGGAAAGAAGCAAAAGATGCTGAACGAGATGCCTTGATTTCTGAAGCTGGTTATCGCCTTATTCGTTATCAAAGAACACCTGATCTTGATCAAGTAAAAAAGGATTTTGGGGGCGGTTCGAGCAGCATATCGATAGCTACGTCTATTACATTAGCTAAAACTGATTTTGTCTCTGATGCATTTGTAACTGAAACAGAGTCAACCGAACAAAAAGGAATTTAATCTGTAAGCGATAAAAAAGCCACTGTCTTAAAAGATGCAGTGGCTTTTTTGAATTTGGCGTCCCTACGGGGATTCGAACCCCGGTTACCGCCGTGAAAGGGCGATGTCCTAGGCCTCTAGACGATAGGGACTTCTTGAGGTGGGTGTATATTAGGGTTCTGCCACCAAACTGTCAAGAAGATGCGGAGACAGTTTGTTCAAAATATAGCAAAACAGTTCAGCAGTCTTCTGTGTATCGTATAAAGCAGAGTGTGCTTCTTTACCATCAAACTCGATTCCAGCCTGAATACAAGCTCTTGCGAGGACGGTTTGCCCAAACATCACTGCACTAAGCGTAACGGTATCAAACACCGAGAAGCTATGAAACGGATTCTGATTTTTAGTGCCAGTGCGTGCAATCGCTGCTTGCAAGAAACCCAAATCAAAGTGCGCATTGTGACCAACCAGTACGGCATGGGTACAATGTTGAGCTTTACGTACTTCAGTGAGTGATTTGAAAATACGACGTAAAGCACTACGCTCATCTTCAGCCATCGCAACACGCATTGGGTTGAAAGGATCAATACCAATGAAATCTAATGAACGGCGATCAAGATTAGCGCCTTCAAAAGGATTGATATGCGCTTGAAAAGATGGGCCGGGTATAAACTGACCTTGTTCATCATAGACAATCGGAATGCATGCAATCTCAAGTAACGCATCGGTCTGACAGTTAAAACCTGCTGTTTCAACATCAACAACAACAGGTAAAAAACCGCGAAAGCGCTGCCCTATGACGGGAGCTTTATTTTCTTGTGTCACACTTTTCTCCATTGCAGTGTTTTACCTGCATGAAGTGGAATGATTTTCTGGTCAGCGAGATAATCAAGCGACTCAGGAACGGTGTGTTCTTCTTTGACTAAGGTGATCGTCGTGGTATTACGTGGTAATCCATAAAAATCAGCCCCAAAATGGCTGGCAAAGCCCTCAAGACGCTCTAATTTTCCGACTTGATCAAATGCTTGTGCATAGAGTTCAATCGCTGATGGCGCACTGTAACAACCTGCACAGCCACATGCATTTTCTTTGGCATCTTGGGCATGTGGTGCACTGTCCGTACCTAAGAAAAATTTAGGGCTACCACTGGTGGCAACTTCTAACAAAGTCGTTTGATGGGTTTGACGTTTTAAAATCGGTAAGCAATAGAAATGCGGTTTGACACCACCTACCAACATATCATTACGATTAAATAATAAATGTTGAGGTGTAATCGTGGCAGCAACATTACGATCTTGTTCAACGACAAAATTCGCTGCATCACTGGTGGTAATATGTTCTAACACCACTTTTAATTTTGGGAATTGTCTCAGTAAAGGTGAAAGCACCTCATCTAGAAATCTTTTTTCACGGTCAAAAATATCAACATGATTATGCGTGACTTCGCCATGAAGTAATAGAGGCACTTGATGCTCTTCAAGTTGCTCAATCACTGCATACACTTTACGAATATCACTTACACCGTTATCAGAGTTTGTTGTTGCGCCAGCAGGGTAAAGTTTGATGGCATTTACATGATCTGATTCTTTGATTTTACGAACTTCATCAGGTGAAGTGAAATCGGTAAAATAAAGCACCATACGAGGGTCAAAATTGAGCCCTTCAGGAACATGGGCAAGAATACGCTCGCGGTACGCTAAAGCCTCTTCTACAGTTTTGACTGGTGGAACAAGATTTGGCATACAAATCGCGCGGGCAAATTGTTTTGCCAAATCGGGTACTGTGCGTTTTAAAGCTAAACCATCACGTAGGTGAGCGTGCCAATCATCTGGTTGTAAAAGTGTAAGAGTATTCAAGGTGTACTTCAAACTTAAAAATAATACAAATAATAATGCATAAAGTGTGAAAATGGTAACTACAATTACGGATAAGTGGTTAAGTAAAGTGCACGACGGGATGTGGATTTGTGTTATTTTTATCCAGCATAAAAATACCGTACTATAAGAAGAGTAAAAAGGATGGAAAATCAATATGATCTTGAGCGGTTAAGGCGGTCTAAAGAAGCACTCGAGCAGCTCGTCGTCCAGCATTTTAAGTCAAAAAAAACCCATCAAGCTTTACCTGAAAAATTAGAAAATGAGTTTTGGCGGTTTAATATTGATCGAACACGCGTAAATGCGATCCAATTTTTTGGTCAAGGTGTGATCACCTATGCGATTTTTGTGTTGTTGATTTTGCCTTCTAACTTTATCGTGATTCGTGAAAGTGCAGATTTTGTCTCAGATTTTATCTATAGCATTTTGAGTTTAATCGTGGTTGGCATATCACTGTTTCTATTTTGGGTGTTTGCGCGTTTTAGAAAATTGAATGCTTTATTTTACCCCGCATCCTGCACCATTGTTTTTTACACTATTTTTCTGACCTCGTTACTGATGATGAGCGTTTCAAATGTTGTTCTTCAAAATCAGGCAATGGTCTTGATTGCTTTCTTATATATGTTGGGTTTTATTCTAAGTGGTATTAAACCACTACACATGTTGGTGATCGGTACGCTTGCTGCCATCATGATTTTACTATTTCTGTATTTATTTAAAATTCCTTGTGATTTCCTCATGATCGGGCGAACCTTGATTGGCAGTATATTACTTGGTTTTTCGATTAGTGTGATGCTCAACTCTAAAGAGCGACGAATATTTTTAAAGTCAAAAATCTCAGAAATAGATGAAAAAATTCTACGTTTACAAGCATCTGAGTTATTGCATCTGAGTCAACATGATGAACTTACTAATGTTTCAAATCGGCGTACTTTTGAAGAGATGTGTTCTTATTATTATGACTTAGCATGTCAAGAGCAGACATCTTTATCTGTATTGTTCATCGATATTGATTATTTTAAAAACTATAATGATTTTTACGGTCATCAGATGGGTGATCAAGTTATTTCTGAAATCGCTAAAACCATAAAAGGTTCGATTAGGCATATGGACTTTGTTGCACGTTATGGAGGAGAGGAGTTTGTGGTGCTTTTACCGCAAACGTCTGCGCAAGGTGCTTATGCTGTTGCGACGAATATATATCGTGCCATCGAGCGACAGATGATTCCGCATGAGAAGTCTTTAGTTTCAAATCATGTCACCATCAGTTTGGGGATTACCGTTTTTAATGGAAATCCAAAAATTAGCCAAGAGGTGTTAATCCATACTGCTGATAAAGCGTTGTATCGCGCCAAACAATTGGGGCGCAACCAGATTTATTATCAACCATTACCGAATATCGAAGAAAATCTTAAAAATTAAAAAAACCGAAGATCAACTCAATGATATTCGGTTTTATTTTATGCAAACGATTTGAATTACTCTAAGAATCTTACCGTTACACCAGAACGTACTTTATTACCCAAATCATTGGCATCCCAGTTGGTCAAACGGATACAACCGTGTGATGCAGTCTTGGAAATAAGTGATGGGTTTGGTGTACCGTGAATACCAAATGATTTCTTGCTTAAACCAATCCAAATATTACCTACAGGACCATTTGGACCCGGTGGAAGTGATAATGGCTTAAGATTTTTTCCTTGGACAAAGTTCGATGGCGAATAGCTGTACCAAGGGTTTTTAGCAACACCTGTTACTTTATAAGTACCCGTCGGAGAAGGCGTACTTGTACTGCCAATTGTTGCAGGAAATGATGCAATCATTTGGTTACGGCTGTTGAATAGATAAAGTTGTTTTGCACCTTTGTGCGCCACAATCAAATGGATATCTTCAGGTAAATCATTGCGGACGTTTGCAACAACAATTTTTTGACCCACTTTGTTAAAGTTTGCTTTAGGGTTTAGTTGTCTAAGGAATCGTTCATCCATGTGAAACTTTTCACCTAACATTTCTGTTACGCGAGTGTAGTGCAACCCTTTCATTTTCGCTTGTAAGGCATAATCTGAAGGGATTGAGTCGACATAGGGAACTTTTAGATCTGCTTCTGTAATGGTGTATTCAACATAAGCTGGCTTAGTTTGTTTGGCAACCAATGCATCCCACGTTTCTTTGGTGAGCTGACCTGTTGGTGTTAAACCATTCATTTGCTGGAATGAAGCAATTGCTTTTAATGTGTTTTGACCATTTGAACCATCAATTGCACCTGGTGAAGCATGCGCATTGTTTAACATCACATGTGCACGTGCATAAGCAGGCAATTGGCGTCTTGGCATATCTTCATACCATTCAGCGGCGTTAATGGCATCCATGGTCCAAGATGCAGGAACTTCTGGGGCTTGTGATGGCGTTTTAGATACAGTTGTTGCTGCATCTAGTGTCGCTTCACGAGCTGGAGCTGCTGTTACAGCAGTTTCAGGTGTATTTTCTATTTTTTGAGCAACATCTGCTGCTGGGTTTCGGCTAAGCTGAGGTTCAGATGCAGCAGACACAGCAGCACTACTTGGCGCTGCATAATCAATTGCCAAAGGATCAATCGGATCTTGGACTGCAGAAATCTTTTGGGGATTTAATGCTTGCTCAGTTGTTGGCGCAGCAAAAGCAACATTAGCAAGAATACAACTTAAACTCATAGCGAGTAATGAGCGAACAAACATGTAATTCAACCTTAAGAATTATTCATTTAGGAATATAAGACTTTGCAAGTATTACAGAAAATGATCAAGCTTGCAGTAGCAATTTTGTGATCAAGCGTTTTTTTCGTCAGTTAAAGTCATGTACCGCATAGCATTATATATCTGGGACGATTTTTGCTATCATGCTTGCCACCTGAAAAAATTTAGAGATTGGTAATGACAACGTTGAAAAATGATCGTTTTTTACGAGCTTTGTTACGTGAACCTGTAGACACCACACCAGTATGGATGATGCGTCAAGCAGGACGTTATTTACCAGAATATCGTGAAACTCGTGGGCAAGCAGGGGATTTCCTTTCCTTATGTAAAAATGCAGAATTTGCTTGTGAGGTGACTTTACAACCTTTGCGTCGTTATGAGCTTGATGCTGCGATTTTATTTTCAGATATTCTCACTGTGCCTGATGCTTTAGGTTTAGGGCTGTATTTTGAAACTGGAGAGGGTCCAAAGTTTCATAAAACTGTGCGTACTGAACAGGATGTCGCAAATTTACCAAAGCTAAATGCAAAATCTGATCTCGCTTATGTGATGAATGCAGTCTCTACAATTCGATCAGCATTAAATGGGCAAGTTCCTCTGATTGGATTTTCAGGTAGCCCTTGGACTTTAGCAACGTATATGGTTGAGGGTGGTTCGAGCAAAGAGTTTCGTTTCCTTAAGCAAATGATGTATGCCCAGCCAGAAGTGTTACATGCTTTACTTGATCATCTTGCTGATTCAGTCATTGATTATCTCAATGCGCAAATAGATGCTGGTGCACAGGCGATTCAGATCTTTGACAGTTGGGGTGGTGCGCTTGCTCACCGTGAGTATGTCGAGTTCTCGATGAATTACATGACCAAAATCATTGCTGGGCTGCAACGTGAAAAAGATGGACGCCGTATTCCAATTATCGTGTTTACTAAGGGTGGTGGGCAATGGTTAGAAACCATCCTCACGACTGGTGCCGACGCAGTTGGTTTGGACTGGACCACACCGCTTTATACAGCGCGTGATGTGGTTGCTGGTCGTGCCGCTTTGCAAGGAAACTTGGACCCAGCTGTACTTTATGGCTCAGCAGCATCGATTGAAAAAGCAGTGAAAGCAATGCTTGACGATGCATATGCCAATGGTGAAAAAACAGGTTATGTTGCAAACTTAGGTCATGGCATTACTCAATGGGTTGACCCTGCACAACCTAAAATCTTTGTTGATACTGTACATGAATACAGCCACAAATATTTAGGCTGATATTTTTAAACGCATTTGAAGGGCGGATTTTGTGCAGTTAATTGGATTGGTACTCAGTTTTTTGACTAAGGCAGTTTCGGCTGCTTTATTCGGTATATTGCTTTTAATTGCATTTGCATTAACCGCCCCGATGGGTAGCCATGAATATTATGGCTTCTTTCGCTATGACTATCTGTTGTTTTATGCCTTAGTGATTCAGGTTTGCTTGTTGTATTTAAAGCTCGAATCATGGGAAGAAGCCAAAGTTATTGCTTTGTTTCATATCATGGCAATGGGAATGGAAGTTTTTCTAACTCATCCTGCCATTGCCTCTTGGCAATATCCGCAACCTGCTATTTTAAAATTATTAACAGTGCCTTTATTTGCTGGTTTTATGTATTCGGCTGTAGGCAGTTTTTTTGCTCGATCATTGCGATTATATCAAGTTTCTTTTGAGAACCTACCCACTTTCGGCAATATGCTGTTATTGGCGGTGTTGTCGTATTTTAATTTCATGAGCAAGTTTTTTATTCCAGATACTCGTATGGGTCTGTTTATTTGGAGTGTGTTGATTTTTTGGAAAACCAAATTGTATTTCCAACTGGATCAGTATCGTTTTAAAATCCCGATGTTGTCTGTTTTACTGTTGCTCGCATTTCTCATATGGATTGCGGAAAATATCAGTACTTTTTATAAAATTTGGCTTTATCCGAGTCAGGTCAATAATTGGCATATGGTGGGGTGGGGAAAACTTGGTTCTTGGTATTTATTACTCCTGTTAAGTCTGGTATTGGTACTTAAAATCTTAGGGACTAGGGACAAAAATGGAACTTGGCGATTGAACTAAATAGGCATGTCTTTAATTTAATCAATTTATTTATAAACGGATCTGTATAAATATTTCAGCGATATTTCAAATTTCATTTGCTAAAAAAGTTGAACCTCGCTATTTTATTTTGTGTGTGTGACTTTCACTGCACGATAGCAATAACAAATATTGAAGAATAATTGATACTGGAGACTTTCTTATGTTAAAAAAAATTGCATTAGCTGCATTACTCGCTGCTGGTTCAACCATGGCAATGGCTGATAATGATGTTGGTTGTGGTGTTGGTACACAGGTATGGGCTGGTAAAAAAGGTGTTGGACCTAAAATTCTTGCTGCGACCACCAATGGTATTTTTACTAACCAATTATTAGGTATTACTTTCGGTACTTTAGGTTGCCGTCAAGGTGGAACTGTTACTGCACAAGTTGTGACGTTTACCAATGAAAATGCTGAGTCTTTAGCGCGTGATATGGCGGTAGGTCAAGGCGAAAGCTTAAATGTACTTGCTGAACTTATGCAAATTAAATCAGAAGACAAGGCACGCTTCTTCGCAGTATCTAAAGCAAACTTTGCTGAGATTTACTCAAGCGAAAATCAACATACACTTCAAGTTTTAGATTCATTACAAAGTGTAATGGCAAATGATGACGTATTAAAAGCTTACGTTTAATCAGAAATGGTAGTGAACCCTGTCTTTTTGACAGGGTTTTCTTATATGGAAATTCTAAAAATATATTGTTGATGTGAATGAAATTAGCTACTTTTGCGATTGCGACTTTGATGTGCCATTTTGCACATGCGACTGTTACACCAAATATTCAAAACTATCTTAACCTTGCTGAACAAAAACAATTAGATCAACAGATCACTTGGCAACGCTTAATGTATGCGGACCAATCTGGAAAAAGTGAAGTTGACTATCAAGGTTACTTTTATGCAGAACAAGGTAAAACTGATTTAAATAACGAATTACAAGCAGATATAAAAGCATTATTTCTAGAGTCAGCAGATAATCAGTCATTTCGATGCAAGTTTCCTGCGCGTAGTCGTTGGTTGATGCAACAGTTAAATATTGATGTAAAACATCTACCAGCGGTGAATTGCCCTGAATTTGAAGAATGGATTAATCAGATTAATCCTTATAAAGCGACATTGATTTACGCAACCGATTTTATGGGCAATCCAAGTTCAATGTTTGGGCATACCTTATTGCGTTTAGACCCAAAAGATCAAAAAGAATTAAATTTGGTTTCTTATGCAGTGAATTATGCTGCAACTGTTAACAACCAAGATAACTGGTCTTATGCGTGGAAAGGCTTAACTGGGCAGTATCCAGGTGAATATTCATTGATGCCGTATTATCGGAAAGTAAAAGAGTACGGTGATTTTGAAAGTCGTGATTTGTGGGAATATGAGCTGAATTTAACCGCTGAAGAAACGCGTTTCTTGGTTGAACATATTTGGGAAATGCAGCATGTGAGCTTTCCTTATTATTTTGTCAGTGATAATTGTGCTTATCGCTTGCTGGGGTTAATTGATTTAGTTCGTCCAAATCTAAACTTAAAGGCTCAATTTAATTATGCCGCGATTCCAATTGAGACGCTTAAAGCTGTAGAGCAGCAGAATTTGGTTAAAGACATTGTTTATCGTCCTGCATTAGAAACGCAATTGCTTGCCCAAGCAAAACAACATGGCACAGCTTTAGCCAAAGTCGCACATCAAGTTGCATTTTCACCGATCGAACCAGTCTCGGCTGTCTTGGCATCTTATAGCCCCCAAGATCAGGCTAAAATCCTAGAAATGGCATACGATGATTTGTACTTGCAATATATTAGCAATAAAGCAGACGGTGATGTCGCTCAAGTTCATTTACGACAATTATTGGCTAAACGTAGCCAGATTCAGATCGATAAACAACGCCAAGAACCTGCACGACCAAAGATTCAACCTGTTGAAGGGCATCATGCTCGAAATCTATCTATAAATGTAGGTGAGGTGCAAGGACAAAAGTTCGTTGAGTTGGGGCATCGTCAAGCCTATCACGACCTTATTGATCCATCTGGTGGCTATCGATTGGGTACACAGCTACTGTTTTTAAATGGTGCACTACAATACCGTGATGACCAACTGAAACTTGAACACTTAGATCTATTGGCTGTGAATTCTTATAACCCGATTCAGCCATTTAAAGCGCCACTCACATGGGGATTTAATTTAGGTTGGAAGCAAGAAGCCGTCGAAAAAGGACAGTTTAGCCAAGATCAGCAACATGGTGTTATGAATCTGAATATGCAAGCGGGCTATAGTTTGGCGGATTACGATCGTCAACATCTCTGTTATGCACAATTGCAAGGGCATCTGCAAGCTGGAAGCGCATTAGACAAAGGTTGGCGTGTTGGAGTAGGACCAACATTGGGTTGTATGAATCAATGGTCTGATCAGTGGAACAGTTTGCTACAAGTTGAGTTGCCTTACTGGCAGCATCAAAGTCAATGGAATCTAAGAATAGGAACGCATGTTCAGTATAGTTTGAATGCGAATAATGCACTGCGTTTGAATTGGCAATATGAACAGCAAGATCACAAAGATTGGACAAAATTGGGTTTAGGGTATGTTCGGTTTTTCTAGATATTGGGTTGAGATGGCGTGGTCATAAGTGATCACACTTCTACAATGACATAGTATTTTTTAACTGCTTCTACCACTTCAAATGTACCAACAAATGCAGGAGGAATAATTCCCGCATTGCCAGCAGTCACCTCAATAAAAGAGTGGTTTTTTGCATCATGAATGCGCACCACACCTTCAATAACCTGAAAAAATTCTTGTTTATTGTCTGCAAATTGGATGTTCCAAGCACCCACTTCACACTGCCAAATGCCACAGCTCATATGCGCATGTTCATATAGGCTATAAGTCAAACGTTCAGGATTGCCTTTAACTAAGCGGTCAGGGCGAGGGTAGTCTACACTGGCTTGATTCGGTGTTAAATCACCATGACCTGCTAAGTAAATAGATGACATATTATTCATGCTCAGATCGGTTATTAATAACTTTCAGGAACTGCACTCAAAAACTCACGACGTGCATCTTTATCTGTTTTAAACTCACCTACGAAAGAAACGGTACGCGTGGTTGATTCTTGTTTACCCACACCGCGCATCATCATACACATATGCGCTGAGTCGATGACCACAGCTACACCACGTGCTTGAGTGACTTCGGCAACGGCTTCTGCGATTTGCTGGGTCAAGTTTTCTTGAATCTGCAAACGACGTGCGAACATTTCAGTAATACGCGCAAATTTTGATAAGCCTAAAACCTGACCTTCAGGTAGATAAGCAATATGCACGCGACCATAGAATGGGAGAAGGTGGTGTTCACAAAGCGAGTAAAACTCGATGTTCTTCACCAATACCATTTCATGGTTATCGGAAGGGAAAACCGCATTATTGGTTACTTCTTCAAGCGTTTTACTATAACCAGAGGTTAAAAAAGAAAAAGCTTTAGCCGCACGCATAGGGGTATCTTGTAAGCCCGGGCGAGTTAAATCCTCACCAACGGCAGTTAAGATGTTTGCGTACGATTGCTGCATAGACATAACAATGTTCACTTAGGTGGGTTGAACAAAACGGGAATTGTATCAGAAAACGATTGAAAAAATTAATTTTGAACCAAATGCCGATTATTGTTTGTACTTTGGGTTCTTTTCTGCGCGTTTAAGCAGCACGAGAACCGCGCCAGTACCGCCTTGGGTCTCAGGTGCACTGACAAAAGCGAGTACATCGCGATGTTGTCTGAGCCATCCATTGACATAGGTTTTTAAAATCGCTTCTGGGCCTTTGCCGTGTACAATTTTAATGACATTTTGATTTTCATCTTTTGCCATTTGGATAATTTGTAATACCGCAGCGCGTGCTTGTTCAACGGTACAGCCGTGTAAATCGACCGCTTCAAACCAGCGAATTTTACCTGCTTTGAGGTCTTCAAAAACTTTGTGCTGCAAAGTGGCGATGCGATAGCTGAGCGTGGCTTGGCTTGCGACAGGGTTTAAGATGGCTTGGGTATCAGAGATTTCTGCTAATTCATGTTCAGTTGAGCCTTCAGCCGCAGCGCGTTTTGCTAAAGTTTGTGCATCTACTTTTTTGCGACGAGCAGGTTTAACATCAGCAATATTGTCATTGGCGATCGGTTTTACACCCTGTAGTGCTTTTTTAAAAAGCTCAGTGTCTTCTAATTCTTCAGCAACGGCTTGTACCTTTTTCGATTCGGCTTGTTGCTCGATCTTGCTCGTTTGTGGCTGAGAGATTTGCTTTTTAAATTGTTTCAGTAAATTAAACTGATCTTTAGAAAGCGATGAATCATGTTTGCTCATAATTTCAGTTAAATATGCGAGATAGGAGATAGGTGCAAAATTATAGTCTGAATCTGCTGAGATTTGAACTGAATTGCAATTAAGTAACGGATTTGATGCCAAAGGTAGGGCTCTTCAATATGCTTAATATTTCGAGTAGGCTTTAAACATTATTTAAAATAATAAAATAAAAGCATCAGACAATAACCATTGTGTAATTTAAAGTTAGATAGATGATTTTTTCCAAGTTAAAAATATTTCTAACATTGCATTTTTTTTTACCAAGCAAACATCACGATATGAGTAATATTTTTCATAGTCATTTCTAATTTGGCTATTTTCAATCCTACAAGCCAAATTGTTAATAAATGGTCTACCTTGCTCTAAATATTCTTGAATTGCTCTCTGGTCTAGAATGATAGTTTTTTCCCAACTCGTGGCTTGGTTATTTACAATAACATTGAGATATATACCTTCATTGTCTTTATAAAGCTCCCATAAGTAAGGTTCTATTTCTATTAAATGCATATTAGTTTTACCTTGATTTTGAAACTCACAAGAAGATGCCCATGTATTATTATTTAAAATCATGATATTTGATCGTAAAAAAAGCCAAATCTATTCAGATTTGGCTTTGCGTATTTAGGTGATAAATCTAAACCAACTCAGGCTCGCCAAATAATTCAGCAAATGCTTGATCAGGACGAGGCTGTTTCATAAAGCTTTCACCAACAAGGAAAGTATGAATATCGTTGGTTTGCATCATTTCAACATCAGCAGGCGTGGCAATTCCACTCTCAGTGACCAAAACACGAGAAGCTGGCAGTAATTTCTTTAAACGCAATGATGTATTTAAATCCACATCAAAGGTTTTGAGATTACGGTTATTCACACCCAAAATACATCGCTCAGAAAGCTTTAAAGCGCGTTCCAGTTCATATTCATCATGTACTTCAACCAATACGTCAAGCTGATGCTCAAATGCAGTCTTAGACATTTCTTCAAGCTGTTGATCAGATAAACATGCCACGATCAATAAAATACAATCCGCTTGTAATGCACGGGCTTCAACAACATTATACGGATCAACCAAGAAATCCTTACGTAATGCAGGCAAGGCACAATGATTGCGTGCGATCGCAATATTTTCATCAGCACCTTGGAAGAAATCCACATCGGTCAGAACTGATAAACAGGCGGCACCAGCTTGTTCATATTGTTGTGCAATTTCAGCAGGATTGAAGTTTGCACGAATGATGCCTTTTGATGGTGAGGCTTTCTTAATTTCAGCAATTACAGCAGGGCGTTTATGCTGTAAAGCTTTGGCAAAACCACGCACAGGAGTTGCTTCTTTCGCCCATTGTTCAACATCATGCAAGCTACGTTGTTTTAAACGTGTAGCAAGTTCCTCATGTTTGCGGTCAACAATTTTACCTAAAATGGTATTTTGAATATCGATCATGAGAAATCCTTAGTCTGCCTGATATTGTTTCAATGTTTTGGTAAATTCAGCCAAGATACTCATTTTTTCTAGGGCTTGACCGCCGTAAAGAATATCTTGTGCCAGTTCAACCGCTTGTTTATAGGTTTTAGTGAGTCCTGCAACATAAATCCCAGCGGCTGCGTTCAGCGCAATCATATTTGCGGCTTTTTCACCAATTTCAGATTTGTTACGGCCTAAAGCATCTTTGATCAGCTTTAAGCTTTCTTCAGAACTATTTACCACTAAACCAGTGAGTGTTTGAGATGGAATCCCGACATCATCAGGGGTCAACATCCATTCTGTAATTTCGCCATCTTTTAATTCAGCAACTGCGGTTGGTGCTGCGAGACTAATTTCATCTAAACCATCTTTAGAATGTACAACCAATACATGTACAGCGCCAAGCTGTTTTAAAACTTCTGCGATTGGTCGGCAAAGCTCATCTGAAAAGACACCAATGACAAAACGATTTACGCCCGCAGGATTGGTTAAAGGTCCCAATAAATTGAAAATACTACGAATGCCTAGTTCACGACGAGGAGCAACTGCATATTTCATTGCTTTGTGGTGATTGGGTGCAAACAGAAAACCCACGCCCATTTCACGGATACAACGTTCAGTTTGTTGCATGTCCAGATCAAGCTGGATGCCCATTTGTTCAAGCACATCAGATGAGCCAGACTTACTCGAAACACCACGATTTCCATGTTTAGCAATGGTTGCACCAGCTGCTGCAACTACAAAGCTTGATGCTGTAGAGACATTAAATAAGTTCTGACCATCACCGCCCGTTCCGACGATATCAACGAGATGTGGAATATCACTGACATCAATTTTAATGGCGAACTCACGCATGATCCGTGCTGCAGCAGTGATTTCATCAATACTCTCACCCTTCATACGCAACCCCATCATTAGCGCGCCGATTTGAGCATCGGTTGCTTCACCTTGCATAATGCTGCGCATGACATTTTCCATTTGCGACTGGGTCAAATGAATGTTTTTAGTAATGTGATTGAGTGCCTGTTGGATATTCATAGTCATGAGTTACAGCATTATGATTGATTAAAAATTTAAGAATAGAATAGGGGTTGATCGCAATGGGTTCGGTATGACCTTGGTGTAATACATGCTTTCAAAGCGAGTGAGTTATGTTATCAGAAAATAATGCAGATTTTATAGGCTTTAAATAAAAACTATGTGATGCCTTAAATTTAAACATATTGCTATAATTTTCAACTATTATGCTGTTTTTGGTCTATACAATTTTTTACTGAACTATTCAATTTGTCTTTATGAGAATTTTAACATGCGTGTCAGTCAACTTTTTCATTATCCAGTGAAGTCATGTCGAGGCAATAAATGCATTGAAATGGAAATTGATGCCTTTGGGCCACAGTGGGATCGCCGATGGATGATCGTTGATAAAGATGGTCGTTTTGTTACGCAAAGGCAAGTTGCTGAAATGGGACAAATTGGGGTGTCTATTTCTTCTGCAAGTGTAAGTTTTAGTTATCAATCTGAACAGATCGAACTGAGTATGCTTGAAGCGCAAGGCCAAAAAGATGAACGTTTAGTGACCGTATGGCGCGATCAGCTTATTGGAAATCGTATTGATCATCCAGTGAATGCTTGGTTGAGTCAAAAACTGGGGCGAGAAGTGCAACTGGTTTATATGCCGCAAGAGACTGTTCGCCAAGTTGATTTGGAATATGCAGAGCTAGGGGATCGAGTCGGTTTTGCTGATGGTTTTCCATTTCTGATCATCAGTGAAGCATCGGTAGAATTTCTTGCTGAAAAAGTCGGTTATCCACTGGATGTGCAGCGATTTAGACCGAATATTGTGATTTCTGGATGCGAAGCATTTGCCGAGGATCAATGGAAACAGATTCAAATTGGTGAAGTGACGTTTGATTTGGTTAAACCGTGTTCGCGCTGTGTTATTCCAACCATTGATTTGGAGACGGGTCAAAAGCAGCCAGCAGTGATGCAGGCGATGTTGGCATATCGTAAGCAGGGAAATAAGGTCATGATGGGACAAAACGCCCTGCATCGAGGAGAAGGGATGATTGCAATTGGACAAGAAGTTCAGATTCTAAAGACGGTGTAGCTGCATTTTAGTTTTGATTTATCGGCTGAAAAAAATGCCAATCGATTGGTGTCGATTGGCATAATCATTTCTAGGTTTGTTGAGGCTGATCATCTACAGGCGTTCTGACGCCCAATATTTGACTGGTTGCTGTACCAGCAGTCATAGAGCCATTCACATTCAGGGCAGTGCGTCCCATATCAATCAGTGGTTCGATTGAGATCAGTAAAGCAACAAGGGTGATTGGTAGGCCCATGATTGGCAAAACAATCAGCGCTGCAAAGGTTGCGCCACCACCAACACCAGCCACGCCGATCGAGCTAAGTGTAACGATGACAATCAGTTGTGCAATCCACAGCGGATCAAGGGGATTGATGCCGACAGTTGGTGCGACCATCACCGCGAGCATTGCTGGATATAAACCAGCACAACCATTTTGTCCAATCGTTGCACCAAACGATGCAGAAAAGCTGGCAATACCTTCAGGTACACCGAGTTGCTTAGTTTGGGTTTCAATATTCAGAGGAATACTGGCTGCACTTGAACGACTAATAAAGGCAAAGCTTAAAACAGGGAATGCTTTTTTAAAGAAATCGATAGGGTTTACGCGTACGAATAGTAATATAAGCGCATGTACGAGTAACATGATCGCCAGACCCAAATAAGATGCAATGACAAACTCACCTAATTTAACAATATCCGCTAAATTTGCAGTAGCGACCATTTTGGTCATCAATGCAAGAACACCGTAAGGCGTAAATTGCATAACTAAACGGACGAGGCTAATAACCAGTGCTTGTAGCGCTTCGATACCATGACGGATTCGTTCGCCATTCACAGTATCTTTTTCCATGAGTTTAAGTGCGGCAACGCCTAGAAAAGCAGAAAATATGACGACACTAATAATTGCAGTCGGACGAATCCCTGTTAAGTCAGCAAAAGGATTTTGTGGGAACAATGAAAGCAATAATTTGGGTACATCTAAGTCTGCAACTTGACCCACATATTGACTTTCTATTGCAGCTAAACGTGCGGTTTCTTGTGCGCCTTGAACTAAGCCCTCAGCTGTTAGACCAAATAAATTGGTAATACTTGCCCCAACGAAAGCAGCGATTGCAGTGGTTGCTAATAAAATCCCAATCACCAATACACTGATTTTTCCGAGAGAGGTGGTTTGGTGTAATTTGATCACCGCACTTAAAATTGAAATAAAAATGAGTGGCATGATCACCATTTGTAACAGTTGCACATAACCATTACCGACAATGTTGAACCATGCGACAGAATGTTCCAGAATTTGACCATCACCATAAATGGTTTTGAGTGCTAAACCGAAGAAAATACCAACCACCATACCGATCAGTACTTTTTTGGCTAGACTCCAGTCATGTCGATAGGTAAAAAACAATCCTGCTAGCAGCAGGATAAAAACAAGAATATTCAATAAAACTAATGTATTCACAATAAGTATCCTGATCTTTGCTTCAGGCGAAGTGTGCTAAAAAATGACTTAGGATTTTAGCACCCGATTGTTGTTTAACTTAATCATTCCTATCACTATGCTTAATCTAAAAAATGAAAAAGCAACTAATGAATGTTGCAAACAGCAGTTAAATTAATTTTTTAAAACATGTGAAAAGTGTATTAATTATTGAAAAATAATGATTTGTTTTAAATTGAAACTTTTTCGATTAATTTTAAAACTGGAAATTTTGCCTGTATGTATAGGTTGTATATGCTTTTTATATGTTCAAAATAAAAACAGCCTATTCATTTAAATAGGCTGTTGGAACTATAAATCTGAAACTAAATATCCGTTTAAGCGTAAATATCGAGGAAGTTTTTGAAAATCTGATGACCATGTTGGCTCAAAATAGACTCAGGATGAAACTGAACCCCTTCAATTGGCAGTGTTTTGTGTTTTACGCCCATGATTTCTTCAATCGTACCATCTGTTTGATTGGTCCAGCACGTGACTTCTAAACAGTCAGGAAGCGTTTCTTGCTCAATCACTAAGGAATGATAACGTGTGGCAGCAAAAGGCGAAGGCAAATCACTGAAAATGCCTTTATCACTATGATGCATATCGGATAAGCGCCCGTGCATCACTGTTTTTGCACGAATAATATTTCCGCCGAAAGCCTGTCCAATGGCTTGATGACCTAAACAGACACCGAGTAAAGGAATTTTCCCTGCAAAGTGATTGATTGCAGGAATGGAAATTCCTGCTTCGCTTGGAGAGCATGGACCAGGACCAATCACCAGATATTTCGGCTGCCATCGCTGTATATCCTCTAATGTGACTTGATCATTACGAACAACTTTTACTTCTTGATTCAACTCGCCAAAGTATTGAACGATGTTGTAAGTAAATGAGTCATAATTGTCAATCATTAGAAGCATTTTAGATTCAACCTATTGATTATATTTGATATTTTAACATGTGGTCTTGTTTATTACCGACATTGTTACTCACTTTAATAAAACTGGCTATGTATAAATAGAAAAGCCACTTTATTTAAGCGGCTAATGTATCAGATTTTGATTCCCTTGTGACCACCTCATTCACGTATGAATCGAGGTAGTAGCTAAAATGGTATTTACGACGGTCGTGAGGTCAGTGTGGGGTTGGAAGCTTCTATTAACCAGATACAAGCGTTTCACATTCAGTTTAAAAAGAACCGCCTAAGTGATGGATTTTAGCGACAAAACATTCTGTAAAACGCAGGAAACAGCGAGATAAATATTTTATTGTGTAGTTATTCTTTAAAAAATCATTAAAAACATTTCATATTTTATTGACGCAGTTCACACTTTTATTTATATTTGAGACTTACTTTAATAAAAAAGTAAACAACAATAACCTTAATTCAGCGCAAAACAAGAATCAAGGTGAAACCCACTCTCTTTTAGAGGGTGGGTTTTTTAATGGGTGAGATTCATGACTGAAAGTAAAAAAGAGCAGTGCCTTTAGCTGATTTGTGTATTGATCAGTATTACATTGTGAGTGATTTAAAAAGTATTGTAGTCGAGCCTTAGAGCTTGATGAGCTAACGTCTGCAATCAGAGCAATGAGCTATTGGGCAAGCATTTAAACATGTTTAGTGACAGGGTTGAGCACCCATACAAGCACATAAGACAGGGGCGCGATAATATGCTTCTGCTCAATCAGTAAAAGTGTGATTATAACTTTCTGAAAATTTTAACTTTATTGTGCTTTTTATTTCGATGAATCTATTTATAAATTGATACGATTCAATATCCATGCGTATGAAGGAGGATTGAGATACAGAGGGTAGGAAATAATCGTAACAAAAACAAATGATCAATGGTGAATATTTCGAGAGCAGATGATTTTTACATAGATAAAGTGACCGACTAAAATTGTGTTTAAAAAGACCAATAAATTTTTATAATTGAAAGGTTTGAAAAAATAAATGACAAGTGAATCGAAAGTCTAAATGAATTGAATGGAATCAAGTTGAAAAGAATGATATAAAAACTCAGTTTATGCTAAAGAATGGCGTAATTGGCACTACATTAGTTCTTTGATATGTATTTATGCACCATTTTGGATCGCATTGTCTATTTTGGGGATGCATTAAAATAGAAATGTTTAAATATGGTGCATTTGCAAATAATGGGCAAGATATATAGATATTGAACATGGAGCTTAAATCATTTTTTCTGCAAAGAATTTCAATGTTTTAGGTACGCTTTTAAATTGTTGGTATGATAATTGCTGTTTATACACCAACAACTAACACGCACTTAACGAGTGCATAAAAATTCATTGGAGCAAATGAGCATGGCGAACAAGGTCCTTCAACTCATCAAAGAAAGCGGCGCAAAATGGGTCGATTTTCGCTTTACTGATACCAAAGGTAAAGAACAACACGTAACTTACCCAGCTGATACGATTGATGAAGATACATTTGAAGACGGTAAAATGTTTGATGGTTCTTCAATCGCTGGCTGGAAAGGCATTGAAGCATCTGACATGATCTTACGTCCAGACGCTGAAACTGGTTTTCTTGACCCGTTCTTTGCTGAGCCAACAGTTGTTGTGACTTGTGACGTAATCGAACCATCTACTGGTCAAGGTTACGAGCGTGATCCACGTTCGATTGCTCGTCGTGCTGAAGAGTATTTAAAATCTACAGGTATCGGTGATACTGCATTCTTTGGTCCAGAACCAGAATTCTTCGTTTTTGACGAAGTAAAATGGGACATCGACATGTCTGGTGCACGCCATACATTGATCGCTGAAGAAGCTGCTTGGTCTACAGGTAAAGACTTTGAAGCGGGTAACTCTGGTCACCGTCCACGTGTGAAAGGTGGTTACTTCCCAGTTCCTCCTGTTGACTCTCATCAAGATATGCGTGCTGAAATGTGTGCACGTATCGAAGACATCATGGGTCCAGGTCGTGTAGAAGTACATCATCACGAAGTTGCATCTTGCCAGTTAGAAATTGGTGTGAGCTTCAATACTTTGGTTCGCAAAGCAGACGAAGTTCAACAATTCAAATATGCAGTTTGGAACGTTGCTCATCAATATGGCAAAACTGCGACATTCATGCCTAAGCCAATGGTTGGTGATAACGGTTCTGGTATGCACGTTCACATGTCGATCGCTAAAGATGGCAAGAACTTGTTTGCTGGTGATGAATATGCTGGTTTGTCTGAAATGGCATTATTCTTCATTGGCGGTGTAATCAAACACGCTCGTGCCTTAAATGCGATTACTAACCCTTCTACAAACTCGTATAAGCGTTTAGTTCCACATTACGAAGCGCCGATTATGCTTGCTTACTCAGCACGTAACCGTTCAGCTTCTATCCGTATTCCATACGTTTCTAACCCTAAAGGTAAGCGTATCGAAGCACGTTTCCCTGATCCAATGATGAACCCATACTTAGGTTTTGCAGCATTGTTGATGGCTGGTATTGACGGCATCCAAAACAAAATTCACCCAGGTGAAGCTGCTGATAAGAACTTGTACGATCTTCCTCCTGAAGAAGAAGCGAAAATCCCAACTGTGGCGCACAGCTTAGATATGGCGATTGAAGCACTTGAAGCGGATCATGAGTTCTTGTTGAAAGGTGGCGTATTCACTAAAGAAATGCTTGATGCATACATCGAACTTAAAACTGATGATGTTCGTCGTCTTAACACGACAACTCACCCAGTTGAATTCGACATGTACTACAGCTTGTAATACATTCCGATTCAAAAAGCTCGCTTCGGCGGGCTTTTTTATTGAAAAATTCATGTAAACTCATAGGGTCTGTTGGCACTTCACAGATGCTTGCGACAGAGGACATTTTTTAGATGTTACAAGGCGGGGCGTATGAAATTTAGTGCTTCTAAATGAATACGAGCTAACGTAGTAACCTCAAAAAATGACCCTGTCCCGAAGGGTTATGTCTAAAACTTCCCCAAACTTCGTTATGAAACTTGACAAGGGTATCGCCATTGTCTACGTTCCATGCCTTGTTTGTGTGGTTTTAGCCTATAACGCATGCATGGCTGAAGTATCAGCAGACCCTTATGATGTTTTTAGTGAGCCGAGCATGCGCAATTTACAACCAAGTAGAATAAAGGGCAGGGACATTCCACCTGAATTAAAAAAATGGTTGTATGCATCGGGTTCACTCACTCAACAGCTCACTGACCTTGGCACAGGAGAGTTTCATGTTGAGCGAATTAAAGAGCAGTATCAACGCTTATTATTCGCCGATAGTCAGTGGATGAGAATGCCACATACGCATATTGCATGGGTTCGAGAAACTTACTTATATGGCTCAGAACAGCAGGCTTGGGTGAAAGCAAAAAGTATTTTTCCAATTTTAAGCTTACAAAAAAAAGCACGATTATTTAAACATATTAGAAATAAGCCAATTGGTTGGTTTTTATTTCAGCGAGCTAATCCAGCCTGCGAACGTCGCGTGATTTATCTCGCGGATGGCTGGACGCGGCAAAGTTGCTATACGTGGCATGGTTGCAAATTTATCGTACAGGAAACATTTTTGCCTGCATTTGAACAGTTTATTCGACAGCATTGACTCTAAGGGGCAACATGGAAACAGTGCAACAAACAACATGGCGACAGCGTTTAGCTGCATATTATTATTTATGTCGTTTTGATAAGCCGATTGGCACAGAACTGGTATTTTGGCCCACCATGTGGGCATTGTGGATTGCATCAAAAGGCATTCCTGATTTAAAAATATTATTAGTGATGTCACTGGGTGTACTGTTCATGCGGGCAGCGGGCTGTGCGATCAACGATTTTGCAGATCGTAAAGTAGATGCACATGTTGAGCGAACTAAAACACGTCCTTTAGCCACTGGGGTGATTCGAGCGCGGGAAGCCGTGTTTGTATTTTTAGGGCTGGTGGCAGCAAGTGCTTGTCTTTTATTTTTCTTGCCGATTGAAACTTTCTATTGGTCATTTGGAGCGTTATTTCTCGCTTTCATCTATCCTTTTATGAAGCGCTATACCCATTTACCTCAGGTGTTCTTGGGTGCTGCATTTTCTTGGTCGATTCCAATGGCTTATACCGCAGTTGGACAGACACCTGATTTAATTTGCTGGCTTTTGTATTTCGGAAATTTGGCTTGGACCGTGGCTTATGATACTCAATATGCAATTACAGACCGTGAATATGATTTGAAAATTGGTGTGAAATCTACCGCAATTTTATTTGGTCGATTTGATATACAAATTATAGGATCATTGCAACTGTTAAGTTTGGGTTTGATCGGTAGTGCACTTTATTTAGAAGATCTTTTAATTCCATTGGGACTGGTTGCATTATTGGTTGTTGCTGCTGATTTTATTTATCAAGCAGTTAAAACCAAAGATCGTGACCCTCAGATTTGTTTTTGGGCATTCCGTCACAATCGTTGGGCTGGAATGATAATTTTTATTGGAATTTTTTTAAGCTTCATATTTTAAAATGACTTATTAGTTGAAAAGTGTCCTATGCAGGGCACTTTTTTTATGCCTTAATAGAACCGCATGTAGTTTCATGCACAAAAAAATGACAAAGACTAAAAGGATATTTTATGAAACGGTCAAATATTGCTTTGGCGGTAACATTCTCTATTTCAGCATTATTTTTATCAGCATGTAATGATGATAAAGATTCAAACTCAAAAGTTGATCAGAATAGTAAATCTTTTGTTTCTGAAGCATCTTACACCTATGAGTCGGAAGGCTTGGTTGATTTAAGTGCGGCTAGTTCAATCAAAGTAATGAACTATAAGATGCCAAATGTATTGGGGAAGACGGTTGAAACTTCTGCTTTGGTATTGTTTCCAAAAATCGCAAAACCTAAAGATGGTTATCGAGTTGTAGTGTGGGCTCATGGAACTTTGGGGGTTGCAGATAAATGTGCACCAACCAATACACCATTAAATGCTAATTTTAAAAACTATACAGCAAAGAATTTGTTAGAGCAGGGATATGTAATTGTTGCGCCAGATTATGAAGGTTTAGGCGGAGAGGGTGAGCATCCTTATCTGAACATTCCAAGCCAAGCACGTTCAGCATTATATGCGGTTAAAGCAGCTAAAGAGCACTATGGTAATCAATTACAAGGCTCATGGATGTCTGTAGGGCAATCACAAGGCGGGCAAGCATCCTTGGGAATAGCTGAATATGCAAATAATGATGCGACTTATAAAGGGGCAATTGCAGGAGCACCAGCATCAAGTTTGGGTAAAATAATTTTGGAAGTGGCTCCAACAGCAATTAACTTATTGCCGCAGTCTGCTGCGATTGAGACGTATGCAACTTTGTTGTCTTATGCTGCTTTGGCTGGCGTGGGGATTACGGCTTACGAGCCTTCATTCAATTATCAAACAATGTTTGGTAGTGATAAGGCTAAAGAAATCGCTGGTTTAGCAAAGCAAGAATGTTTATCTGAACTGGTGGGGGTTTATAAAGAAGATATTCAAGCTTATATTGAAGAAAATCCAACAGCTAAGGTAACGGAGTATCCGGGTATAAATGCTGAAGCATTTCAGAAAGATGCTACGATTCAAAAATTTTTAACTGACTATAGTCAGCCAACAACCAAGAAATTGGATAAGCCTATTTATATTATCCAAGGTGTATACGATACCAACGTTCCATATGTAATTACAGAAGCACTATACAAAGCAATGTATAATTCTGGAACAGATGTGGCTTTAAAGGCTGTTGATATTGTACCAAGTCCTGCTAATCCTGTTGTGAATGGATCACATACTGGAGCAATTCTTGCAGCAAACGAGAGTGGGGAGCTAGTACAGTTTATTAAGCAAAATATGCCAGCCCAATAGCTCATTGATTAGTAAAAGAGTCTCTTTATTGAGGCTCTTTTTTTGTTATAGTGTCGCCTCGTTTGAAATATTACTTTTTGGAATCGGCTATGAGTCAAAATGCTGTTGAAAAAAGATCTGTACCATGGGTTTTGATGGGGTTGGGGTTGTTGATTCCAATTTTTATCGTTGGCATGGCCTTTCTAGCGGCGAAAAGTGATGCTAAAACTAAAAGAGAATATGAGCAGCAACGTGCTGAAATAGCAAAAAGATTTGAGCAACAAAAAAATGCAGAGCAAGAAGCTGCAACTTTGGAAAAATAATTCTCAATCAGTTTAGTTTAGCGAATATCCATCTGTAACTGCTTTATAGATGGAATTTGCGTATAACGTTGTACTAAATAACCTGCTTGTTGCAACATGTGATCACGCTTTTTGTCTTCTAATTCTTTACCTATATGGCTAGGATCATCTAACTCTATAATTGCAATCACTTGCATATCTTTGTCTAAAATTACAAAGTCTGTGACTTTACGATTAAAGCGGCTTCGAATCTTGTAATGATCACTGGTAATTAATGCACTAAAAGCAACCTGCGCCAAAATATGATGTTGTGGAAAAGCCTGCTGCAACCTTAAAAACATTTGTGATTCAAAGCTGGTGATGACAGGGCGAGCAAAAAACTGTTGTTTAAAAAAGTATGGGCGTAAGCAACTGACTAATAATAGTAGGGCACTAATACTGCCAATAATTAAAAATATGAGCTGACTGGATTCAAACATTTTAGATCAGGTGTCAATAAAAAACCCACTCGAAAGGAGTGGGTTTTTAGAATCTTGGCTCTCCCACCTGGGCTCGAACCAGGGACCTGCGGATTAACAGTCCGTCGCTCTACCGACTGAGCTATGGGAGAATCTGGATATGCATTTTATGCATGTCACTTTTAACGGTCAAGCTATTCACTTAAGAATTTGGCTCTCCCACCTGGGCTCGAACCAGGGACCTGCGGATTAACAGTCCGTCGCTCTACCGACTGAGCTATGGGAGATTAGCTTGGCTCTCCAACCTGGGCTCGAACCAGGGACCTGCGGATTAACAGTCCGTCGCTCTACCGACTGAGCTATTGGAGAATCTGATGCGCATTTTAGGCATGAAATATTCATGCGTCAACAAGAATAGTAAATAAAATGAATCGTTTGCTTGATAAATATTCTTTTCGGATTTTATTCATAAAAAAACTGCCCGAGGTGGGCAGTTTTTATGCAAGAAATAAAAGATTATTTCTCAACGCCTGCTGGTTGACCTGCAAGTTTTGCATTTGCATAGTCCCAGTTCACTAAGCTTTCTAAGAAAGTTGCGATGTATTTAGGACGTAAGTTACGGAAATCGATGTAGTAAGCATGTTCCCAAACATCAATCGTCAATACTGCAATTTGACCATGAGCAAGTGGTGTGTCTGCATTGGCAGTTTTAGTAATTGATAATTTACCATTTACTTCATCAGCTACTAACCAAGCCCAACCTGAACCAAATTGAGTTGTTGCAGCAGCAGTAAATTCTTCTGCAAATTTTTCGTAGCTACCAAAAGCTTCATCGATTTTAGCTGCAATCGCGCCAGTTGGTTTACCACCACCATTTGGCTTCATGCTGTTCCAGTAGAATGTGTGGTTCCATACTTGTGCAGCATTGTTGAAGATACCTGCTTTAGATGCATCACCAGCAGACGCTTTGATGATTTCCTCTAAAGTTTTACCTTCAAGGTCAGTCCCTTTGATTAAGTTGTTCAAGTTAACAACATATGTATTATGATGCTTATCGTGATGATATTCTAAAGTTTCGCGAGTGATGTGTGGCGCTAAATCATCATAGCCATATGGAAGTGCAGGTAAAGTAATGGTTGTCATGTTTCATTCCTTGCAAATTTGCTGGGTTTTACATCAAGTGCCTTTATTGTAAATGATTCTATGGACAATAGGGCAGTCTTTTAATACACAAAATATGCAAAAAATTTCTTTATGAGACATATACGATACAACAATGATTAGAGTCTTTAGTTCGTTTAGTGAACGTTCTAAAAGGCTCTAACCCGTTTTTTAGAGGTGTAGATTTAAGTTAATTGACCAAGAAAATTACTGAGCTTTAGTTTGTAATGCATCATGATAACGACGATTCACTTCATCCCAATTTACAACATTGTAAAACGCAGCAATATATTCAGGACGGCGGTTTTGGTATTTCAAATAATATGCATGTTCCCATACATCTAAGCCCAGAATAGGCGTATTGCCATACATCAATGGTGAGTCTTGATTCGCGCTACTTTCTACTATCAGTTTATGCTCAGGGGTAACGCTGAGCCATGCCCAACCGCTACCAAAACGACTAATTGCAGCCTTGGTAAAAGCATCTTTAAAAGCATCAAAACCACCAAGTTGTTGATCAATTGCGTCTGCAACAGGCCCTGTGGGTTTGCCGCCACCTTGTGGACTCATGACTGTCCAAAATAGTGAGTGATTGGCATGGCCTCCTGCATTGTTGATTGCCATGTTTTTAAGGTTGGCAGGGAATTCATTCACTTTTGCAACCAATTCTTCTACTGGGAGTTTTTCCCATTCTGTACCTTCAATGGCACCATTAATATTATTGATGTAGGTCTGATGATGTTTACTATGGTGAATTTCCATTGTTTTGGTATCAATATTGGGTTCAAGTGCATCGTAAGCATAAGGTAGTGCTGGTAGAGAATAAGCCATGTGTTTGATTCCTTTTAATCAAAATGATTTTATTGGTATAAAGTGAAGCGCTTTCATTATTCATTTAAAAGTAAATGAGAATCAATATCTTTTAATTTGCTTTTATCTATAGATGAAGAGATAAAAAATAAATTTTATTTATGATTGGTTATATTGAGGATTAAGTTGGTGTAGCAAAGTGAAGACGTATTCGATTCTTAGCGTATATGAAAGAGCTAGAAGGGTTGTCAATAGAAGTCCTTATGACTTCAATAACTCAATATGAATAGATACAGTTATAAGAAGACGAGGGAAAGGAGTGAAAAGCATTTCACTCCACTCAGAAGATGGATTGGGTTAAATCGGATTGTTGAGTTCAAAATACTCAGTTTTAATCGAAAATTGATTTGCAATCGCTTGAGCTAAACGCTGTACACCGTAACGTTCTGTGGCATGGTGTCCACATGCAAAATAATGGACATCCAGTTCTTTAGCTTGATAAAAAGTGCGCTCGCTCACTTCACCAGAGATATAAGCATCACAATCTTCCAACGCAGCTTTTTCGATAAAGTCTTGAGCCCCGCCTGTACAGAAACCTACTTTTTGGATAGCAGATTTACTACAAGGCAGATGAAGAATAGAAAAGTCAAAAATTGTTTGTAGCTTTTCTTTGAACTGTTCAGGACTTATCGCATGTTCTAAATAACCAATATTTCCGATTGGATGTCTTTCTGTTGGATCTAAAGCTTCTATGTTTTGTAAACCAATCAAATTGGCAATTGCTGCATTATTCCCTAAGGTCGGGTGAGCGTCTAAAGGTAGATGATAGGCTATCAGTGAAATATTGTTTTGAATGAGTTTTTTGATACGATTGCCACGCATTCCTGTGATTGGATAGGGCTCGCCTTTCCAAAAATAGCCATGATGAACCAATAAAGCATCGGCTTGTAGTGCAATTGCAGCATCAATAGCACTTTCAGATGCAGTCACAGCACATACAATTTTATTGACTTCGGGCTTGCCTTCGATTTGTAAGCCATTTGGTGCGTAGTCTTTAAATTCATTCGACTTTAAAGTTTGATTACACCATTGCACTATGTCATGCAAATTTGCCATAGAATTCCTCAAATGATTTACATTTTATAGCTGTCAATAAAAACATACTTTTTAATGTAACTAAAGCTAGACAAAACTTTTTTAACTTTTGCATTGTTTTTAAGTAATTTACATTACAATGATGGAAATTTCCTGTTCTTAAAACAGATTTAATAATTTGTTCATAACATAATTTCGCCTAGAGGATAATAAACGTGCGCCGTGCATTTACATGGTTACCTTGGGTATTACTCATTGTCGTTATATTCAGCTTTCTCGCTTGGCAAAAATCACATCAGCCGAAACCAACAATAGCGTCTGATGGTGTGAAAATGCCAGCAGAAAAGGTCGAGCCCTTAGTCGATACAAATCGCATGGGTGGGGTAGTTTCTTACAATGCCGCGGTTAAAGTGGCAGCACCTGCCGTGGTCAATATTTTTACCACTCAAAAAATCAAACAACCAAATCATCCGCTTTTAAATGATCCCGTATTCCGTGAATTTTTTGGTAATCAGATTCCGCAGCAACCTAAAAATGAAAACAGTTTAGGTTCAGGCGTAATCGTGCGTGCAGATGGTTATATTTTGACAAATAACCATGTGATTGCACAAGCAGAGCAAATTGTTGTCGCGTTATATGATGGCCGTCGCGCAGAAGCGAAAGTCATTGGTACAGATCCAGATACAGATTTAGCTGTAATCAAAATTGAGTTGGATAAACTTCCTGTATTACCGTTTAAACTTAGTGGTAATGAGGTTGGTGATGTTGTATTAGCGATTGGTAATCCATTTGGTGTAGGGCAAACTGTTACGCAAGGGATTATTTCTGCAACAGGACGATCAGATTTAGGTATTAACACCTATGAAGATTTTATTCAAACGGATGCTGCCATAAATCCAGGTAATTCGGGTGGGGCGTTGATTGATGTTGCAGGTAATTTAATTGGCGTAAATACTGCGATTTTCTCACAGTCTGGCGGTTCACTTGGAATTGGTTTTGCTATCCCTGCGAAGGTTTGTCAGCAAGTTTTAAACTCTATCCTAAAAGATGGGCGTGTTGTGCGTGGTTGGTTGGGAATTAGTCTTATTCCAAACAATTTAGATGAAAACGTACTGACTGCAAAACCGGTTGGTGTTCTAGTTGCAGATGTCTTACGTGGTGGTCCAGCTGATCAAGCCGGTGTAAAACGTGGTGATACCATTGTTCAAGTCAATGATGAGCAGATTTCGTCAGCTTCTCATTTAATTAATTATGTTGCATTGCAAGCACCTGAGAGCATGATTGATGTTGTTGTTGAACGCGACGGCAAGCAACAGAAGTTGGAAGTGAAGGTTGGGGAACGAAAAGTTCAACAAAATACTCAATCTCAATATATTCCGCTACCGAAAGGGCAGTAGCGCTTTAAATTAGGACTGGTTGATTAATTCATCCTTAAGAAAAAAGCCTGTTGATCTTATCGATCAACAGGCTTTTTGCGCTTTTATAGGCTTTTTATTTTTTATTAAATCATCCAAATTTGATAATTTGATGACAACTGTCAAAGTTTTGATGTAATCTAATTCAATCCATTGAATCAACAATAAAAAAATTTTTTAAAATTTATAATCTAACTGTAACCAAAGCTTTTCGGTATCGACACCAAAATCTTCAGCCTGATAACTTGAAAATTTTGCTAATCCAGACAAGCCCTTGATTGGTAATGCTTGACCATAGGAAAGAGAAAATTCTTGGCCATAGTTTAATCCTTTTATATCACTTCGGTAATGATGTAGCTCGGTTGTTAATTTACCTTTACTGAATATATTAAAACTTGAGCTTATATAAAGATCACGTAGACCATTGGCTGGTGTATTTAAAAACAGATCACTCCAACCATTGAAGCGATGTTTAGTTGCAAGTGGAGTTTGAAAAGCAATTTTACCGTTATCACTACCTAGAACTTCGTAACCAATTGCAACTTCACCAAGCGGTTTCTGTCCAGAAACTTGGTAGCCAAGCTCTAATGCATAATAATCCGTATCGTATGTTAATGGTTGATCTGCATAGTCCTGTTGTTTTGCATATTCAGCACTATAGCGGAAGTTTTTGTGCTTCCCTGTGAAACGAAGACCATAGCTTTGATTTGACCAAGCATTGAGGTCTTCAAAGTCAAGAAAGTAGCCATAGAGTACGGCATTGAACTGAGGGCTATAGCTGTATTTAATTTGTGCTAAATGGATTTGACTATCTTGTTTGCCGTCTTGCGCTTTTAATGCAACTGGTTTAGCTGTTTCACTACCAAAGATTGTGTTTACCTGTTCAATATAAGCATAGTAGAACTGGAGTTTTGGATCTGCTTTAAAATTGAAGCTAATTGAATCGTAACTTTGTTCATTTTGACGCCAACCAACGGAACCAATAAAGCGTTGATTATCTAGATTGATAACTTGCCGACCTAATCGAGCATCAAACTTGGAACTGTTATAATTTAAATATAACTGATTAAGATCTAAGTTTTTGGGATCAGGAACGGTGCTATAGGTGGTTTCATTGTTTCGAGTGCTATTAAAGCGATCATTGAGTTCGATGTTTGCCTCGCCCTGTGCATATATACTCAAGCCTTGCCATGTACCCGTTTGCAGTGCAGGGCGTATCCGTAAAGTAGCAGCTTCAGCTTTCTTTAACGGGTTGTCTTGATCAACCATTTCGAAACGTAAGCGGCTATCGAGTGAAAGCTTGGTGTTTGTCAAAAAATCGCTATTGGCAAGTAGATGTGTTGTAGAAAAACAGCCGAGTGCGATCAAAGAAATTGAAATGATTTTCATCATACTTCCCCTAGAGTTAAAATTAGATATAAGTGGTTAGGAGGGATGTGTGACTAAGCACATCCCTTAGAGCAGCGTTGAATTAAGCAGTTGAGTTACGTTCAAGCAAAGCTTGCTCAAACAGTTGTTGTTCTTTTTCTTTATGTTCGACTGAGAAGCGAATCAGAATGACACTGAATGCGGCAACAGTGACGAGACAGCCTAAGATCATGAGACAAGTTTGGATGTCAAGTAAACCTTTGAGAAGGAATCCTGCGGCGACAGCACCAACATTACCGCCTGCACCAATAATGCCAGCCACACCTCCAAGCGCGTCACGATCAATAAATGGTACGAGTGCATAAGTCGCACCGCAGGCCATATGGGTAAACAGAGCAAAAATTGTCATTGCAAGTACGGCGAGCATGACAGTATTCATTTGGGAGAAAATGATGAGGAATAACCCTTCACCCAAGATCAGTAAGAATAATATCCGCGTACGTCCATCCAACCCTTTATTGGCAGCTACTTTATCAGAAACGATACCACCCAATGCGCGAGCAAATAGTGCGAGTAGGCCGAAAATTCCAGCAGTAAGTCCAGCTTCTTTCAAGCCCATATTAAAATGGTCAACATAGTACATTGCGGCAATATTATGAATGAAGATCTCGATGCCAAAACATGCTGCATAAGCGGTAAATAAAACCCAAACACGGTAATTACGAGCGGCCTGCATTAAAATAGCTGTACCACCTTTTTTAATATTGCCAGCTTCTATACCTTGTTCTCTTAATTCTTTGAAGTTGCCTTGAGGACTATCTTGTGTCAGTTTCCAGTAAAGTATACCCACGATTACCATCATGATTCCTGGAACAAGTAGTGCGATACGCCAGCCCATTGCTTGCTCAACACCAAACATGATGATGGCACCTAGAATGAGTGGCATGATCGCTTGCGTTGCACCGCCACCAGCATTTCCCCAACCTGCCGCAGCGGCATTAGCAGTACCAACAACATTTGGTGCGAACATGACGCTGGTATGGTATTGGGTAATTACGAAACTTGCCCCAATCGCCCCAATTAAAAGACGGAAAAATAAAAAGGATTCATAGGTATTGGCAGCAGCAACACCAAACACAGGAATACTGCCGAGAATCAATAGGGCGGTATAGGTCTTGCGTGGTCCATATTTGTCACAGAGCGGACCGACAATGAGGCGGATAACGATGGTGATTGCAACAGCTGCAATATTGATGTTTGCAATTTGGGCTTTGGTTAAATTAAATTCACCCGCAATTACAGGCATTAGCGGAGCGCAGGCAAACCATGCGAAAAAACAAACAAAGAATGCCAACCATGTCATATGGAATGCACGCATTGCAGGTGTTGCGAAGCTAAATAATTTTATTTCAGTTGCTTTCTTTGCATCTAGACTCATTTTTGAAGACATAGCCTTCCCCTGAACTGAACGAAATATTACTCTGTAAGCCAAATGCTTATGCTTACAAACCGAACAGAACGGACATCATTGGCCGCCAACAAATTTTTTTGAATCGACATTGATTCTGTATGTTATGAAGTATGCAAGGGATGTGCCAATAAAAATATTTAACCAAAAGAACAATTTAAAATTCTAATTTAAATCGCGAAAATTAATTATTCTATTGTTATAGATTCCGAGTGGGCAGTTGCTTAAATTTTAAAAACAGGAAATGTGATAGCAACTGTAAGGCAATATTGAATGAGTTGTTTTTAAATGGTGCATCATTTTTATACAGTTTGATTAAAAACATAGCGATCGAAAAAAGCAGCCGAAGCTGCTTTGATAAAAAGAAAAGATTAGAAACGGTAGCCGATACCAACATAAGTGATGAGTGGATCAATGTCGATTTTAGTATTTGCACGAATCAGCTCTTTACCTGTATTTCGGTCAGTCACATAAATTTTTGCCTCATTATTCATTTTTGAATAAGAAACGGAGCCAACAGCAAACCAATTCGGTTTAAAGTCGTAGGTTGCACCTAAAGTAACGATAGGGGCAAAAGTATCCGTTGCCTTGAGTTTAACTACTGGATCTGCTGATGATTTTTTGCCATCTAATGCAGCACCAGCCTTACCATCAAGCACATTTTGTACCATATGGCCTGCATTAATTAGATCTGTTTCAATATTTGAGTTCATTTTTAAATCATTAAAATACGCATACATTACACCAGCGCCTACATAAGGGCGGAACTTATTGACGCCTGATTTACCAAATTGATAATGGAGTTCAACAGCTGGTAGCCAAGCTCGTGCTGAGGCAGCTTTACTCTCCTTACTTAAATTCGTGATAGGAATTTGTGAGTCAAGAGGTATTGGACCAATGTCATTAATAAGCCCATTTGCGATTCGCCCAAGAATTCCTCCAACATTTCCTTCTGGTGTGGCAATACCTAAGAGAGGCGCATTAATTTGACCTTTACCTTTGATATCAACCTTTGGAGGGATTCCAGCTTTCACCTCTAGTGATAGATTATCTGTAAAATTGTAATTTATCATTAAACCAATAGTGTCTACATCTTCTGCTTCTAGACCTGTATTTTGATTTTCCCAACTTTCTAAGCTTGTAATTTTTGCACTTCCGCTCATATCTGCTGTTAATGTATCATTTTCTATTAGTCCAATGTCTTTTCCCAGAGCGGCAACATTAAGAAGTTTCTCTTTAGCTTTATCTCCTTCAGGGGTTTTTGCAATTGCATCGGTAACAGAATTTAATTGAACATCTCCAACGGCATATGTTCCATTTTTAGCACTTGTATTCACAAAAATATTGTTAGCTTTTCCTTGTGGCATTGCATGTAACCAGCCCGCTGAAACAGAGAAGCGCTTAAATCCATCTCCATCTTTGAGGCTAAAATATGGTGAATCTGCAAAAGTAAGTGTAGGAAGGGCACATAAACCTGTTGTAATCAGGCATGCAAATGACTTCTTCATCATCTTGGGACTCCATGTCCTAAAGTTTGTAAGGATTTTTCTTGCGCTCATCATAACGTTTTTTTATGCAGAATTTGTTTAGATAGAATTTATAATTGTTATAACTATGAAAAAAATTGTAGTAATTAGATTAAAATTGTAGTAATTAGATTAAAATTGAGTGATTTTTACGCTAAAAAGGGTGGGTACTTAAGTACACACCCTTAAAAATGAATTATTGAAAACGTGAAAGATCTTCTTCAGGGCGAGCTGTCAATACTTCAATTCCAGTCTCAGTCACTAAGATGGTGTGTTCGTATTGAGCAGACAATTTATGATCTTTGGTAACAACAGTCCATTTGTCACCCAAAAGTTTGGTTTGCCAGACACCTGCATTGACCATTGGTTCAATAGTAAAGGTCATTCCTGCTTCTAGACGCATTCCTGTGCCTTTTTGCCCATAGTGTAAAACTTGAGGCTCATCATGGAAAACATTACCAATTCCATGACCGCAGTATTCACGTACTACACTGAAGCGTTCAGACTCAACATATTGTTGAATGGCGTGTCCAACATCACCAAGGTATGAACCATCTCTGACTGTGGCCATACCACGATACATGGCTTCCTGAGCAACTGAACACAAGCGATTTGCCAAAATAGACGTTTCACCGCCAACGATATACATCATATTGGTATCACCATGATATCCATCTTTAATGACAGTGACATCAATATTTAGAATGTCGCCGTTTTTTAAAATTTTATTCTCAGATGGAATACCATGACAAACAACATGGTTAACAGAAGTACAAATCGAGTGTTGGAAAGCAGGACGACCTGGTGCTGCACCGTAGCCAACACAAGCGGGAATAGCATCTTGTACATTTTCAATATGATTGCGACAGATTGTATCGAGTTCTAGTGTACTCACACCCGCTTTAATATGCGGTTTAATCATGTCTAAAACTTCAGCAGCCAATTTCCCTGCAACACGCATCTTTTCAATTTCTTCAGGTGTTTTAATTAATCGACTAGGAGCTGTATAAGTTGTATTCATGATCTCTAAAAACTTTTGGTAATTTGCAAGTGTCTATGGTATAAATAGCCGCCTATTTTATCAAATGCTTTTCGTGAATATATTTTACGAAATTATCTGATAATTATAGTCGTAAAAAAATCCGCACATATATCGACACATTACTCTGGGTGCTTCTAGGGATTGTTGTCACTTTATATGTGAGTTGCGTTGTAGGCTAAAATTTCTGCATGCGAGGCATGAAACGCTGGTAATGGTATTCCCTTATCAAGTTTCATAACGAAGTATGAGGGAATTTTAGCCACAACCCTATGGGACAGGGTCGTTTTTTGACACTACGGCGTTATGAATAGTTCATTTAGAGTGCTAAATTTCACTATTCATGCCTTGTTTTGTCTAAAAAGTGTCCTCTGTCGCAACCACTGATAAAGTAACAGCAATCCCTTGGGTGGAGAATGCGGATATATGGAGGCCTAACCCAAACTTTAAGGTAAAGAAAATGGCAGATTACAACGTAAGCATGCGCGACCTTCTTCAAGCAGGCGCACACTTTGGTCACCAAACTCGTTTCTGGAACCCAAAAATGCGTCAATACATTTTTGGCGCGCGTAACAAAATTCACATCATCAACCTTGAGCACACTGTTCCTGCGTTAAATGATGCTTTGAACTTTGTTAACAACTTGGCGAGCAAAAAGAACAAAGTATTATTCGTTGGTACAAAACGAGCTGCTTCTAACATCATCCGTGAACAAGCTCAACGTGCTGGTCAACCATATGTAGATCACCGTTGGTTAGGTGGTATGTTGACGAACTGGAAAACACTTCGCCAATCTATCAACCGTTTAAAAGATCTTCAAACTCAATCTCAAGACGGTACTTTTGCTAAGCTTACTAAACGTGAAGCTTTAGAGCGTACTCGTGAGATGGAAAAACTTGAACGTGCTTTAGGCGGCGTTAAAAACATGGGTGGTTTACCTGACGCATTATTTGTAATCGACGTTGATCACGAAGCGATTGCAATTAAAGAAGCTAAAAACTTAGGTATTCCTGTAATCGGTATCGTTGATACAAACTCTAACCCAGATAACGTAGATTACGTTATTCCTGGTAACGACGATGCGATCCGTGCAGTTACTTTGTATGCTTCAGCTATGGCTGATGCGATTCTTGCTGGTAAAGAATACGCTCAATCACAAGCGAATGCACAAGCGAAAGGCGAAGAAGCTGCTAAAGAAGCTCCTGAGGCTTAATGCGTTTTGACGCAAGCTTGTCATTTTTGTGATTTAAAATGATGACAAATTGAGCGTCGAGAAAGCAAAACGGCCCAGAGAAACCTTTGGGCCGTTTTTGTTGAACAGATTTATATTCTACCGATTTTAGGAGATCAACATGACTGCAATTACTGCAAGCATGGTAAAAGAATTACGTGACCGTACTGGTCTTGCAATGATGGAATGCAAAAAAGCATTAACAGAAGCAGGCGGTGACATCGAACTTGCGATTGATAACCTTCGTAAATCAGGTCAAGCAAAAGCTGCTAAAAAAGCAGGCAACATTGCTGCTGATGGTGCGATCACGATCGTTCAAAACGGTAATAAAGCGATTCTTGTTGAAGTTAACTGTCAAACTGACTTCGTTGCTAAAGACGAAAACTTCAAAAACTTCTCTGATAAAGTAGCGACAGCTGCACTTGCTGCAAATGAAACTGATGCTGCGAAAATTGCTGAACTTAAACTTGAAGATGGTTCTACTGTTGAAGAAGCGCGTGTTGCACTTGTTCAAAAAATCGGTGAAAACATCCAAGTACGTCGTGCTCAAATCGTTGAAGGCGAAAACTTGGCTATTTACAAGCACGGTTTAAAAATCGGTGTTGTTGTTTCTTACACTGGTGATGCTGATACTGGTAAAGGTATTGCAATGCACGTTGCTGCGTTCAACCCAGTTGCAGTAAATGCTGAAGCTGTTCCAGCTGACTTGATCGCTAAAGAGAAAGAAATTGCTGAAGCAAAAGCTTTAGAATCTGGTAAGCCTGCAAACATCGTTGAGAAAATGGTTACTGGTTCAGTTGAGAAATACTTGAACGAAGTTGCGCTTGATCGTCAAATGTATGTTATCGACAACGATAAGAAAGTTGCTGATGTATTAAAAGCGACTGGTACAGTTGTTGCTCAATTCACTCGCTTTGAAGTAGGTGAAGGTATTGAGAAGAAAGCTGAAATGAGCTTTGCTGAAGAAGTTGCTGCTGCACAAGCTGCTGCTGCTCAATAATTTTTACTGAATAAGTAAAAGTTATAAAAGCCCAGTCATTTTTTGGCTGGGTTTTTTATTGGAAATAAAAATTCATTTTAGGTAAACCAATACCAGAACATGTCACAAAAGAATTTTTCGATCTTATTATAAATCAATGTGTAATGGATAAAAATCAACCATATCTTCATTAAAAACTCAATATATTGGGCTTAACTATACAGATTGCTTTGGAGCTGGATATGTCTAAACCTATACTAAAAATTATTTTCGGTGCACTTTTTTTGTCATGCTTACCTCTAACCGTTTATGCAACGGTTGGTGGACCACAGCATATAGAAGTTTTAGGGTTGGATCGAAAGGCCCAAAAGATTTATCTGATGCGACATTTTGAAGACGGTCGGGGTCGTTTACCTCAACTCTATTATTATCAATTAAATAGTACTAATCCGACGAAACTTATTCAAGTTCATTCGCTTTATCTCAATCCCAAAACTAAATTAATTGATTATGATCAAGAGAGTACGCAATTTGATATAGAAATTAAGAAAATTCAAAAGCGTTTACTTTCACTTCAACCTGTACACAACCGTAATGCCCACATTCAAATATTAACCACGAAAAAGGGAACAGCAGAGGCATGGTATGACCCACAAGAATCTATTGATAAATGGTCTTATCAATATCGGGTTAAAAGCTTCCGTCTAAAAAGTACATTACAAACAGCTAACACTTACAAGCAAGGGTTGAATATATCTAAAGTCTATAAAGTGCCTCACAGTAATAATGTGCTTGTGACAGTCAAATACCTTGGTATCCCTTTTGAAACGGGTTATAGCATTGAAGATCCAATATTATTGACTAAATAATAGACTTCTTTCATAAATCCCTTGCGAAACTTCAATCGTTCCTCATTCTCTCTATAGGAGAAATATGCAGGGTTATGAAAGGGTCTAATATAAATTTTAAACTGCTTCGTCGCACAACGATGGCGTGTTAAACGGGTTTATTCTTCGTGCTGTTCCTTAAATTTTGCTAATGCCTCAATACGGTATTGAATCAACATTTCGCCTATTTCAGGGCCTTTAATATGTTCAGGTAAATCTTGTGCCCGAATATGTCTAACGATTTCCATCGCATCTAGCAGATATTGTGCCTGAGGATATGGGCGGTGTTCTAAACCCAAACGACCTTTGGCATCGCATTCACAGGCTTGAACAAAAGCTTTAGCTTTTTCAGGTCTACGCAGTACATCTAAGCGTTGTAAAAAACGCCATAACGTACCGGGTTTTAGATTTTTGACTTGATGACATTTCAAATGTTCTTTGCATACTGTGAGCGCTAGATTTTTAAGATAGCTAGGTACTTTTAAGCGATCACACACATCAGTCACGGGCTGTATACCGCGTTCTTCATGCATAATATGTCTTGGTAATTCTTCAATAGGGGTGAGTGCTTTACCTAGGTCGTGGACAAGCACAGCGAAGCGGACATCTAGCGCATAATTGGCCTGACATGCTTGTTTCAGTGCCATAAGTGTATGAATACCACAATCTATTTCAGGATGGTATTCAGGGCGCTGTGGTACACCAAACAGGGCATCGAGTTCAGGAAATAAGATTTTTAAAGCACCACAGTCTTTGAGTATTTGAAAATATACATCTGCATGATCTTCCATTAATGCCCGAGAGGTTTCTTTCCAGACGCGTTCTGGAGTAAGGGCATTTAACTCGCCTGATTGAGCGATGTCTTGCATGAGTTGCAGTGTTTCATCCGCAATTTTAAAGTCATACGCTGCATATCGTGCAGCAAAGCGTGCAACTCGAAGCACGCGAAGTGGATCTTCGGTAAAAGCATCAGAAACATGGCGCAGAATTTTTTGGTCTAAATCTTTTTGTCCGCCATAGGGGTCATAAACTTTGCCTTGTTCATCCATTGCCATGGCATTGATGGTAAGGTCGCGGCGGATTAAATCTTCTTCTAACTTAACACTAGTATCTGTAAAACATTGGAAACCATGATAACCAACTCCAGATTTACGTTCTGTACGAGCGAGTGCGTATTCTTCTTTTGTTTTGGGATGTAGAAATACAGGAAAGTCTTTGCCAACAGGTTGATAACCTTCGGCGAGTAATTGCTCTGGCGTTGCACCAACCACAACATAATCTTTTTCGTGATAGGGATGCCCAAGTAAATGATCTCGAACAGCACCGCCTACTAAATAAACTTGCATGAAAAAACCTCTATTCTTCACACAATCATGCTACAGAATAGAGGTTTTCTCAAGCACTAAGCAAAGCTTTTCAGGAAAAGCTTTGCTTATAGCAGTTAGTTTTCGCTTTGTTGAATTTCAGCAACAGTCAATGCAGTCATGTTGATTAGACGGCGGGTTGTTGCTGTTGGGGTAAGGATATGAACTGGTTTGGCAGCACCTAATAAAATCGGCCCAATCGTTACATTATTCCCAGAGGTCGCTTTTAATAAATTAAAAGAAATATTTGCTGAGTCTAGGTTTGGCATGATCAATAGATTAGCTGAACCTTTGTAACGTGAATTTGGGAAAGCAAAGTGACGGATGTTTTCGTCTAATGCTGCATCTCCATGCATTTCACCTTCAACTTCTAGTTCAGGCGCTTGCTCTGTAAGTAAGCGATAGACTTCACGCATTTTTTGAGCGCTAGAATCAAGTTGATCACTACCAAAACTTGAATGGGAAAGCAGTGCAACACGTGGTGTGATACCAAAGCGACGGACTTCTTCCGCAGCTAAAATGGTCATTTCAGCAAGCTGTTCAGCTGTTGGGTTGGTATTCACATAAGTGTCAGCAATAAACAAATTGCGATCTTCAAGCATTAACGCATTTAGGGTAAAGAAAGTGCTGCGACCTTCTTTTAAACCAATGACATTTTTAACGAAATCTAAATGGATATCGTAGCTTGCATAAGTACCACAGAGCATACCATCGGCTTGACCAAATTTTACCAATAAAGCAGCAATGAGGGTCGAGCGACGGCGTGTTTCACGCTGCGCATACTCTACCGTCACGCCTTTGCGCTGCATGGTTTTATAGTAATCTTTCCAAAATTCCTCATATTGAGGATTTTTTTCTTGATCAACGATCTCGATGTTTACACCGTGTTGTAAACGCAGACCTAATTTTTTGATATTTGCTTCAATTACTGTGGTACGGCCAACTAAAATTGGTTTAGCCAAACCTTCATCAACTGCGATTTGTACTGCACGTAATACGCGCTCGTCTTCACCTTCAGCGTATGCAATACGTTTAGGGTCAGTTTTCGCTTGAGCAAAAATTGGTTTCATTAAGAACGCTGAGTTATACACGAACTCAGAAAGTCTTTGGCGATATGCAGAGAAATCTTCAATTGGACGTGTTGCAACACCAGAATCCATTGCTGCTTTAGCAACCGCAGGTGCGATTTCTAAAATCAAGCGCTGATCAAGTGGGCCAGGGATTAAGTAATCACGGCCAAATGATACTGATTTTTCACCATAAGTAGCAGCATCCGCTTCTACGTGCGCCATACGTGCAATCGCATGTACACATGCAATTTTCATTTCTTCATTGATGGTGGTTGCACCGACATCTAGTGCACCACGGAAGATATACGGGAAGCAAAGCGCATTATTGACTTGGTTTGGATAGTCCGAACGACCTGTCGCCATAATGACATCAGGACGTACTTCATGTGCATGTTCAGGCAAGATTTCTGGATCAGGGTTAGCGAGTGCAAAGATAATCGGATTTTCAGCCATTTCTTTAACCATTTCTTTGGTTAAAATACCTGCTGCCGAAAGACCCAAGAACATATCCGCACCAGCAATCACTTCATGCAATTGTGTTGCTGCGATGTCTTGTACGTAACGCTTTTTCGACTCATCCAGTCCTTCGCGTGAAGTAGTGAGAAGACCGCGAGAATCGGCAACAGTGATGTTGGCTTTATTCACACCAAGAGCACAAAGTAAATCTAAGCAAGACAATGCCGCAGCACCTGCACCAGACGCTACAATTTTGATTTCATCAATTTTCTTATTTACGATTTGCAAAGCATTTAATAATGCAGAGCCTACGATAATACTGGTACCGTGTTGATCATCATGGAACACAGGAATCTTCATGCGTTCACGAAGCTTCTTCTCGATATAGAAACATTCAGGTGCTTTGATGTCTTCTAAGTTGATACCACCAAATGTTGGTTCTAATGCTGCAACGATATCGACGATTTTGTCTGGATCATTTTCTGCGATTTCGATATCAAATACATCGACACCAGCGAACTTTTTGAAAAGTACGCCTTTACCTTCCATTACAGGTTTTGATGCTAAAGGACCAATGTTCCCTAAACCCAGTACAGCTGTACCATTACTCACGACGGCGACCAGATTACCACGTGCTGTATATTTGGCAGCAGTAGAAGGGTCTCGTTCGATTTCCAAACACGGAGCTGCAACACCAGGAGAATATGCAAGCGCTAGATCTCGTTGGTTAACGAGCTGCTTGCTAGGTGTCACACTGATTTTTCCCGGAGTAGGAAATTCATGGTAATACAAAGCGGCCTGTTTTAAAGATTGATCGTCCATCTGAGTCTCGATTGTTCCGATAATAATCAGCCATATAGGAGGCTAATTACTATATTAAGATAAGTGCACAAGAATATAGCACTAGTTCATGCTTTCGCCCAGTCAAAAAAGCTTATTTTCACTGAACGAACATGCTTATTGACAATTCATAACGAGCTTAAAATAAACTGCCAAAATGCTTAAAATCCACCCTTAATTGGAAGTTTTTGCGGTTGACAGTTAGGTATGCTGTTGTAAATATTCAGTCGCATGTATTGCTGTTAATGGTCTAGCAAATAAGTAACCCTGCAATATGTCACAGTTTTGACGTTTCAGGTATTCGCTTTGCTGCTCAGTCTCAACGCCTTCAGCCACGACTTTTAGGCCAATCGTTTTACCCATTGCAATCATGGCATTAACTATCGCGTCTTGTTTTGCATCGCCGATTTTTGAGATAAAAGCACGGTCAATTTTCAGTGTGTCTATTGGGTATTCGGTTAAATAAGCAAGGGAAGAGTAGCCCGTGCCAAAATCATCAAGCGCTATCGAAATATGGCGTTGTTTGAGGGCTTGTAAAACGACTTTTACACTTTCTGTATTTTCTAGAAAAGCAGACTCGGTAATTTCTAACTCAAGATTCTGCCCTGAAATTGAATACTGAGCTAGGATAGTATCAATATCATGAAGTAGTTGCCCACGTAAAATTTGTTGTACCACGATATTCACTGCAATATGAATATCAGTGAAGCCGAGCTGCTGCCATATATGCAATTGCTTAGCTGCCTCATGCAGGACAAATTGCCCAATATCAGAAATAAGGCTGGTACTTTCTGCTAAAGGAATGAATATGTCAGGCATGATCAGCCCTTTGGTTGGGTGCTCCCAACGGATGAGGGCTTCGAAACCATCAATTTGATCATTTTGGGCGATAATCTTTGGCTGATAATAAACGACGAGTTCGTTGTTTTGAATCGCTTTTCTTAAGTCGAGTTCTAGATCTGAATATTTGGCGGTTAGACTCGCTCTTTCATTTGAATAATAGCGAATGGTGTTCCCACCCAAGCGTTTTGCTTCGTTGAGGGCCTGTTCTGCATGGGTATTTAAATTATCAACTTGACGCCCATGCTCTGGAAACATTGCTACGCCCACAGAAATACTGACCAAATACTCTTGGTCAGAGATATAGAAAGGTTGGCAAAAGTTTTCAACAATATTATTGCACAGTTGATGAATAGGCGGATGTAATGGTGACATCTCATAAATAATGGCAAAATCATCTGCACTCAAATGTGCAACTAAAAGGGCATCGATATTGCTAACACGTAAGCGTTGAGCAACTTGTTTTAACAGTTCATTGCCCGCTTGATTGCTAATCAATTCATTCAATGTGCGGAAACGATCTATGTTCAAACGAATCACAGCAAGGTGCTGAATAGATGCGTCACTGATTAAATACTGATGAAGCTGCTGTTGATAATAAAAACGATTCGGCAGGTCTGTTAGCGTATCGTAGTTGGTTAAATAAGATAAACGTTGCTCTTGATGTTTACGTTCGGTTTGATCCGAAACAATGCCGATATAATTGATGACTTGGTCTTGTTCATTTTTGACGGCATTGATATGAATCCATAGGAAACATGACTTTCCTGAATGATACGTCTCTTGAAACTCTCCTTCATACTCATATTCTTCGCTTAATGTGTCGAGTATCGAAAGTTGGAAGTTTTGATGATGTGGTTTATTTTGCTTGGTAATGTCAAACAGATGTTTATTTAAAATAGCTTGCTTATCTAATCCTGTCATTTGTTCGTATTTGGGATTAACTTCAACATAGTTAAACTGTTCGTCCAAAATAAATATGCCTTCAGACGCTTGTTCAAAAACACTGGCAGAAAGCTTCAAGCGTTCTTGATCTTTACGTTCTTGATTGATATCTCGATAGACACCAACCATACGTAAAGGTTTTCGATTTACAGGATCTCTTTGAATCACTTGTCCAACATCATGTATCCACGACCATTCGCCATTTGGACGCTTAATACGAAAGGTCTCTTCATATCGTGCTATGTGTCCATATAAATGACCATATAAGGTGTTTTTTACACGTTCAATATCATCAGGATGGGTGATCTTGTGCAACAGCGCATAGTGGTTATCTGAGTCGCGTTTAACAGGTTTACTATGTGTGTTGGTTATTCCTATGGTCTGATTTTCTAGATTCCATTCCCAAGGGTGGATACCCGCAGTTTCATGTGCAAAGGCAAGGTTTTGTCGGTGTTCTTCTAAGCTTTCATTCATTTGGGTGAGATCAAAAGTACGATCACGAACTTTTTGTTCCAATAAATGATTATTAAATTGTAATTGTGCTTCTATATCTTTGGATTTATTGATTTCTCGCTGTAGCTGCTGGCATAGTTCTTCAGTCCATTGATTATGTCGTTCAGAAACATCCATCAGTTGTTTGTTTTTTTCAAGTACGCCTGAAAGACGTTTATGGATTTTATAAGTTGCTTGTGCGCATAGTAATGTTGCAAAGAAAGTTGAGTAATACGCGAGATAGAACAGCGTCTGGTGATGATCACCAAATAGAATTTGTGAAATAATGAGTGGAACAATACTGGGAATAAAAAATAATAAAAAATATCGAATATGTTGGGTTAAAAATGTAAGTGCAATGATATGTGATGTCGTGAGGAGCAAGGCGGTTAAGATTGAAATATGTGAGCTTGTTAGGCTAGGTACATCATGGATGAGATAATAATTAATAATGATGGAGTTAACGCCGAGCAATAAACCCGTAAAAAAACATATTATTTGGAATAAATGGTTGGTTCTTTTTAAGAAAAGTGGGGATGAGGTGTGTTGTAAAGAGAATCGACATAGAAAAAAGAACAGCAGAAAAACAATTAGAGTAATACAGATCCAAACAGTGAAAATGTTGGGACTAAAAGAGTAGAAAACACCAAACAACACATAATCTAAAAGACAAATACAGAGTACACTGAGCACAAAAGTACGGATATGGCTAGAACAATTGATCAAATCCGTATAAATAGGTGGCGGTGAATCTTGCTTTTGAACCCCAGACATACAACGAATAATCCTTTTCATTTTTCATGCCTACAGCTTTTATTTTTGTAAGCAGAGTTGAGTGCATTTAAATTAACGCTAAACCCAATGGAAAGCAATCCACATATATCATTTGATGGAAAAGTGATAGTTCAAAATAGACAAAGCCACAACCGGAGCAGTTTCAGTTCTTAAAACACGGTCGCCAATGCACCAGTTTTTAAACTGGTTTTGATTTGCGGTTTCGATTTCAGTTTCACTGAGGCCACCTTCAGGACCGATTAATAATGCCAAATCGGGTGAAGCATCTAATAATACATTTTCTTGAGTTTTGTTTGGTGCTAAAACAAAGCGAGATGGCGGGAGTCGGGCTGACTTGACCCAATCGATTAATGCGATAGGAGCTAACACCTCTGGAACTCGATTCATGCCGCATTGTTCACATGCGGCGATGGCGACAGATTGCCAATGCTCTAGTTTCTTTTGATCGCGATCATACTTGAGTCGCATTTCGCAGCGTTCGCTGGTCAAGAGTTGAATCGTTGTAATACCTAGTTCAGTCGCTTTTTGAATTGCATAATCCATGCGATCGCCTTTGCTCATGACTTGGCCTAAAACAATTTGAAAAGGGGGCGTGCGATCAATTGGATCAAAATGATCAACGGATACCAATGCATTTTTCTTATTGATTTCAGTCAGTGTTACAACGTATTCACCACCTTTTCCATTAAAAAAGATGGCTTGTTCTTGTTCTTTTGCACGTAATACCCGTACCCAATGGTGAAACACCGATTCCGTTAATTCAATGGTATTGCCAGTATTTAATTCGGTTTCGATATAAAAACGATTCATGCTTGGATTAGGCTCGTACAAATTAGTTTAAACCAAGATCAACAACCAGTTGTTGAGTCGGTTCAGTTTGGTTCATTGAATAGAAGTGAAGTGATGGTGCGCCACCAGCGATTAAACGTTCGCAGAGTTTCACAATAACTTCATGGCCGAATGCTTTGATACTTTTGCTGTCATCTCCATAAGCTGCAAGCTGCTTACGAATCCAACGAGGAATTTCTGCACCCGTGCCATCAGCAAAGCGGATCAAATTACTCGCATTGGTAATCGGCATAATGCCAGGAGCAACGGGGATATTCACACCCGCTTTATCAAGACGTTCCATAAAATAGAAATAAGCATCAGGATTAAAGAAGAACTGTGTAATCCCTGCATTTGCACCAGCGTGTACTTTTTCAACGAAACGTTGAATATCGACATCAAAGCTTTCGGCTTGAGGATGCATTTCAGGATAAGCAGCAACTTCGATATGAAAGTGATCACCCGAATATTCACGGATAAAGCGCACGAGGTCCTGAGCGTATGGAAGCTCACCTAGGCCAACCTGACCTGAAGGTAAATCTCCGCGTAATGCCACGATGCGATCAATACCTTGAGACTTGTATAAGTCTAAAAGCTCAGCAATACGTGTTTTATCATCACCAATACAAGATAGGTGAGGTGCAACAGGCGTACCACTGCCATTGAAATCATGAATTGCAGCTAAAGTTCGTTCACGTGTAGAACCACCAGCGCCGTAGGTAATCGAGAAAAACTCAGGATTCAATCGCTGTAATTCTTGGTGAACAGTACGTAGTTTCTCCGCACCTACATCAGTTTTAGGTGGGAAAAACTCAAAAGAAATAGGAACACGTTTGGTCATTTCAAATCCTTTTTTTTATTTCTTTTCACTTCCCCTAAATCCCCTCCTTAACGGAGAGGACTTTTTGATACTCATTAGGGTAACGAATAACACCTCTTCCTAAGGGAGAGGGCTAGGGAGACGGGTACTAAAACTTAGTATTTATAAGCGTCAGCTTTGAATGGACCTTCAACTGGTACACCTAAGTAATCGGCTTGCACTTGAGTCAGTTGTGTTAACACACCACCAAAACCAAGGACCATGGCAGCAGCAACTTCTTCATCTAATTTCTTCGGAAGTACTTCTACGCGGATTGCAGCTTGCTTTTGATCAGCAGGTAGATCTGCAAATTTCTCAGCGAACAAATGCATTTGACCTAATACTTGGTTTGCAAAAGAACCATCCATGACGCGTGATGGGTGACCAGTTGCATTACCAAGGTTAACCAAACGACCTTCAGAAAGAAGGATCAAATAATTACTTTCATCTTCTGAACGATATACTTGGTGTACTTGTGGTTTTACTTCAACCCACTTATAACCACGTAAATATGCGGTGTCGATTTCTGTATCAAAGTGACCGATGTTACATACGACTGCACCCGCTTTTAAGCTATCGAGCATTGCAGAATCACAAACATGGTAGTTACCTGTTGTGGTGACAACAAGATCAGTATTGCCTAATAGGTCTTGGTTAATATCTTCTTTATTACCTGTTTGTACGCCATTTTTATATGGAGAAACAACTTCGTATCCATCCATACATGCTTGCATTGCACAGATTGGATCAACTTCAGTTACACGTACAATCATGCCTTCTTGACGTAAAGATTGCGCAGAACCTTTACCCACATCGCCATAGCCAATCACAAGTGCACGGCGACCAGAAAGTAGCATGTCAGTCGCACGTTTAATGGCATCGTTTAATGAATGGCGGCAACCATATTTGTTGTCGTTTTTCGATTTTGTAATCGAGTCATTCACGTTGATCGCTGGAACTTTAAGTGAACCATCTTTCCACATTTCCAACAGACGTTGAACACCTGTTGTGGTTTCTTCGGTAATCCCGTGGATGCGTTCTAAAAGTGCAGGGTATTTGTCATGAACAAGTGCAGTTAAGTCACCGCCATCATCCAAGATCATGTTGGCAGCCCACGGCTGACCATTGACATTGATTTGTTGCTCTAAACACCAAACATATTCTTCTTCAGTTTCACCTTTCCAAGCGAATACAGGAATACCGCGCGCAGCAATTGCAGCAGCAGCGTGATCTTGAGTAGAGAAAATGTTACATGATGTCCAACGAACTTCAGCGCCTAACTCGATTAAAGTTTCGATTAAAACGGCAGTTTGGATTGTCATATGAATACAACCCAAGATTTTTGCGCCTGCAAGCGGTTTAGCCGCAGCATAACGCTTACGTAAACCAATCAAGGCTGGCATTTCAGCTTCAGCAAGTTTGATTTCTTTACGGCCGTAGTCAGCAAGTGAAATATCGGCAACTTTATAATCTGTAAATGAAGCATTCACCGCGTTCATCAGGATCTCCTAGAAAAAATAGTATGGATCGTTTTGTTCGCGGATGCCGTTGTCTTGGAAGCATTGCTTCTTACGCCGAGCCTAGCAAATTGATTTTTTGTGCCAATCAATTGTCGCAGCATCCCTCGACTAGGGCATTATCATACTTGGAAATCGGTTGAGTTCCAATGAAATTTTGAATGAGATGGTGAGAAAATGAGGGAATAAATAGGGGCAAATATATCATTAAAAAATTTATATAGACGCTTTAGGGTTTCTTATCCATTTGAAACCCTAAATTTTAAAACTGACCATTACGCTTTCAAGTGATCTTCGAATTCTTCACCGAGCTGCATTGCTAAAGAATTTCCAGATAAATCACAAGTGACTAAACCATATTCTTTTTTAAAGCTAAAAGTAAAACCCCGATTATCTGTCAGATTTTTAACCGAATATCCCAACTTTTCCAACCAAATACGAAAAGCCAATAAATTTTTTGCTTTAACAACTCTGTTTTTCATAGCCGAACTCCTTGTGAACCTGTATTCATTAATAAGGGTTGCTTAAATTTTTTTAAAGGGGGATTGCATAGATTTATTTTGCTACATGTAAATAATGTAAAAATAGAGTAATTTTTAAGTATTTTGTTCTAATTGCATTTGGTTTAAGTGTCTGTATTTAATTGTGAAAAATATATTTGTGTATTTGAGTAAGTGGTTTCAAACTTAAAAATAATTTAATTAAAAATGTAAAAAATAATTTCATTTTTCAGTTTGGTTCTATGTGAAAAATGAAATCATTTTTTATTTGATCGAATCGATTAGAACTGATCTTTCAGGCTACGGATTCGAGCAAAATCCTCGGCACTCTCGGTGCGCAAGAAAGGGTTGGTTTCTAGTTCTAACTCAATGCTACTAGGTAGCGTGATTTGATCAGATTCTCTTAATGCTTTGACCTGTTTTACACGCTCTTGTAGTGCAACATTGTTCGGTTCAATGGTGAGCGCAAACTCAGCATTTGCGAGCGTATATTCATGGGTACAATAGACTTTAGTTTGGATTGGCAACGCAGCTAGACGATTTAAAGAATGATACATTTGTTCTGCTGTACCTTCGAACAAACGTCCACAACCCATTGCAAACAGGGTATCACCGCAGAATAGACTGTCAATTTCTTCAATAAAATAAACGATATGACCTAAGGTATGTCCTGGTGTCGCAATGACTTCAATCTTTAAATCATTGAAATGGAAATGGTCGTTGTGTTGCAGCGGATTTGAGATGAAAGCAATCTTACTCAATTCGTCACGCGGGCCGTATACGGGAAGATTGTTGTTCGCGGATAACTCTGCTACACCATTGGTATGGTCGGGATGCCAATGGGTGAGCCAAATTTGCTTGAGTTGTAACTGGTGTTGTTCGCAGAAATCACTGACCAGACAGGCTTCAGTGGGATCGATCGCAATAACTTCATTTGAGTGAGTATCTTCCAATAACCAGATATAGTTTTTTAAGGCATTTTTTACGTCAATTACATGAACCTTATAATGCATAGCCGATTCCTAAACCTTTCGTCATGTGGTTATTTGAAGCTGTCGATAAACGCTTTTTAGAGCTCCTAGTGTAAGTGTAAATGCGTAACAGTGCAAAACTGCTGATGATGAACATCGCGTAAATATGACTGTTTTGGGCAAATTTTGACAGCTTAAATCAGGGTGGATTTTTATCATTGACAAGCTTGGTGTTTTACATAAAGATGAGATAAAAGGCATATAAGTTAATGGTTTATATTGTTTTAAATGGCGTTAAATAAATCGCATATTAGACGGTTTTCATAAATCCCTTTTGTTTCTTATCGTGAGAGAATTACTAAGAGGGTATGAGTAATTATGAAAGAGCTCTATTCAATATCATCAAAATGAAGGGATTTATCCTGTTGAAGTATCGAATGTTGATTTAGGGTAAAGAGATGTGCTCTTTGCTAAGATGGCATTGAAAAAGACAAGTTATTGTAAATAAATATAATTTAATGAGCGAAAAGCGGAAATAAATCACAATAAGACAGAGAGGGAATCATGTCAGATTTGGTCGATCATGAAGTGGTCGTTATCTTTAGAAAATATTTATATCCTCTATCTGCCAAACTTACAGAAATGCTCAATGAGCACTTTAGTCATCAAACCGAGCGGCGTGGTTGTGGATATACCCAAGCAACACGTGTGATCGCAGAATTTGTTTCGCAACTTCGCGATGCGCTTGGTTTTCAGGATTTTCGTATTTTTGAAGATTATGAAACTAAGGCTTTGAAAAGTATTTTGAATCAAGCATCTTCCTATGGTTTGGAACTAACGAGTTGGCGGAACCTAGATATAAACACAGATGTCCAGCAATGCTTAGTGCATTTGAGTCCACAAGAATTATTTGCGAAAAACTTGCAGCAGCAAGTCGATTTTCAAGCGAAGCTCAGAAGTATTCATCAATATGCCGAGCTGGAGGAAAGCGTACTGATTTGTCAGTTATTGGCAGATATTATTCTTCCTCAAAGTGCCAAAAATGGCTTGATTGAATGCAATGCTTTGCCAGAAAAGCCTAAAGTGGGTTCTTGTCCAATGGCTGAAAAATTCTTTCTTCGAATTGCACATCATCGGTTGCTTAGACAGGGCGCGATAAATATTTTTGTTGATGAGCATGAACAACCGATTATGATGGAAAAAATGAATATGGGGGACAATCACTCCTGTATTAGCCTTGTTTCATTATTGATGAATGGGGTTCGTTTACCAGCAGGCAGCCTTTTTTCAGCAAATTATGAAATTGAGCCAATAGAAAAGCACCAAAATAAACACTATAAAGGACATGTGATTCCGATTTCTGCGATCAATGGATTTTGGTTTCTAAGATTAACGACTTTAGCCGTTTCACCGAAAAATCGTGCCCGTGCGTTTGGTTATCACTTTAAGCAACAGGTGGATAACGGATTGTTTAGACCTGATATCACTGAACTGGGGCAGCTTATGGAAATCGCTCAAGGTCAAATCTCTGTAGGACATCCATGCTAAAAGCTTGTTATTCACCACGCTATTATGCGCAAACGCATACCAATAGCATGGAAAAATTGACCGCAGTTGCGGATGTGCTTCGTACCAATCAAATGGTTGAGTTGATTGATCCAGGTTTGATTGATGTTGAAATTCTTAAAAAATTACACAATCCTCAATATGTGGAAGCATTTGTTTCAGGTCAATCTAGTTTTGCGACGATCCAAGGCTTTAAACCTTGGAAAGTACAATTACGTGACGCAATTTTATCTATACAAGCAGGGCAACTGCTTGGCGCTAAAATTGCGTTAAAAGAGGGGATTGCCGCAAATATTGCGCAAGGTTTTCATCACGCCAGTTATGAGTCGGGCGCTGCCTACTGCACCTTTAATGGTTTGGCTTTGGTTGCGAAACAGCATCCTGAAAAACGGATTTTTATTTTAGATTGCGATCAGCATGGTGGCGATGGCACCGCCGTATTTGCGAACCGAATGCCCAACCTTGTGAATTTTGGAATCTTTGGTATTCGCTTCGGTTGTAAGGCGAGTGAACGCAGTTTGACTCGTTATATTCATCCCAAGCAAGGCAACTTCGATTTGTACCGTGAGGCTGTTCTAGAGGCATTTCAATATGCTTCGCGCTGGGATACTGATTTAATTATTTATCAGGCAGGTATGGATTGTCATCAGCATGACCGTTATGGTTCAAAATGGTTCACGACAGAATTACTGTTTGAACGAGATCGTTTGGTCTTTGAAATGGCAAAGAAAATGAATATTCCATTGTTGTTTGTTTTGGCTGGAGGATATCAACCCTTAGCTGATCTCGTTCCTTTACATGTCAATACATTTAAGGCTGCGACTGAAATCTATTTTCCATAAAAATACTTGAGATAAAAAAAGCCCTCATATTGAGAGCTTTAAGCTGTTTACTCAATGATTAACGCATTTTTGCTAACCAGTCACCAAAGGTTTGCACAAATTGAACCAACAATAAAAGCACGATCACGGTCAGAATCACAACACTACTATCAAAACGTTGATAGCCATAAGAAATCGCTAAGTCACCAATTCCGCCTGCACCGACCGCACCTGCCATTGCCGTTGCACCAATCAAGCTAATCGTTCCCGTGGTTAAGTTTAGAATCACTGAGCTTCGTGCTTCAGGAATAATAAATTTGAAAACGATTTGCCAAGGCGTTGCGCCCATTGCTTGAGCAGATTCAATGATTCCTTCATTGACTTCAAGTAATGAGGTTTCGATTAATCGACCTAAATATGGGCCAACATAAATGGTGAGGGGAACAATCGCTGCCCACGTTCCGATTGATGTTCCAACGAGGAATTTAGTAAATGGAATAACTGCGATTAGCAAGATAATGAAAGGAATCGAACGTAACGCATTGACGATTGGGTTGAGGAAATAATAAATCGCTCGATTTTGTAGGATACCACCTGTACGTGTCACTACTAAGGTGATGCCTTGGATGAAGCCCCAAATACAACCAAAAAGCAGTGAGAAGAATACCATTTGTAAGGTTTCTTGTAAGGCTGTCACAAATTGATCCATTGACAAAGAACTTTGCCAAAAAGGCGCAGTGATTTCAGTCAGCCAGTGTACGATAAAGTCTCTCATTGGCTTACTCCAGACGGTTCAACTTTGACACCTTGTTGCTCTAGAAATTGGATTGCTTCTTGGATGATACGTGGGTCACCGAGCAGTTGTATAAACATTTGCCCAATCACTGTACCGTTAATCTCGGTCATGTTGGCAAACAGAATATTCAAACTAATATCAAACTGTTTAATCACAGACTGAATCACAGTTTCTTGTGCTGATGTACCTAAGAATTGCAGGTTATAGATACTGTTATGGTGCTTGTGTTCGAGATTGTTGAGAATATTGATCGGCAGTTGTTGCTGTAATACGGTTTGGATAAAGGTTTTGGTTGTGGGATGTTGTGGTTGACTGAAAATCTCTAAGGTCGAACCTGTTTCAATCACTTTACCCGCTTCCATGACAGCAACGTAATCGCAAACTGATTCGATCACATCCATCTCATGGGTCACCATCACAATGGTAATATTTTGTTCTTGGTTAATTTTCTTCAACAACGCTAAAACAGATTTGGTGGTTTGCGGATCTAAAGCAGAGGTAGCTTCATCGCAAAGTAAAATTTTGGGATGATTGGCAAGGGCACGAGCAATACCCACACGTTGTTTTTGACCACCTGAAAGTTCGTCGGGGTAGGCATCTTTTTTATGTTTGAGATCAATGAAATCTAACAGTTCAGCTAAACGCTTTTCTCGTTCAGCTTTACGATGACCGAGCAATTTAAGCGGCATTTCAATATTTTCAGACACTGTTTTAGTCTGTAATAAATTAAAGTGCTGAAAAATCATGCCGATATTCGCACGTTCGTTACGAAGCGTGCGCGCATCCATCGCAGTAAAATCTTTTTGATGAATAATCACTTGCCCTTTAGATGGGCGTTCCAGCAAATTAATCAAACGAATTAATGTACTTTTACCTGCGCCACTATAACCAATAATGCCAAAGATACTGCCTTCTGGGATCTCTAAATCGATTTGATCCAGCGCATTAATGGTTTGGCCATTTAGCTGATAGTGTTTGGAAATATTTTTAAATTCGATCATATCGTCAATACTAAATTAAAAAGAAAACAGGCAAAATCATTTGCCTGTTTTGTAGAACGTCGGAGCGTAGTATATTACGAATTCGCTTCGGTGAGATAGCTTGTCGGTTTGTTTACATCAACCTTAGTGCCATCAAAGTGTTCTTGTACATATTTTTTCACAGCTTCAGTATGATAAAGCGCACCAACTTTTTGTAGTACCGTATCATCTTTACGTGATTCAGCAGTTGCTAAAACATTCACATTGAGCTTAGTACTTTGATCAACAGGTTCATAGAAGATTGCATCTTTAAGAACGTTCAAACCGCCTTCCATTGCCAGCGTATTACCTAATAAAATTGCATCAACTTCATCTTTTACGCGTACAGCAGTCGCCATCTGGATCGGTTTAATCACAATCTTTTTAGTATTCTCAATAATATCTGCTGGTGTACCTTTTACTGGGTCAAAGTCAGCTTTTAACTTGATTAAGCCTGCGCTTTGTAAAAGTAATAATGCACGAGATTCATTAGCACCGTCGTTTGGAATCGCAATGGTTGCACCTTCAGCAAAATCTTCAACTTTCTTGACTTTGCTTGAGTAAATACCCATTGGTTCTAAATAGGTGGTTGAAACAGGCGCAATCTTATCTTTATTTGCAGCATTGAATGCAACAAGGTAAGCGTAAGATTGGAATGCATTGAGATCAACTTCTTTGTTCGCCGCCGCAGTATTCATCGCAACGTAATCAGTGAAGTTTTTAATTTCGAGTTTCAGGCCAGCAGCTTTGGTTTCAGGTAATGTGGCAATATGACGCCAGATATCAGCATCTGAACCTGTAGAGGCGATGACCACAGTTTGTAATGCAGCAGCATCCCCGTTTTGGTCGGTAGCTGTGGTATCTGGTTGTTTACTGCAAGCTGCAAGTAATAATACAGATACACTTAAAAAAAGACTAATTAGCTTTTTCATGTATAAATCCTAATCAAATTAATGTCGGAAAATCACGTGGTTTCCGCATTAAAGATTGTAATAGATTGCGATGCTATTGATTGGCGTTGTATTCAAATAATCATGTGAATAATTTTTGAAGCATTCGCCAATACAAATTTCACAACATGAGAAAAATAGGTGAACATTCATGTTCCAGTTTGCTATAGATAAATAGCACAGTGAATCATTCACTTACTTTTGAAATTAAATTTGGATTTAGTTGTTATCTGTCAGGCGCAGTTAATGATTCTAATCAATTGAAAATAATGGAAAAGAATTTTATCTGAACATAAAAATAACAGCTAAAAATTTTCACAATCATAGCAATATTTTAGATCAGGTTATAGTGGAGTAAACGATACTGAGAAGTATAAATATATGATTATTTGAGGGAATTGTGTGTTAAGTAAAGATAATTGAATGAAAATTTTACAGATTTTTTAAATATTTGTTTAGATAATTCAATTGAATAATGAATATATATTTTTTTGCATGCGCTATATGAAAATTGAATAAACAACTGGGCACTGTTTTGATTTGAGTAATAAAAAACCTTCCGAAGAAGGTTTTTTAAACTTGATATGGTTTTATTCAGCTTTTTCACGTGCAATCGCGCGGTAACCAATATCGCTACGGTACTGCATGCCTGTGAATGTCACTTGACCGCAAACTTCTAGTGCATTGATTTGTGCTTCAAGTACGGTGTCGCCCAGTGCTGTTACGCAGAGTACACGACCACCTGCAGTGACAATATGTCCATCAGCAGTCATGGCTGTGCCTGCATGGAAGATTTTAGTATCTTCAGGAGATTGACCGATACCCGAAATTACATCACCTTTACGGACGGTTTCTGGATAACCCTCAGCAGCAAGAACGATACCGATCGATTTACGCTCGTCCCATTCTGCTTCGCTTGGTAAGTTACCCTCAATACCTGCTTCAACGAGATCAACCAGCGATGATTTTAAACGCATCATGATTGGTTGTGTTTCAGGATCACCAAAGCGGCAGTTGAATTCGATGACACGAGGTTGACCTTGCTCATCAATCATCAAACCTGCGTATAAGAAACCTGTATAAACGTGACCATCCGCAGCCATACCATCAACGGTCGGGCGCATCACTTCATTCATGACACGTTCAAAGACTTCTGCAGTCACAACTGGGGCAGGAGAGTAAGCACCCATACCACCCGTATTTGGACCTTGGTCAGCTTCAAAGATACGTTTGTGATCTTGTGAAGTCGCCATTGGCAAAATGTTGTTGCCATCAATCATACAAATGAAAGACGCTTCTTCACCTGCAAGGAACTGCTCAACCACAACACGTGAACCTGCATCACCAAACTTATTGCCTGCAAGCATGTCATCAATGGCAGCAAAAGCTTCTTCGTTGGTCATTGCCACGATCACGCCTTTACCCGCAGCTAAGCCATCCGCTTTAATAACGATCGGTGCGCCATTTTTTTCTACATATGCTTTAGCAGCATCTACTTCGGTGAATACATCATAAAAAGCAGTTGGAATGTTATGGCGCTTTAAGAAATGCTTGGCAAAAGCTTTTGAACCCTCAAGCTGCGCTGCGTATTGTGTTGGTCCCCAAATTTTTATACCTGCTTCACGAGCAGCATCGACCACACCATTCACCAATGGTGCTTCTGGACCAACAATCACCAATGCCACATCATTTGCTTTTGCAAAAGCAATCACGGCTGGGTTGTCTAAAATATCAAGTTCGACGTTTTCACATTTATCTTCTGTTGCTGTACCTGCATTACCGGGAGCAACAAAAACTTTAGCCACTTTTGTATCTTGTGCGATTTTCCATGCAAGTGCATGTTCACGGCCACCGCTACCCAAAACTAAAATATTCATTATTAAGTTATTTCCTTTTTCAGTATTTAAGAATATACCTGTTCAGAATAAAAAAGTCCCCCTGAGATGCGACTAAGGCATCGCAAGAAAGAGGGACTTGGGTGTTATTAATGGCGGAAGTGACGCATGCCTGTAAAGACCATTGCGATGCCAGCTTCATCAGCTGCTGCAATTGTTTCTTCGTCACGCATTGAACCACCCGGTTGGATAATACATTTAATGCCTGCTTTAGCAGCATTATCAATACCATCACGGAATGGGAAGAATGCGTCAGATGCCATTACTGCACCTTCAACCACTAAACCAGCATGTTCAGCTTTAATCGCTGCAATACGTGCAGAATTGACGCGGCTCATTTGACCTGCGCCGATACCCACAGTTTGGCGATCTTTTGCATAAACAATCGCGTTTGACTTCACATATTTCGCCACTTTCCAAGCAAAGATTAAATCATCAATCTCTTGTTCAGTCGGCGCACGTTTGGTCACAACTTTTAGGTCATTTTTACTGATCATACCTAAATCTTGGTCTTGAACCAGTAAACCACCGTTGACACGTTTATAGTCAAGTTGTGGTGCACGTGCATCAATTGCAGGGAGTTCGCCACAAACCAAGACGCGGACATTCTTTTTCGCGCCAGTCACTTCAAGTACGCCATCAGCAATACTTGGAGCAATAATCACTTCAACGAATTGACGATCAACAATGGCTTGTGCAGTTGCAACGTCTAATTCGCGGTTGAACGCAATGATGCCACCAAACGCTGATTCAGGATCAGTTGCATAAGCGAGGTCGTAAGCCGCTTTGATGCCATCGAGTGAAACAGCAACACCACATGGGTTGGCATGTTTAACGATGACACAAGCAGGTTTTACAAATGACTTCACGCATTCAAGTGCGGCATCGGTATCTGCGATATTGTTATAAGACAGTTCTTTACCTTGTAGTTGTTTCGCCGTCGAAACAGATGCTTCTTGTGCATTTGCTTCTACATAGAAAGCTGCGCTTTGGTGTGGATTTTCACCATAACGTAAATCTTGTGCTTTATTCAGTTGGGTGTTGAATGTGCGCGCGAACGTATCCGCTTCACCTTCAGTTTTACCCACACGTGCGCCCAAATAAGATGCAATCATGCCATCATATTGCGCGGTATGTTCGTATGCTTTTACCGCTAAGTCGAAACGCGTTTCGTAAGATAAAGTCCCATTTGCTTTTAATTCAGCAACGACCGTATCGTAGTCAGCAGCATTGACAATAATACCGACAGATGCATGGTTCTTCGCAGCAGCACGAACCATCGTTGGACCACCGATATCGATGTTTTCAATCGCATCAGCAAGTGAACAGTTTGGTTTTGCTACTGTTGCTGCAAACGGATAGAGATTTACCACAACGAGATCAATTGGATCGATATCGTGTTCTTGCATTACAGCTTCGTCTAGACCACGACGAGCCAAAATACCACCATGAATTTTTGGATGCAGTGTTTTGACACGACCATCCATCATTTCAGGGAAGCCCGTGTGTTCAGAAACTTCTACGACGGCGATATTGTTGTCTTTAAGCAACTTATATGTACCACCAGTAGATAAAATTTCTACCCCGAGAGCTGCAAGATTTTGAGCAAATTCAACGATTCCAGTTTTGTCTGAAACAGAGATTAAAGCACGTTTGATAGTCATGATTTTAGTCAACAGTTTGAAGTCTACAGATTAAAACAAAGGCACAAAAAAAATGCCCACGAGAACGTGAGCATTTTATCAATTATTCACTCATTAAACCGTGAGCTTTTAACTTTTTGCGTAAAGTTCCACGGTTAAGGCCTAGAATCTCAGCAGCACGTGTTTGGTTGCCACGAGTATATTCTAAGACCACAGATAAAAGAGGTTTCTCCATTTCTGCTAAAACCATGTCATACACTTGAGATGGTTGCTCACCTTGCAATTGTGCAAAATAATGACGAACTGCGCGATCTACATGGATGCGGAGAGCGACATCAGATTGAGCCGTAAAAATAGGAGATTTGCTATTCATGCGTTTTAATCCGAAAAATAAAAATATCACTTGGATAAAGTGATATATAAATGTGGTCTGAATTACTGAGCCCTGTTTTAGATCCTAAAACAGTGACTCTAAAACAATGGGACTATTAGCTTGCCACAAATCCTCGAATTGTGTAAAAAATAAGCGTAACAATAGTTAAATATTTGTTACAGCCTACTTTCAAAAACAAAAAAACCGACAATGCGCTTATGGGATAGAAGCACAGTTCGTTTAACTATTTTTTGTCTATAAATAACGAGGAGTATGTAGGTCAAAGCTTTCGTGGCGCGTATCATACCACTGTCTACGAAAAAGTGAGCAAATTAACTGCACTTTTTTTATATTTTTTTGTCATTTTTTTTCGTTTTTAGGGTTGTACAATTTCTAAACTATAGTCATTGAAGCTGTTTTTGCTATTTGGGATGGTAAATTCAAACCTAAATGGGCTATTTGTCGGAATGCGTTGAATCGTCTTCAAGCTATCAACCAAATAGTTTTGGGGGGTTAATACCGTATTTGAAACCACTTCACCATTGTCTTTCAAAATAACTTTAATGGCAGGAAGCACAACACTGTTTTCGTGTCGGTTGACGAGCGTACCTGAAAAACGTGTTGAATTTTGATCAGCAGGTCTAACTTGCACTTTCTCAAAGTTTAAATATTTATACTGCTCATCTCGTGTTTTACAAGTTAAAGCACCGCATGCGTAGTTAAAGATCCGATTTAATGCAGGGCTTTCGTGCATCAATTTAGGATTGAACCATAAAATTTGAAAGGCAAATACCAGTATAAGGGTGATATTGCCAAGCCCCCAAAGGGTGTAGTACAGCCAACCGTGTTGTTTTTCAGTCGAAGTCTCATCTATGAGAACGGTGTCTTCTGAAAGGTTTAAGTTGGGTAAAGCAGTGACTGGTTCGGTATTGAAATAATTTAGGTTGTTTAAATAGGTTAATAGATCGATATTTGAGTTTTCAATTTTTTGATCAAAAATACTTAAAATTTGCATTTGCTTTTCTGCAAATGAGCTGTTTGGTTGGATTGAAGAAAATAATGAACGATTTGCAGGTACGGCAATCGTTTCATCTTCTTCAGAAGCGAGTAAATTAGTGAGTGCATTAAAGTTAATCACACATTTTGGACAACAAACCATACCCTGTGCAACGCTGAGTTGTGAAAGGGTCACTTTGTACACGGTTGAGCATTTAGGGCAGCGGGTTTGTTTTTCACTCATAACTTATAGAGATCTCAAGTTGTTGTTTTACGTTTTCCTGAAATGCGACACCAGTTTTCTTCACGCTTTTCGATCTCTAATATATCAAAAAACTGAGAGTAAACACTAGAAACATCAGCAACTTGCTCTTCTATTACACCAGCAAGTGCGAACTCGCCCTCATTTTTTAATAAAGTTGAGAATTCAGGCGCAAGTGCCATTAACGGTGCTGCCAAAATATTTGCAACCAGTACATCTGCTTGTTGTTGTTTAAATTCTTGATCGAACTCTTCTGGTAAGCCTACATAAAGACCATCAAGTACACCATTTAATTCTGCATTTTGTTTGGTCGCCAAGACTGCTTGCGGGTCAATGTCTGTTGCATAGACCTTTTTTGCGCCGAGCAACAATGCTGCAACACCTAAAATCCCTGAGCCACAACCATAGTCGATTACGACTTTGTCTTTTACATCGGTTTTGCCTAACCATTGTAGGCACAAGAATGTACTGGCATGGTTACCTGTGCCGAAAGCTAAACCAGGATCAAGCTTGATGTTGGTTGCATCTGCTTCTGGAGGTTCTAGCCATTCAGGTACGATCCAGTATTTCTCACCGATTTGGATTGGCTCATAATAGTCCATCCATGCACGTTCCCACACTTGGTTTTCTAGATATTCATGACGCATCGGAACATCTGGAAGTTGTGCTTTTAAGAATGCTTCCAACGTATCGACATCAATTGGATCATCTTCTTCTTGTTGATAAATGCCTGTAACAATGACTTTGTTCCAAAGTGGTGTTTCACCTGGTAATGGTTCAAGTAAAGCCTGATCTTCGGCATCATCTAAAGTTACACTCACTGCACCTAATGATAGGAGTAGGGTTTCAGTAAGTTCAACTTGATCTTGATCGACAGTAATATGAATTTGTAGCCAGTTCACAGGACAACCTAAGTAAATGTATTTGGGATTATTGTAATGGATTCAGGCTTATTAAAGGGCTTATAAAATAGACAGATTACAATTTTAAGATGAAATGTTTGCAGTTTCTAAGAATTCGGTATTTAAAAAACAAGAAAGGATGCCACATCACGCGGCATCCTTTCTTTCATTGGATCTTCATTTAAGCACTTTGATTGATTTAAGGTGCTTCTTGATCATTATCCATCATCGGTTGTTCAGCATTTTCCATCGGAGCAGCAAGTCCGGATGGTGCTTCTGCTGGCATTTCAGTCGGTGTGCTTACTGGGCGTGGTTCAGATTGCGTTTCTGAAATTTTGCTTTGTGTTTCGACTGGTGCTTCAGAGGCAGGCGTTGGAGGTTGGAAGCTTAGCTTGTTGTTTTCATCGCTTTCACAAGCACCGTTAAAAACAACACCTTTGTGGGCAAATGAAACCGCATCACCTTGTTTCTTACCTTTACATACTTGCTGATACTTCTGGGTCAGTGGATCAGTGGCAGTTTTAGCGTTTGCTTGAGCCGTTACAGTAAAAAATAAACCACAGATTAATGATGACAGTAAAAGCTTCGAGTTCATTTCATTTTCCTAAAGTATTTGTTCTGTACTTTTAGGATAGAAATATTTTGAGATAAGACAGTGGTGATCAGGTTAGCAATTTTAGAGCGCTTTGTTAAAAGTACAGGGAAAATGCAACAGAAAGTTTCTTTTTGTGTCATTTTTCGCCTTATCAATCCTTTGTAGCCGATAAGAATCTCACTGCTTTTTGTCAAATAACAAGGAAAATCCTGTATAATGCTCTGTCATTTTTTGAATACACATTTACCACTATGCACTATCCTAAAGTTTACGACGTTATCGTAATTGGTGGCGGTCACGCTGGTACGGAAGCGGCGCTTGCGGCTGCACGTATGGGAAGACAAACATTATTGTTGACGCATAATATTGAGACTTTGGGGCAGATGAGCTGTAACCCTGCGATTGGTGGTATTGGTAAATCACATCTAGTCCGTGAAATCGATGCGCTCGGTGGTGCAATGGCACTGGCGGCAGATAAAGGTGGTATTCAGTTCCGTATTTTAAATTCGCGTAAAGGCGCTGCAGTTCGTGCTACACGTGCGCAGGCTGACCGTGTTCGTTTTAAAGCTGCGATTCGTCATACCTTAGAAAACCAAGCAAATTTAGACATTTTCCAACAAGCGGCAGATGATCTTATTGTTGAAGGCGATACGGTTAAAGGTGTTGTGACCCAAATGGGCATTCGTTTCGACACTAAAACTGTGGTGTTGACGACGGGAACATTCTTGGGTGGTGTCATCCATATTGGTTTACAAAATTCAAGCGGTGGTCGTGCAGGTGATCCACCTTCGATTGCCCTTGCTCAGCGTTTACGTGAACTCAAATTACCAGTGGGTCGCTTAAAGACAGGCACACCACCGCGTATTGATGCACGTACCGTTGATTTCTCAGTCATGACCGCACAACCGGGTGATTTTCCATCTCCTGTGATGTCATTTATGGGTGATGTGTCGATGCACCCAGAACAAGTGAATTGTTATATCACGCATACAAGTGAAAAAACCCATGAGATTATTCGTGGTGGTTTAGATCGTTCGCCGATGTATACCGGTGTGATTGAAGGTGTTGGACCGCGTTATTGTCCATCGATTGAAGATAAAATTCATCGTTTTGCAGATAAAGATTCGCACCAAGTTTTCCTAGAGCCTGAAGGCTTGGATACCCATGAGCTTTATCCAAATGGGATCTCAACTTCATTGCCATTTGATGTGCAGTTCAATTTGGTTCGTTCGATTCGTGGTATGGAAAATGCGCATATCTTACGTCCGGGCTATGCGATTGAATATGATTATTTCAATCCACAAGCACTTAAATTTACGCTTGAAACCAAAGCGATTCAGAACCTGTATTTTGCCGGTCAAATTAACGGTACAACGGGTTATGAAGAAGCGGGTGCGCAAGGCTTACTTGCTGGTTTGAATGCTGCTCGCCGTGCTTGGGAACAAGAAGAATGGACACCAAAACGCGATCAAGCTTATATGGGCGTATTGGTCGATGACCTCATCACTTTAGGAACGAAAGAGCCGTACCGTATGTTTACTTCGCGTGCGGAATATCGTTTGATGTTGCGTGAAGATAATGCCGATCAACGTTTAACGCCGATTGGTCGTGAGCTTGGTTTGGTTGATGATGAACGTTGGGCTGCTTATAGTGAAAAAATGGAAGCGGTCGAGCGTGAAACCTCTCGTTTACAGCATTTATGGGCTGCACCAAATAACCCAATGGGTAAAAAGTTTGTTGAAATGACAGGTGCAGATCTCAGTAAAGAGTGTAGTGCGATTGATTTGTTGAAACGTCCAAATATTAATTTTGGTCAAATCGCAGAATTGACAGGTTCGGATGTTGCTCAACATGTGGGTGAGCAGATCGAAATTGCTGTGAAATATGAAGGTTATATTAATCGCCAACATGATGACGTTGCTCAAATGAAGCGTTTGGAAGAAACCAAGATTCCTGTTGATTTTGATTATGATATTGTGTCGGGCTTATCTCGTGAAATCACTCAAAAATTAAAGACCGTTCGTCCTGAAACATTGGCGCAAGCCAATCGTATTCCGGGTGTGACTCCAGCCGCGGTTCAGTTGGTTATGATCACGATTCGTAAAAATAATATGGCGAAGAAATCAGCGTAACGTTTAGCCATATAAGATAAATCCTAAAAACACCCTTTTACCAAAAAGGGTGTTTTTCTTTGTGTATCATGTCTTACTATTTCGTGTGTACTGGACTAGGTATCTAAATTAATGAAGAATTGGATGTTTTTATTCATTGCAATTATTGCTGAAGTGATTGCAACTTCAGCTTTAAAAAGTAGCGAGGGTTTTACTAAACCGATTGCTTCAATTATTGTCGTGCTTGGTTATATTATCGCATTTTATTGTTTGTCTTTAACCTTAAAAACGATTCCTGTTGGTATTGCATATGCGATTTGGTCTGGGTTGGGGATTGTACTCATCTCGGCTGTGGCTTGGATTGTCTTTGATCAAAAACTAGATGTGTGGGGCATTGTGGGGATTACATTGATTATGTGTGGTGTACTGATATTGAATTTGTTATCGAAAACCAGTGCGCATTAGTTGAGTAAAAAAACCGAGCTAAAGTAAGTAGCTCGGTTTTAGAAATGTGATATTACTTAATTTAACCCGAATCGTGCTTAAGCCAATGATTCCATTACTCGAATGGTTGGCTTGTTTTGATGACATAATTGGTAAGCACATAAAGATGCATAAATT
>NZ_JAKZGG010000011.1:0-115316 GCF_022549455.1 Acinetobacter sp. NIPH 1852 | reverse complement strand
TTTACGGAATTAGGTCGACCACTTACCCAAGTTACGCCTTAAATTTGGCTCAATTAGGGGCGCTTTGCATTTCAAATCTTTGTGCAACAAAGCCCTATGACTATGGTTTTGTCAGAAGAGCTTTACCTGGCGAAATATTTAGCTTAATAGGGGTGGATCCAACTTATAGACATGTTCGCCTAGTATCGATTGTTTTTTTATTTATAATATTCTATCTTTTTGCTAGAATTACATATATTTTCTTCAATAAATTAAAATTTAATAATAAATACATTATAATTTTTTCATTATGTTTTTTCAGCCTATCCTTTTTAACTTCTCAATGGGTAAGAGAATTATCTCGCTTCGATCATATTGGCCAAATAATCTTATTAATTTCAGTTCTACTTATATTAAAAAATATTAAAAAATCCATTGTTCTAATATTTATATTTCTAACATTGCCAATAATGGCTTTAACGCATGAAGCGATGCTGGTATTTTTTGTTCCAACTTTAGCCTTTATTTATTATCAGAAATATAGAAATATAAGCCACATTTTTTTGATTGGGGCAGAATCTTTTATATTGCTGGTCACTGTAGTTATCTATGGAAAGATGTCTGCTTTCCAGGTTAATTCAATTATTGAAACCTTTATGTATTATGAACATTTTCAACCTTATGCAGTAAGTACATCATTACTAACTTTAAAAGAAAACTTCACAACTAACTATCAAACTTTTTTTGAAACCAAAGCATATTTAAAAATATTTTTTACCTTTCTATTTTGCACACCTATTCTTTTATTTGTTAAAAAAAGCACAGATAAAAAAACTTTTCTTCTAATCTTATTCTTTTCAGCATCACCCTTAGCTCTAACATTAATAGCATTTGATTATATTAGATGGATTGCTTTATTCTTATTTAACCTATCTATAATATTTATGTCATTAGCAATAATGAACAAAATTGACAAAAATCTAATAGCATCAAACTTCATGGATCTTAAAAAATTCATATATTCCTATGCCGTGATTTCACTATTACTAGGCCCTCTAGGAATAGGTAATACATTTGTAAATCACTATGAAATAAATCGTCCTTGGGAAAAAAGAGAACAATGGAATCAGGATTTACTCATTAAGCTAAATGATCCAATTCCTTTAGCTAATATTAGGTTAAGTATTGATGATGTCAATTCAATCACACAACTTTATTTTTTAAACAAAGAAAAAATTAAACAAGAGAAGCTAAACAAAATGGTTATCAGTTACTACAAAGAAGCTTCAAATGAAGGGAAGAGTGATGCCCAAAACACTCTTGGTTTTTTCTATTTTCATGGAATACATACAGCTTTAAACTATTGCTCTGCATTAGAAATGTTTAAAATGGCTGCTCAAGATCAAAATAAGCATGCCTTATATAACTTATCTCTTTTATATAGAAACGGGATTTGTATCGAAAAAAATATTAAAAAAGCGAATAATTTATTAATACAAGCTTCTTACCATGATAATGATTTGGCTAAATTCATGTTAGCTATTAATTATTTTCATGGTAAGAATGGGTTTATTAAAAACCCAAAAGAGGCTTTAAAAATATTAACAGAACTAAAGAATAAAGGAAATTTACCAGCAGAAATGTCATTAGAAGTACTTAAGTTGGAGTAACATTAAATTTTTAAGTCCAATAGATGAAATCGTAGTAAGGTACTTTTACAGTTTTAGCTATCTTTAAGAATAGCTGAAACTGACATAATACAGCTTTTACGTTTTTTTAATCTTTATATCAATGCCTTAAAGGAAGCCATTCTAGAATCCAACGCACTGGAACGGCTTTTACTTCCTCACGATCTACGTTTATTTTTAAACCATTCGTTAAAATAAAAAGGAAGCCTCAGCTTCCTTTCCTACTACCTAGAACTTAGATGCCATATTTTTCGCGATATGCCTGCATATTAGCCAAAGCTTCTTTTTCGCCTTTCGCATCCAAATAATCCATCAAATCTTTCATGGTAATGAGCGCATGCACTGGAATTTCCAATTCTTTTTGCACTTCCTGAATCGCAGAAAGCTCACCTTGACCACATTCCTGACGATCTAACGCCACCAACACACCTGCAATGGTCGCACCTGCATTTTTTAAAATCGTCACAACTTCACGAATCGCAGTCCCCGCAGTGATCACATCATCAATGATCCAAACCTTTTGACCAGCAACCGATGCACCAACCAACATGCCACCTTCACCGTGATCTTTGGCTTCTTTACGGTTAAAACCCCACGGTATGCTCTTACCATGTACTTGAGATAACGCCACTGCTGTCGCTGCAACAAAAGGAATCCCTTTATACGCTGGACCAAAAATCACCCCAACATTGTCACACTGAACCAATTTATCCGCATAGCCTTGTGCTAAAAGCGAGAGTGCTTCACCATCATTGAGCAAACCTGCGTTAAAGAAATAAGGACTGACACGACCTGATTTTAAGGTAAACTCACCAAATTTAAGCACACCACGTGATAATGCGAGTTCGATAAAAGCTTGCGGATGAAATGACACAGGCGTTGTCATATAAGGTGCTCCAAATTCTTCAATTGAGGTTAAACAGACGTATGATACCAAAGGATAGCTATCCAAGTGATGTAAAAATTCTTCGAGTCGTTTCAATTAATGTGAATGGACTACGCGCATCCGTAACCAAAGGACTATTGGAGTGGTTAGAACAGTCCGATGCTGACGTGGTATGTATGCAAGAAAGCCGCATCACGCATGAGCAATGGACCGATAAATTCAAACCTGAAGGCTGGTATACCCACCTGTTCCCGGCTGAACGTGCAGGCTATGCAGGCACGGCGATTTATAGCCGTCTGCCCTTTGTTTCAGTGAAAAATGGTTTGGGTTTCGAACTGGCAGACTCGCAAGGTCGTTTTATCGCAGCTGAATTTGATTTAGGGCTGTCACATCCTGTTCATATTGCCTCGTTATACTTACCATCAGGATCAAGTGGTGACGAAGCACAAGCACGTAAAGATTTATTTCTACAAGAATATGCCCAAATACTAAAACAATGGCGAGATGAAAATAAATCGATCATCGTGTGTGGTGATTACAATATCGTGCATAAACGCATTGATATTAAGAACTGGTCAGGCAACCAGAAATCATCAGGCGTCTTGCCCCATGAACGTGCATGGCTTGACCATATCTATGATGAATTGGGTTATGTCGATACTTTCCGTGAAGTACGACCTGAAGCAGAATTATACTCATGGTGGTCAAATCGTGGACAAGCCCGTGCAAAAAATGTCGGTTGGCGTATCGACTACCACGCCTGCTCTCCAGACTGGAAAGCACGTACTGCAAACGCTTGGGTCTATAAAGAACAATGGTTTAGCGACCATGCACCTGTAATTATTGACTATAAAATACACGATTAAGTGAACAGTTGTTCACTTTGACCGCTTCTTTAACTTACATGCTATGTCGTTTTTTGTGTATTTTTATTTAGCTGCTGTATCGGCATTATAGCTGCACGGCACAGGGAAGCGGTCAGGATGACCACAAAAGGATAGGACGCCGTAGGAAGACAAAATAAACTTAGTTTAAGTTTATTTGCAAGGATGAGACATTGGACGTTGAAATGAGACCCGCATGATCAGGATGATTAAATGCGGGTTTTCTCTTTTTGTACTTTGCGTTAGGCTGTCATTGATATTTTTTTATTTCCCGATGGTTTTCAGCATGTTTAAAATTTACGGTATTAAAAATTGTAATTCGATGAAAAAAGCCTTTGATGCGCTACAAGCAAAAGGAATCGATTACCAGTTTCATGATTATAAAAAACAAGGCATTGATGCTGCGACTTTAGAAGTTTGGTTAAAAGACATCGGCGCAGAGAAAGTCCTGAATAAAAAGGGCACTACATGGCGCAAATTGACGGCGGACGAACAAGCTCTCGCCACCAGCACTGAACAAAATCTGATTGAGGCTTTAATCGCACAGCCAAGTTTAATTAAACGTCCAGTCCTACAAACGCCACAAGGCTTTGTCATCGGTTTTGATGAGGAGACTTATCAGAACTTATCTGATTAAAGCAGACATCACAAAAAACCGAGTCATTTGACTCGGTTTTTTTCATTCATAAAACGAGCTTAGTTAGAACGTACCCAAGTTTGGTTACGACCCAGTGCCGCAACACCGATATAACCGCGTAATTTCAGCTTTTGACCACCGTCAGTGAGTTCAGCTTTGAGTTTATAGGTTTTACCATTTTTTGGATCAACGATAGAACCACCATCATAATTTACACCACCTGAATTTTTCAGGTTGCGAACAATGACTACACCATTCAGAGATTTATTATGAAATGGACCTTCACATTTCGTACAAACGCTTTCTTGGCCAGGGACTAAATACTTCTGAATCGATGCAGATAATGAACCGTCCTTTTGTTCAGTAAACTTGACGATCGCTTTTGGTTGCTTAGTTTCATCATCAATGGTTTGCCACACGCTACCGTGTAATGCATCCGCCGCATTGGCAAAAGCGGTCAAACTAAACAATCCTAGTGCTAAAGCAATTTTCTTCATTTTTGTAATATCCTTAATGGGTCTTTTAAGACTAAGAGTATTGAGAACTTCCATTAATATTGCAATTCTTGATTGTGACTATTAGGTACAATCTGAACAGCTACAAAACACTGTTCTGATCACAACAAAATGTGGACTAAAATCAAGCATTCTCTTAGTTGTATACTGCTCTAACAATATGGAAAAATTATGAAATTTGGTACTGTTTGGAAATATTATTTTACTGAATCCCTACTCAAAGCGACCATCCGTACACCGAGTCAGTTCAATCTAGCACCGAATGCTTTGCGTCCTGTATTGGATCAATTGTGTCGCTTATTTCCACATAATCCTAATGCACGAATTCGTCCTTTGCGTTTGGCAGGTATTCGTGGTGAAGAAATTAAAACCCAAGCCGCGGCAACTCAGCTCATTTTTCATATTCATGGTGGTGCTTTTTTCTTGGGAAGCCTCAATACACACCGTGCTCTAATGACTGATATTGCGGCATGTACACAGATGCAAGTGATTCATATCGATTATCCTTTGGCGCCTGAACACCCGTTCCCAGATGCGATCGATGCAATCTTCGACGTGTATCAAACACTGCTTGTTCAAGGGATTAAACCCAAAGATATTATTGTTTCTGGTGATTCTTGTGGTGCAAATCTCGCATTGGCACTGTGCTTGCGTCTCAAACAACAACCTGAGTTGATGCCAAGTGGTTTGATTCTAATGTCACCTTATTTAGATTTGACTCTCACCAGCGAATCACTGCGTTTCAATCAAAAGCATGATGCCTTACTTTCAATTGAAGCGTTACAAGCAGGCATCAATCATTATTTAACCGAAGATATCCAAGCGGACGATCCTCGGGTATCACCGCTATTTGATGATTTAACAGGTCTACCTCCGACACTGGTTCAGGTTGGATCAAAAGAGATTCTATTGGATGATTCAAAACGCTTCCGTGAGAAAGCGGAACAAGCCGATGTCAAAGTGATCTTTAAACTCTATACTGGCATGTGGCACAACTTCCAAATGTTCAATGCATGGTTCCCAGAAGCCAAGCAAGCTTTAGCAGATATTGCTAAATTTGCACATCGACTCGATCGTGACTAAACACCTTCAAGTTGTGTGAAAAATGGTCAGCTATCGCTGGCCATTGTCATTCTTGATTCACTTTTGTCATCATAAAATATGATTGATTGGATATTTAGATAATAGTCTATTTCTCAAAGAATTTTTCCCGTCCTGATTTGCACTCAAAAGCTTAAAACCAGACTTTTTTCTCATTCTAAAGATGCTATTGTTATTTTAATTAGCGTTTCTTGATCTTTCTGATGACGAATTTACATTCATAAAGTCTCTTAGGAATCTCATTGCATATAAGGATGCATGCCAATGATAAAGATTCATTTTAAGCGTTTAGTCAATCGAGAAAAATGGAATTTCTCGCAATTTTGGGAACATGAACCACTGATTAACTGGAACATGTTAAAGAAATCTATTCTGCTGCTCATACTTGCTGCTTTTATGACCCTTTTCGGGATTGTTTGGGATGTGCTGGTCTTGCTCAATCCCATCACATGGCAGTGGGTAAATTTACCGTTGGTTTATTCCAAGTTATGGACCAACGTGATTATGCTGATGGTCTTTTTAAGCCTAATCGTGCCTTGCTATCGCTACAAAGACCAAGCTTGGGCACATGAAATCATTCCTATTTTAACTGTGCAGCTTTTTACTGTGCTGCTCTGCCATACCAGTTATTTGATCGGGAGTTTTAGCCCTGCCACCATGGTGGTGTACGTCAGCGTCGTCGCAGTTGGATTGGTTTTATTTAATCGCAAGATGATTTATTGTGCGCTAGTGCCTGCCACCATTGCATTATTATTTTGCAATTTTCTCAGTATGTTTGGCGTGCTTCAGTACGCACCGTTATTTAAACCAGAAGTTCTCAATCAATCTGAGATGCATCCCTTTTGGGTTATGAGCATGCTGTTTTTTCTATTACCAATTTTGATTGCCTGTTTATTTCTATTTGAAATTTTACTGACCCAATGGCGTTCACGAGAGTTGGCGATTCAGCATCTGAGCCGTCTCGATCCTCTCACCGATGTGTTAAATCGTCGTAGCATTAGTGCTTATCTAGAAAAATTACATCAACAACCCAACTCGTTATATTCAATTGTATTGCTTGATCTGGATCATTTTAAAAATATTAATGATCATTTTGGACACAGCATGGGAGATCAGGTTCTCATTCAAGTCGCGAACTGCTTAACCAAGCATTTACGTGATCAAGATATGATTGGTCGTTTTGGTGGGGAGGAGTTCATTTTATTGTTGCCACATACCACCACCACTCAAGCGCAAAATATCGCGGAACGTTGTCGTGTGGCGATTGCGAACCTACGTTTTGTGGCAGAGGATCAACAAGCGTTTTCGGTCAGTGCCAGCTTTGGGATCAGTAGTTCACTCAGTGCCGATGAACCGCATCTCATTATTAGTCAGGCGGATCAAGCACTCTATGCGGTGAAAGCGGCTGGACGGAATCAAGTCCAAATTTTTGAAGATTTGACGAGTAGCTAACAGTTAAAAATAAGACTAAGTTAAAGGTGTTGTAATCCTGAATAATTGCTCGACATCAATCACTTCATCTGCAAGATCTTTACATTCTTGAGCGTGTGTAATCACGATTAATGTTTCAATATGTTCATTGAGGAAATTTAAAATCCTGATACTTGTATGTGAATCCAGTGCTGAGGTTGGTTCATCTAAAATGAGCACTTTAGGTTTCTTTAGCACTGCACGTAATATATTTAAACGTTGCTTTTCACCACCTGAAAAACTTTTCAAATATTCATTGATGTGATCATCTAATGAAAGATTTTTATCTGAAAGAAGATGTTGTAGATCAAAAATTATAAGCAGTTGTGATATCTCATCATCGGTATAAGCATACTTCGCGTTATAAATTAGGTTTTCTCTTAAAGAGCCAGTAAAAATAGAATAGTTTTGTCCAACAAAGGCCACCTCATCAAAAATTTTAGTAGAGTACTGTTTAGTTATGTCTAGATCTTTATAAAATAACTGCCCTCCCTTTAACTTATAAGCACCTAGCATATAATTAATTAAAGTTGATTTCCCAGTTCCAGTCTTTCCAATAATCACGTACATCTTATTCTTATATAAATCCAAATTTACTTCAGCACTTAGCTTGCCGCCGACTTCTAACAATGCATTCTTAAATGAAAATAATAAATGATCATTCTGATACATTTTATTATTTAACTCGTCTTTTTCAAACTCAAAGTAGCTATAAAACTTTTCTACTGCTACAGCATTACCTGCAAGTAAGTTAATTTGTTGAGAGATCATAAGAGATGGCATGGTTAGCATCATGATATAAGAGCTAATCATCACCATATCGCCTGTGGTTATTTTTCCTATGGAAAACAACTTGGTTGAAAGAAGTAAAAAACCAAGCAAGAAGAGAAAGATAAAAGCAATTTGGAAGACCATTAAACAAGCAATTTTTAAATGGCTATTGAAACTTTGATCAATAAATTTTTTTACATTCCTCTTGAAATAATCAACTTCAAAATCAACAGCATTGTTCACTTTGATCTCATAAGCATTATTTATCTTTTCAAGGAACTTACTGTTTAAAATATTTTTTATTGAATATAATGGTTCATAATATTTTTTACTCTTCCTATTGATAAAAACCGAGATCAAGAACAGTCCAAATGCTGTCCCAAGAAAACCTAAAGCAAAAATCACACTAATATTTACACTAAGAATATAAGTAATAAAAATAAGCTGTAATACCACAGGGAAGAAAGCAAGCAAGAATGCAAAAGTGATCATAGAAAAAGCATTACTTGCTCGTACTGCCTCGGCATTGAATATACCAATATCGACTTTATCTTGCCTCGATTTTTCTATTCTAAGATAGTTTTCCAAACTCGCAATGAGTACCGAAGTCTCTTGTTTTGCACTAATCAAGCCACTTAGCGCATTTTTAACCCATTCAATAATCTGAGACAAAAACCAAGCAAGGCAATATGAAACCACTAAAACATAGATGTAGTTAATACCTTCATTTTGATGAGTACTGTCAATAATAAGCTTAATAAAGTAAGGAAGAATAGCAGTAATAAAACTCGTGGCAATAACCAAGCCAATCAGAACAATTAAATGTTGCTTCTCATTTTTATAAAATTTATTGGAAACACGCCACATTGCTTTATAAGTTTTTAAAAACACCGGGCAGTTTCTCCTATTATGGCTATATTTCAAGCCATAATATCACTCATGTTTTGATTATGAGTGGGAGTTCTTTGTTTGGATTTTGTCTAGTTGGTCAAATACTCTTCCCGATTTTGACGATAAGGCTCATCAACAAGCACAAACATTTGTTCTTGTTTGGCTTCGGCGATCCACTGCTGAACCGATGCCAAAGACAAGATTTTTTGCATGTAAGCTTGGCTTGAAGCAGATACAGGGAATTGGAAACACACAAAACGCATGACTACAGGTGCATAAAATGCGTCGGCAACACTAAACTCACCACATAAGAAGCTATCTTCACTTGGGCGTTCCGACCAAATTTGTTCAATACGAGCCACATCAGCACGAAGTTGATCATGTTCAGCCCAAAGTTTTTGACCGATATGGGCTAAATCAGCTTCAATATTCATTGGACAAAGATTACGTAAGCTTTGAAAACTACTGTGCATTTCTGCGCTAATGCAACGCGCTCGAGCACGTAATTTTTTATCTTGTGGCAATAGATTTTTTTCAGGAGATTGCTCTGCGACGTATTCACAAATCGCCAAACTATCCCAAACCGTAACATCACCATCTACCAGTACAGGTACTTTGCCCGTCGGATTCAGTTTTAATATTTCTGTCTTAAACGGACTATCTAGTTCAAAATCATCAAACTGAATGAGATGCTCTTGAAACGAAACCCCTGCCTGTTTTAATAATATCCAAGGACGCATCGACCAAGTAGAGTAATTTTTATTGCCAATAAATAAAGTATACATGCTTATGATTTTCCTTCAAATAAAGCCAGTTGCTGTAATAAATCTGCCTTTTTAAATGCCCCAGTTAATCGTAACGAACGAATTTCTTGTTGTTGCTGATCTAAAAATAAGTAGGTCGGCGGCCCTAAAATATCCCATTGCTTTAATAAAGCTTGATGAGAAGCATCATACTGACTTAGATCCAGTTTAATTAAATAATACGGCGACAGAGCCTGCTGTACTGCTGCATCTTTTAAAATACGGTGCTCAATTGGCTGACATGCCACACACCAATCTGCATATACATCAATAATAATGCCGCGATCTTTCGGCGCATTGGCTAACACCTGTTGAAATTGCTCAGCGGTCTTTGCCACATGCCATTCAGCCAACTTTTCCGCCTCAACAGAACCAAGGCTCTGAATATGTTGATATTGAGTATAAGCAAGAAATGGAATGGTGAGTATTAACAAGAGAATATACAGCCACTGCAACTTGCCCTTTTGAGCAAATAATCGGTACAGCGCGTAAATAATAAAAGCCAGACCTAAAACGAGGCTAAGCAATTGCATCGCCAGCTCTGGCAATAACGGGCGCAGAAAATAAATGCTCAATGCCAACATTAAAAAGGCAAAAATCACCTTAATCTGATGCATCCACTCGCCTGCTTTCGGTAAGGCTTTAGCACCTAAAACACTCGCAAGCAATAAAGGCAGTCCCATGCCAAAACCAAGCGTGAACAACAATAAAGCACCTTGCCATTGATTTTGATTTTGCGAAATAAACAACAAGATTCCCGCCAATGGTGCAGTCATACATGGCCCAACCAATAACGCCGAAATCATGCCCATGACACTGGCACCAACTAAAGTGCCCCCTTGTTGCATCGACTGCATACGATCCAATTGATTGACCCATTTTTGTGGCAGTTTTAGCTCAAACAAACCAAATAGGTTTAAGGCAAACACGATAAATAATAGGCTAAAAGCAATCAAAGTCGCGGGTTGTTGCAACCACCGTTGAAAATTAAGTCCAGCCGATGCAGCAATCATACCTAACACGGCATAAACCATGGCCATACTGACCACAAAAGTAAAGGCGATCGCCCATGCTTTTACCCCTTTATTGTCACGGACAATCAACGAGGTCAGAATCGGCAACATCGGTAATGAACACGGCGTAAAGGCCAATAATATCCCTAAACCGAGGAATAACAATACACTATAGGCCAGTGAGTGTTGTCCCAAGGTGGTAGACCACTTTTGGTCTTGTGCCATACCAGCTGAGTCAGTCGCAGGGGAGTCGACAGGAGATAAGGCTTCATCTGAAGCGGTATCAAAGGCGGTAGTTTGGGTATTTAAGGCGTTGGCAGAACGAGCCACATCTAAAAAACGTTTTTGTGAATTTGAACCTGTATTTTGCACACTGACCAGACCATCGGCATCGGTCTGAAATTCAATATTTTGGGGTGGGTAACAAATCCGATCTTTGGCACAGCCTTGCCACGTTACTCTATAATGTTGAGATGCTTGAGTTGGGATTTCAAATTCAGCTTGCTGATAATAAACTTGGCTATGTCCATAGTTCTCATCATATTGATCAACCGCTTTAGGCAAATTTAATTGTACGGGTTGATTGCCTTGTTGTACTTCAAATTTGTGTTGATACAAATAATAGTTTGGTTGAATATTCCAATGGAGTCGCGCCTGATTACGCTCAGTCGATTCGACCGAAAAGGCAAATGCATCTTCAGGGCTTAACAGTTGCTCGGATACACTCTCTTGGGCATAGGTCATCGACCCACACAACAACAATAAACTACCAAGGAAGTAACACATCAGTTCGGAACTATAGCCACCCTGAGTACATTTTTTCATGATGATTTCTCTTCGATCAGCCCAATGCTCCCGATGAGATATACAGGAATTCACGGGAGATCATGAGAAGACTTTTTGCTTAAAATAAAACCGATACGCCTAAACCACCATTGTAGCTTCTTGCATCACCATTTAAATCGACACCAACACTGGCATCGAGCTGCATCCGATTATTCACCGCATAGACTAAACCAGTGCCTAAGCCATATTCGTAATCTTGGCTTTCTGCTTTACGGTAAATAAACTCCGAGTATCCAGATAATTTTCCAGCAATTTTATAATCAATGGTAGGTATCGCAGTTACCGCCCAATTACTGTTTTGCGCTTCATAACGCATGGTAATCGAAGTACCGATCAGATCACTAAACTCATACGCTACAGCCGAGGTTAAACTGTAGATATCATCATGGGCAGTAAATTCATCGTTCCCAGTAGCAAGAATTGCTTCTGCTAATAACGCCATGGTTAAACGATCATCGTGTAGATTAATGGCTTTTTTCAAACCAATGCTGACATCACCTAGGCCATTGGTTTCTTTGGTCATGCCCGCACGTTTATGCTGCTGCCACACAGGACCTTGCCAACCAAGTTGTAATTCCAAGCCTTTAGCCAAACCTGTACGCAATAACATATCGCCATTGAGGGTTAAGGTTTTCTCTTTTTCACCATCTACGGTTTGTTTTTGATAGCTGACTGTCGGCAAACCTTGTTCCCATGCCAGCTGCCCAACAGGCGTAATTCCTGTGCCCATGCCAGCGCCAGGACGATCAAAAGAGAAATCAGCAGCAAAAGTCGTGCTCGCCATCATCGATACAGCAATAAAACTCAATGTTTGAAGTTTATTCATCATTATCCCCTTTCTTTTCTTTGACTACGCTTAGGCGGTCAATTCTTTTGACATTTTTGCACCATTGTTACGCAGTAACTCAAGCGTCTCACGCTCTTCAGCTAATGACTCTGACCAATCGATTTCATCAAAGTCACAATCAAAGAACAGTTGGCTGATTGATGATAAAATCGTTAAACCTTCTTCATCACGTGTATTTGGATCAACTTTTTCATCCAATAAGCGTTTTACCACGGGCGCACAAGCTGAACTGGCTGCATCCCAAAGTGGGCCATAAAACTCTTCTGCATCCCACAAATGCAAATTCGCTTTCGCCTGAATGAGTGCATCTAAAATATCTAAATAGACTTTAAGTTGTTGTTGTTTTTCAGTTTCAGCAATGGGTTGATTGGCTTCATAGGCCTCACAAATCTTTTCCCACCATGCAAATAAGCCATCACAAATGACTGAAACAGGTGGACCTTGCTCAGGATCAATAAAATTTGGGTCAAGTCCTTCAGCAAGTAGAGATTGCACTTGGGCTAAATCGAGTTGTTGTATGGCTTGCACCAAGGCCTGTTGCTGTTTGCTTAACATGACCAATTCTCACAATATAATATTTAATGTTTCTATTATGCCGAATATCCCGACAGCTTTTTATAAAACGAACTAAAAATCATGTATAAATTTGATACACGCATAAAAAAAGCCCGATATTGGGCTTTTTTTATGCAGATATGATTATGCTTCTTTTACATCTAAATCATCATCTACATCAATATATTCAGGCAAGCCACCACGATGGTGGTCTTTTTTCTCATACAAATGCTCCAGACTGCGTTTCAACTTATCAATCGCACCATGAATAGAAAAATCAATATTTGCAGCTTTATGCGTTACTGCGACAGGTTTCAAACCTGCTGGGCGAGCTTCGATCATACAGCGTTTATCATGATCTCCCGTTTTTTCCCCATTTTCATCACTGAGATGAACTGAAAAATGTGTAATACGCTCACTATAGCGTTGAAATTCTTGCATTAGTTCTGCACGGACATAACCAATTAAACGTTCACTACCTTGAATGTTTTTATCTGTACGGATTTCAATATTCATAAATATCTTCCTCTCTTTTCGATGAGACGTTTTGACTAAACTTGTTATTTAGACGCATTTTGAGCATGCCGTCATTCAGTGCAGCTGTATATTCTGATTGTGTAAATACCTGTAGTCTCCTTGCTTTGCATCTGTTGCTTTTCAGTATGTGAGAAGATCTTCTATATTTCCAATATCCGTCCATAATTAAAAATATGCAAGCTGATTTTTGACATTTTTTATTTGCGTTGGTGCATCCGTTAAGACGCTTAGCACAGGTTTCCCCTCTAGCAGCAAAAATTTTTGAATAATATCAAGCCAATTGGATGAAAATAAACACCCTCAAATCATGCACAACATCCTATGTTGAAATCGAGTCTGCGCGCGATAAAAACGACTGAGTTGGATCCGCATTTTCCAGTGTTCCAGCCTATACAATTCTTTTGAGCATTTGGTCAAATTTGGCTTTATTTTTGCTTAATTCCTTGTATGCTTTACACGCCTTTTTAGGGGGATCTTTTTAATGCAATTTAAGCAACTTGCGGCGACATGTTTATTGGTATCAACAGCAGCTTTCACTCAGGCAAAGCCTATTTGGCAGGACTTTAGCCTCACGGGTTTATATGGTGAAAACTATGAAGTTGTTGATGAAAAGCAAACAACTTTAACGGTTGAATATGCGGCAAAAGTAAAATATGCCGATGTATTCTTTTTTATGGATCGTATGCGCGGTAGTGACGACCATAAAAGCACCTATTTCGAGCTTTCTCCACGTTTAAGCTTGGGTGAAATTTCAGGTCAAAAACTCGCTTTTGGTCCAGTTAAAGATGTACTGATCTCAACAACTTGGGAAAGTAATAACGATGACTTTTCGAGTTTCGACAACTTTTTATACGGCGTTGGATTTGACCTAAATCTCCCATATTTCCAATATGCGAACATCAACTTCTACCGTGCCAACAATGAAAAAACGGCGGATGACTATCAAATGACGATTGCCTATGCATTGCCATTTAAACTGTCAAACGAAGAGTTTTTAGTGGACGGTTTCCTTGATTGGTCAACGGCTGAAAAAGATCATGCCAGCGAACTCAACTGGACCACACAATATAAATGGAATGTCGGTAAGCACATTTCACCAGACACTCGTTTGTATCTTGGTGTTGAGCACTCAGTTTGGAATAACAAATTCGGTATCAAAGGTAGCGATGAAAACAACGTCAGCGCTTTAGTCAAATATCATTTCTAAGCCTCAGATCCGTTTAAAAAACAGCAAGGCATTCCTTGCTGTTTTTGCTACGATCATTCATATTAGAATTGGTTGATTTTTCTCTTATTTTGAAAAATCACACTTTTCCCATATGATTTGATGACCGATCCCATGTCAGTAAATATCTCACTTGCACCCTATACTTTGGCTTCACAATATCAAATCCGTTTTGCAACGATCGAAGACTTAAAACAAATACTGACCATTTACAATGCTGAAATTTCAACTGGAACAGCCAATTGGAATGATCAAACTGTTTCCCTCACACAATATCAACAACGCTTTCAGGATTTACAGCAACAGCAATTTCCCATGATTGTGGTCGAAGATCTACAACATAAAAAAGTGGTCGGTTATGCTTACTATGCTGCATTTCGGAGCATTACTGGATATCGTCAAACCATTGAACATTCAGTCTTTATTGACCCAAGCTACGCACGTCAAGGTCTAGGCAAAGCCTTAATGCTGCAACTGATTCATCTCGCTACACAACAACAGATGCATATCATGGTTGCAGCAATTGATAGCGGAAATACAGGCTCGATCGTGCTACACCAACAACTCGGTTTTGTGCAAATAGGTTACATGCCGCAAGTCGGACAAAAGTTTGGGCAATGGCGAGATTTAGTCCTGATGCAACTACAGTTAAATACTCAATAAAAATTTAACAATACAGCACTGCTGTCCTGTGATCTTGCTGGTTAGAATGGAAATTATCTGAGTTTATAAAGATAAATAAGATGAAAGCATTACCCTTATATTTCGTTATCACTAGTGTTTTCGCCGCAACCACAAGTTTCGCTGAATCATCCTTTGAACAAGAGTTACAACAAGGCTGTGCCAAAGTAAAACAATATGCACAAGCGGGCAAAAAGTTCTACGATCAGAAGCAATATGCAAAAGCGGTGAAACAATTTAAAGATCAAGCTGCATGGGTACATTTCTGCCAACTAAATGCAGAAGAAAGCGGCATTCGAGTGACTGATCGAGACGTTGAAATCGCCAATAATAATGTTGGATTGAGCTATGCCAAGCTAGGCAAACCGCAATGGGCAAGAGTCTGGTTTTTACGGAATAAAGACACTAAAACCAGTCAATATAATTTAAAACAACTGCCTAAACCACAAATCTCTAAAGACTTACAAGGGAGCTATGTACGAGCCAATGGTTTTGGTCAATGGGATTACATCACCGTCAAAAAGCAACAGAACCGATATCTGATTGACTTTGAAGGCTACTATTTTGGACTACGCGGGCTAATTTATGGTCCAAATCTAGGTTCATTTGAAACCAGCATGCCGATCACCGCAAAACAGGCAAACTATCGTTATGAAGACTGTCAGATCAAACTTCAGTTTTCGAATGATCCGCAGAATGGACAAAAAATCGAGGTGGAGCAAAATAATGGTGCTTCAACCTGTGGCTTTGGACATAATGTTTATGCAGGTGGTACGTTTTATAAGGTTGAAGGTTAACAAACAATCAAAAGTCAGCCTCAAATATGATACTCGGAAATGTCATCTACAACCTGCGTGGTATTTGCAAGAGACTGTCTTTGCAATATCATTTGACGTATTGAAAGAAGCGAACAGGTTTTGTAGATGGCAATGCCTTTGCCTACTTTGGGCGAAACCAAAGTAGGGCGAACCGCAGGTTTATCCTAACATTAGATATAAAACAATAAGATTCCACAATGATCACTGTTTAATCAGGCCGTAGGTGGAAAATCTCTTTCGAGTGTTTTAAATCGCCACCAACTCCCGAATCCCCTTCTCAGGCATATCATCACCACGCCCTTGTGCAACCACCTGCCCCCGTGCCATCACCGTATAATTATCAGCAAGTTCTTCAGCAAAATCATAAAACTGCTCAACCAACACGATTGCCATTTCCCCTTGATCGGCTAATTTACGAATTACCCGACCAATATCTTTAATAATCGAGGGTTGAATCCCTTCAGTTGGTTCATCCAAAATCAAAACCCGAGGTTCAGAGGCCAATGCTCTGGCAATGGCGAGCTGCTGTTGCTGACCACCAGACAAATCCCCACCACGGCGATGTTTCATCTCATCCAACACAGGGAAAATCTCATAGAGATGACTCGGCACTTTACGCGTCTTTGCCCCTGAAAATTTTGCCATACCAATCAAGATATTTTCCTCAACAGTGAGCGTCGAAAAAATATCACGGCCCTGTGGCACATAGGCCAACCCTGCACGTACTCGCTGTTCAGGTGACATCTTGGCAATATCTTTTCCATCTAACAGCATCTGCCCTGATTTGATTGGCAAAATGCCCATTAAACATTTGAGTAAGGTGGTTTTGCCCACGCCATTACGCCCCAACACCACACTACACTCACCTACAGGTGCAGACAACGACACATCACGCAGAATATGACTACCACCATAGAACTGGTTAATTTCTTTCACTTCTAGCATGCGTGTCCCCCTATCGTCCCAAATATTTTTCAATCACGTCTTCATTGGCTTGTACTTCTGCCAATGTTCCCTCAGCCAAGATAGCCCCTTGCGCCAACACGGTGACTTTTTCACTAATGGTATCAATGAAACTCATGTCATGTTCCACCACCACTAAGGTGTGGTTCTTTTTCAACTCTAAACAGAGTTCGGCTGTACGCTCAGTTTCGGCATCGGTCATGCCTGCCACAGGTTCATCCAATAAAATCAGCTTGGGACGTTGCATCAACAACATGCCAATTTCTAACCATTGCTTTTGCCCATGTGACAATAAACCTGCTGGCTTATGGATAAATTCTTTGAGACGGATTTGCTCCAGTGTCTCATCTAAAGCCAATTGCGCCTCTGGATCTAAACGACTAAATAAGCTTTTCTTGACCCGTTTATCACGTGGTGCAGCCAACAGTAAATTTTCCAGCACCGTGAAGTTTTCAAATACCGTCGGTTTTTGGAACTTGCGACCAATGCCTGCTTCAGCAATCTGCTCGGTACTCATTTTGGCTAAATCATAGTTTTGCCCAAAAAATGCCGTTCCTGTAGTCGGTCGGGTTTTCCCCGTAATCACATCCATTAAGGTGGTTTTTCCTGCGCCATTTGGTCCAATGATGCAACGCAATTCACCCTCGGCGATATACAGTGATAAATCATTCAAGGCGCGGAAAGAATCAAACCAAACACTGACATTTTCTAAGTACAGTGCGATACCGTGACTAAAATCTGCATCCAGTGTTTTGATTCGCCCATAACCTTCGCCAAGCTGACCGCCATGTTGTGCTGAATTGGTGCTGACTTCATTCATTTAGTTGCGCTCCTTTTTAAAGCGGTCAAATAAACCGATGACACCTTTCGGAAGGAATATCGTCACCACGATAAATAATGCGCCTAAAATCAATAACCATGCTTCTGGTGCTGCGACGGTAAAATAAGTTTTGACCGCATTAATCAGACCTGCGCCCAAGATTGGACCAATCAACGTACCGCGCCCACCTGCTGCGACCCACACCGCCATTTCAATCGAATTGACAGGATTCATTTCACTTGGGTTAATGATGCCAACTTGCGGCACATAAAGTGCGCCTGCGATGCCTGCAATCACCGCGGACAATACCCACGCTGAAAGCTTGTACCACAACGTGCGATAACCTAAATATTGCAAACGGTTTTCACTGTCACGAATCGCACCTAGGACTCGGCCATAAGGGCGGTTCATCAATTGACGTAACCCGATAAAACACAACATTAAGACCAATGCAGTGGTAAAGCACAGTGTGGCGCGCATCGGTGCAGAGGTAATGTCAAAACCCAATAAGGTTTTAAAGCCTGTAAAACCGTTATTGCCACCGAAACCTGTTTCGTTACGGAAGAACAATAACGCTGCGGCAAACACCATCGCCTGAGTGATAATCGAGAAATACACCCCTTTGATTTTGGAACGAAAGGCAAAGAAACCAAAAATAAAGGCTACGATTCCTGGAACTAACACCACCAAAGCGATTGCCCACACAAAATAATCTGTTCCTGCCCAATACCACGGCAATTCAGTCCAACTGAGAAAGCGCATAAAATCAGGCAACCCATCCCCTGCGGATTGGCGCATCAGATACATACCAAAGGCATATCCGCCCAAGGCAAAGTACAAACCATGCCCCAAGCTGAGAATCCCTGCATAGCCCCACACCAAATCCAGTGCCAAAGCCACCAAAGCCAAGCACATGATCTTGCCAATCAAAGTAATCCAATATGCCGACAAGTAAAATGCCGAATCAGGCGGTAACAGATGCAACCAAGGGAGTATCAATAAAATCCCGAAACAAAAGCCAATGGCGACTGCGCTATAGGGTTTATCTGCAAATAAAGAAGTGATTTTCATTGGCTTACTCCACAAAACGGCCTTTGATGGCAAACAAACCTTGTGGACGTTTTTGGATAAACAAAATCACAAGTACCAGTAGAATAATTTTTGCCAATACAGCACCCATGCCGATTTCCAACATCGTGCCGCTAATGCCTAGACCGAGTGCTGCCAATACTGCGCCCCACACTTGTCCAACGCCACCGACAACCACCACAAGGAAGGCATCAATAATGTAGTTTTGTCCAAGATCAGGCCCAACATTGCCGACTTGTGCCAACGCACAGCCTGCCAGCCCCGCTAGACCAGAACCCAGTCCAAATGCCATCATGTCAATCCGCGCTGAGCGAATGCCGACTGCACGTGCCATCTGACGGTTTTGCGTGACCGCACGAACGAACAGACCAAAACGCGTTTTATTGAGTAGGAAAATCAACAGAAATAACACTGCAACGGTAAACACAATAATCGCGATACGGTTATACGGCAGCATCAAGCTTGGCGTCAGTGCAATACCGCCACTGAGCCATGACACATTAGAGACTTCGACATTTTGCGCACCAAAAAACATGCGAACCAATTGCATCAGAATCAAACTGACACCAAAAGTTGCCAGCAGCGTTTCAAGTTGGCGACCATATAAGGGACGAATCACCGTGCGTTCAATCAACATGCCGATCAAAGCACTCACTAAAAATGCCGCGGGAATCGCAGCCAGTAAATACCAATCGACTAAACCGACAAAATGGGTTTTGAAAAAGCTTTGCACCACATAGGTGGTATAAGCACCGATCATGATCAGTTCGCCATGTGCCATATTGATCACGCCAAGCAATCCATAGGTAATCGCAAGACCGAGCGCAGCCAACAATAAAATACTCGCGGTGCTCAATCCTGAAAAAACATGTCCAGACCATTCACTGGCTTGTATTCTGGTTTTAATCTTGCTCTTGGCATCAACCAGCGCGGTATGTAGTTCTTGATTGTGAATAGGTTGCGCTAGACTTTGTTCCATCAATGCCAATACATCAGGACGATTCGACTCAGCTAAGACATTGACCGCAGCAATTTTTCCAAATACGTCGGTATCATTGAATTCTAATCTTGCTTTGAGCTGCGCCAGTCGGGCTTTGACTTTATTATTTTGTTCAGTTAAATACAGTCGTTTAACCATCGCCAAATCGATTTCAGCTAAGTTATTTTCTAAAATATCCACCGCAGCCAAACGTTGTGATGCATCTTCAGAATCAAGCTTGACTTTGGCTTGCCCAAAATTGAGCGCCTTGCGTAAAGTATTGACCAAAGTAACTTGGGACAAATCGGCAGGCCAATCTTCCAATACCTGTTTGGCAGGGTAACTCAATAAGACCTCATCATTTTGTAAGATGTAAGTCTGTCCTGCACTATCGGTATACAACTCATTTTGGTCAATATACGCAACTAACTGATCAAGCTGTTCAATACTGGCTGGCCATTGATTCAGCATGGCACGGCGCGTGGCGAAATCTGCCTTCACAAAACTTTGAATCGCATCTTGAGTAGTTGTAGGCGTTACGATAGGAGATGTGGACGCCGAAGTACTTTGCTCTGCCCAAGCAAGACCACAAAAAAACTGTGCCATAACGCAGAGCAGTGCTAACACATAGTGTTTCGCCATATGACTCCCCTTTATTGAATCTATATTTGAATGGTTAAATCAAAAAAATGAAAAGAACCTGCTGCATCAACAACAGGTTCTAAAAAGCTTTATTTCGGGATGTATGGACTCCAAGGCTCTGCTGGAATGGTTTCAGGCGTTTTATAAACCACATCAAACTGACCATCGGCACGGATTTGTCCAATCATCACAGGCTTGTGTAAATGGTGATTGCTAGCATCCATTTTTAAGGTATAACCCGATGGCGCGGCGAAGGTTTGACCTGCCATTGCCTCACGTACCTTATCTACATCTGTCGTGCCTGCTTTCTCAACCGCTTGTTTCCACATATTGATGCCGACATAGGTCGCTTCCATTGGGTCATTGGTGACCACTTTATCGGCATTTGGCAATTTGTATTCCACCGCGAATTGTTTGAATTTATTCACGAATTCAGTATTTTTCGGATTTTTAATCGACATGAAATAGTTCCATGCCGCCAAATGCCCCACCAATGGTTTAGTATCGATCCCGCGCAATTCTTCCTCACCGACAGAGAATGCCATCACAGGAAGCTCTGAGGCTTTAATCCCTTGGTTGCCTAACTCACGATAGAAAGGCACGTTTGAGTCACCATTGATGGTGGAGATCACCGCGGTTTTCTTACCGGCTGAGAATTTTTTAATATTGGAAACAATGGTTTGATAATTACTATGACCAAATGGAGTGTACTCTTCCATAGTGTCGGCATCAGCAATGCCTTTCGACTTCAAGAACGCGCGTAAAATCTTATTGGTGGTACGTGGATAGACATAATCCGTACCGAGTAAGACAAAGCGTTCGGCCTTACCGCCCTCATCACTCATTAAATATTCCACCGCAGGAATCGCTTGCTGGTTCGGGGCTGCCCCAGTGTAGAAAATATTTTTAGATTGCTCCTGACCTTCATATTGCACAGGGTAGAACATTAAACCATTCAATTCTTCCACCACAGGGAGAACAGATTTACGTGATACCGAGGTCCAGCTTCCAAAAATCACCGCGACCTTGTCTTGAGTAATCAATTGACGAGCACGCTCAGCAAACAACGGCCAATCTGATGCAGGATCGACCACCACAGGCTCTAATTTTTTACCGAGTACGCCGCCATTGGCATTGATTTCATTAATGGTCATCAATGCCGTATCTTTCAGTGAAGTTTCAGAAATCGCCATCGTGCCCGAAAGGGAATGTAAAATTCCGACTTTAATGGTTTCACCATCGGCTGGTGCAGCTTTGGTTTCTGTTTTTGTTTGTTCAGATGTTTCAGCAGGCTTAGAACAACCCACTAGCCCCATACCCATCATGGCAGCCATAAGCATAGAAATCGGCATTAATTTTTGTTGCATCTTTTTTCTCCACATTTTGTGTGTTGTGATGTTGACTAAGTGGAGTTATTCAATTTTTATGCCAACAAGTTAATTTATTGTTTTATATAAATATTAATTAAAAGTGCAAGAGAAAAATCCAATCTTGTATACAACATTGCATACAAAAAATACATCGTGATCTAAAATGATGCATTTTTGTTCTCAATAAAAAAGCCAAGCATGATGCTTGGCTTCTACGAATCTCTGCTTACTCAGTTTTAGCTCAAATCAAACCACAATATCCGCTAGATTTCCCTTTTGCTCTAACCAATGCTTACGATCCGCTGAACGTTTTTTGGCAAGTAATTTATCCAACAAACTTGCAGTGAAATGGGCATCATCCAAATCTAACTGTACTAAACGACGCGTATTGGGATCCATCGTGGTTTCACGAAGCTGGCTTGCGTTCATCTCACCCAGTCCTTTAAATCGGGTAATTTGTGGGTTTTTATTGCCCTTCACTTTCTTTAAGATCGCTTCAAGTTCCTCATCATCAAGGGCGTAATGCACATCTTTGCCCACATCAATACGATATAGAGGTGGCATCGCAACAAACAAATGACCTGCTTCGACCATAGTTGGAAAGTGTTTGACAAATAGAGCGCACAATAAGGTCGCAATATGCAAACCATCCGAGTCGGCATCGGCAAGAATACAGACTTTGCCATAGCGGAGTTCCGATAGATCATCACTGCCCGGATCAACCCCTATTGCAATGGCAATATCATGCACTTCTTGCGAGGCTAATACCTCATCCGAAGACACTTCCCACGTATTTAAGATCTTTCCACGAATCGGCATAATCGCTTGAAAGTTTTTATCCCGAGCTTGCTTGGCACTTCCACCTGCGGAATCCCCTTCGACAATAAAGAGTTCACTGTCTTCACGGGTCAACCCGACACAATCGGCTAATTTTCCGGGTAATGCAGGACCCGCAACAATCTTCTTACGCTCAACCTTTTTCGCAGCTTTTAAACGACGGCCAGCTTTTGCAATCGCCATTTCCGCCAGTTGCGTGGCAATCTCAGCATGTTGATTGAGCCATAAAGCAAATGCATCTTTCACAATATTCAACACAATATTGGATGCTTCACGACTAGATAAACGTTCTTTGGTCTGTCCTGAAAACTGAGGCTCTTGGAATTTCAACGATAAAATGAAATTCACCCCATCCCACACATCTTCAGCAGAGAGTTTCACGTTGCGCGGCAGTAAATTACGTAACTCACAAAACTCACGTAACGCTTCGGTCACACCCGAACGCAAACCATTAACATGTGTTCCGCCTTGCGCAGTTGGAATCAGGTTGACATAGCTTTCCTGAATTTGCTCGCCACCCTCTACATTCCAGCAAATCGCAAGCTCGCATGCTGCGCGGTCTGCTTTTCCACTACTGACAAATGCTGGATCAGGTAAAATCTCACGATCTTGCAACTCATCCATCAAATAGTCGACTAAACCATTTTCAAACTGCCATTCGATCCGTTCGTTATTAATCTTATCGTCGTAAATGATTTTTAAGCCTGCGGCTAGAACTGCTTTGGCTTTTAAATTATGTTTTAAGGCTTTTAATGCAAACTTCGGACTATCAAAATATTTTGCCTCGGGCCAGAAACGCACGGTTGTTCCTGTGGCACGCTTTGCCACCTTGCCCTCTAATACTGATAACGGTGCAACAGGTTCACCCTGCTCAAACGCCATTTGATATAAATTTCCGTGGCGTTGTACTGCAACTTCAACCCGTGTAGACAACGCATTGACTACCGAAATCCCAACCCCATGTAAACCACCAGAAAACTGATAGTTATCGGTACTAAACTTACCGCCAGCATGCAACTTGGTTAAAATAATTTCGATACCACTTTGCCCATATTCAGGATGAATATCGACTGGCATACCTCGTCCATTATCCTCGACAGACAACGATCCATCTTCATAAACCGTGACATAGACTTGGTTGGCATGTCCTGCAAGCGCTTCATCGACAGCATTATCAATCACCTCTTGAGCCAAATGGTTCGGTCGTGTGGTGTCGGTATACATGCCTGGACGACGACGCACAGGATCTAAACCAGAAAGAACTTCAAGAGATTGTGCTGTATATTGTGTCACTTGGTCTGACTTCCTTATTGAATCGCTGCCGATAGAAATTCGAGTACTAACGCTAATCTTTCTTCAAAATCATCCATTGCATGACTGCCACCAGTGTCAGTGATAATCAAAGAGGACGGTTGTGCTGCACTATAATAACGTTGTGCCTGATGATAATCCAAGACTTCATCGCCTTGTTGCAATAGCACTAAAATTTTATCGGCATTTTTTAGCTCTACTTCAGCAATCGACTGTAATTGTTGCAAGTGTTCGGCATTGAGTGTCCATGACTCGGTGATTTTGAGTGGGATTTGATCAATCCCGAATAGCGTTTGAAATAGCTGCCATGGTTGCATAGCTGGATTGATCAATACAGCAGGACAGGCATACTTGGCGACAAAATACGTCGCGTAAAAGCCACCTAAACTACTACCAACCAAAACCACTTGTTCTCTCGGGTGAGTTTCGATGAGTTGTGAAACTTGCTCAAGCACGCGCTCGGGCGATTGGTTCAAATCTGGCAAATGCACTTGAATTGAATCATACTTTGCACAGTATTGTCTCAATTGTTGCCCCTTTTTTGACATCGGGCCACTACGAAAACCATGTAAATAGATAATTTGCATATGCACCAAAATAGACACCAGCTTGACATATAGTGAAATAAATCACATTATTAATCATAATTGATAATCAAATAACAATATAATTTACATATAACCCTGAAATTGTCCGACACAAAAACCGATACTATGCACCGTTCATCAGTATTCTAAAAAAATTACGGATGAAACAGCAAAATATATAAGCGTTTGTTGTAGTTTATCTAAACAGTGTTAGGTTCATAAATTCAACCCTTCGGTATATATCAAGGATGAGGAAATCAATATGCCAAGTTTAACACCTCTGCATGAAACCTACTGTAAGTGGGATAGTACCCCTCCCAGTCAGGCAGATGCTTTGGAAGGTTTGGCACAGCTCGTCAGTACCAGCTTAAGTGGCGTACACGAATTGATGCAATTGGTACAAACTGAAGTGCTACGGACAGCGCTCGGTTTAAGTGCACAAAAAGCCAAAAAATTACAAAAACACCCGCAATTGCAGAAATTCTATCAATTTTCTTATGTTGCCATCCAAAAATATGGTAGCAACTTCCTTGCACCAAATTTACGCAGAGTCATTGAGAAGTTTCCAGCACTACACAATAAACCGCTTAGCCCAACTTTACATTTTGCGGTGGGTGCGCTGAATGGAATCTTTGGTGATTTTTTCTTGAAGCAACATAACCCGATGGCTTTGCCGATGGTGCTTTATGATCACTATGGATCATTGCAACAAGGTGAGCTGACTGGTCGTGTGGTGATTTTAACGCATGGTTTATGTATGAACCATTTGACGTGGTCGAATAATCGTTATGGCGGTATTGGTGAGCGTTTACTGGCTCAACGCGATAACAACACGATGTTGTATCTCAACTACAATACTGGGCGACGCATTTCAGCAAATGGTCGTAGTTTTGCCAATGTGCTTGAAGACTTAGTGCAGCGTAACCCACGCATTACCAGTATTGATTTGATTGGACATAGCATGGGGGGATTGGTTTCTCGTAGTGCATTGTTCTATGGCAAACAAGACCTCTGCCAATGGGTACATATCGTTGAGAACTTGGTCTGTATCGGTTCGCCACATCACGGCGCGGCATTGGAACGTTTTGGTTTTATTTTACAAGACAAGATTGGTGCATTCCCCTTTATTAACCTCATTGGTCAATTGGTCAATATTCGCAGCAATGGTATTTTAGATCTTCGCCATGGTAGCGTCCGTGATGATGACTGGGAACATAATGATGCACGTATTGGTTTTGCAGATGACAATCGTAAACCAGCACCTTTACCCTCACATATTAATACCTTCTTAATCGCAGGGACTTTAGAGTTTGAGAAATTACGAACCAAAGCACTTACTGTGATCGGTGATTATTTGGTCAGTGTGAAGAGTGCGTTAGGTGAACACCCAAATCCTCGTTTTCAGCTTAAATTACCTGATACACATAAAGCTGTGTTCTATGGTTTGAATCATTTTGAGATTCAATACCATTCAAGTGTAGCTGAACAAATTACGCGTTGGCTCTATCCTGATGTGAGTGATAAAGTTGAACAAGGGGTTCAAACGCATCTGATTAATGTACCAAATAACTATACCTTTGATGATTTAGAAGGGATTGTTGAGACCTAAAGTAAAAAGCTTGGCTGTAGTAGCCAAGCTTTTTGAATAATTCGGGATATTTGACGCCAAATTTCTTCTGCTTTATTGTATTTTTCTTATAAAACAGTTTGTTTTTAAACAGTAACTCTATGGTGCATTAGAGTTGCGTATATCCAGCATTTCATTACAGTCTTTAGAATTAGAATAAACGAAAATCCGCTGGTCTTGATTTTCCACTAAAATAGCATCTTTATCAGCACCAAAGGCATTTTTAGAAACATCGCATTTATAAGATGGCAGCTTAAAATTCTTTATGGCTTCACATTTTGGTTCAGCAGAAGCTTCATTAAAACCATACCATTCCGTAATATTTTTATTGAAACAGGAGATTTGAGCTGTTTGATTAGTTTTCTCCATTGTAACTATTTTATCTGTATTCACTTTTGTCTCATCTGCTACTAAATCTACACTTACAACACTGGCTGGTTGTTCATATACTTCTGTATGTATTACTTTTGGTTCATTATTTGAACCATCTTGTATTTTATCCTGACTTTTATCACTACATGCAATTAAAGTGCTTATAAAAATTAAAATATAAATATTTTTCATGAAAAAATGCTCATAATGATGCGCTATCTAAAAATGGAGTAGGATCAATTAAATCCGAACGCCGTTTATAAACACTTGTACCGTTTAAAGTGCCTTTATTATTTGGATCTGAGTACATTTCCAAATGCAACATCATACTTGGAATGCCCTTAGTTGTTAAGCTACCTACATGAGCTATTACTTGGCCTTTTAAGACCTTATCTCCAACCTTTACTAAAGCTTTACCCTTTCTAATTTCGCCATAACGAATAATATGTTTTTGATGAACAATCTCAATAGCATCAGTATTGTCATAAAAGTAATAAATACTTCTCACCACGCCATCCGCCATTGCTCTAATTTCTGTTCCTGCTGGTGCATAAAGATCACATCCTGCATGTTTTCGTTTTCCACCACTACGATTAGAGCCAAATTGAGCAAATCCTTTTTTATATGAATTTGTGCGTATTTTTAGTGGGAATAAATATAATCCATCGTTTTTGGGTTTATCAAGCTTCAACTCAATCACAGGCATAGGGTATTTAAGAGTAAAGTTGTGTAACAGCTGGTTTTTACCACTTGAATCTAAAATTTTAATTGTTTGACCAATTTGTCCTTTATGTAATTTTTTTCCTAAACCATGTATTCCACTAACGTGAATACGTTTATTTCCTTTGTATTCTATAAAATAGCTTCCACCATTAAATAACTGATTAGTTTCTTTATCATAAGTTAGAACTACAAACTCAACATCACCGTGATCATTAACAATAGTTTTCGGATGTCCATCTGTACTGGTTGCAGTGATTTTATCTCTTTTGGATGTCTGATCTTGGATTTTAACTTCTTGTTTAGATTCAGGTATTGCTGTACTAGTAGATTGATTCTGTTGTTTTGATGCATCAACACTCTTTTTTAAACTTTCTGCTGCTTTCTCTATTGCGTTAGAATCCACATCGATAATTCTTAAATCTTTATTTTTATCAACATTCAGTGTCAATAAATTTCGACCATTTCTTAGTTTGTAATTTAATTCAAAACCAGGCATAGCTTTGACTAATATTCTACCCTCATCATTCGTCTTTTTTTCATAAGTTCTTCCACGATAAGTTTGAATTAAGTTTAAATTACTTATTGGTTTTCGAGAGTTCTGGTGACGAAACATTATTTCAAAGCAATGTAATTCAAATTTTACGGTCTGTTCTAAAACACCACTAGATGCTGTAAATAATTTGATGACTTGTCGTGTATCTTTACCACTAATCTCTACCGTAAGTATTTCTCCACTTTCTGCAATAATATTTCTTTCAATACCATCAGAACCAACAACATGTTTTTTATCATTACCCTTATATCTCAAAAAATATGCCATATTAGGAATAGGCCTGTTATCACTGTCTACTATTTTTATATTAAAGATAATATCTCTCTTTTCTGAACTGCTATTTGGATTATCCTTTTGACCTTCGTTAGGAGAGTTTTCTAAAGGCTTTTGTTGTGGCGCAGTAGGTTCTTGATTATGGACATCTGTTCTTGATTTAATTCCACCTTTTCCATTATTTACGACAATTACTGCAGAATGATTCTTACCATCTGCAATAAGCATAAGTTCTTTGCCTTTATCGTCCTTAACAGATATCTCATCAACTGTAAATCTTGCTCCCCAACCATCAGCTACTAAAACTGACCTAATTTCACCATCATTATTGGTTATTAGATTGCTTAGTGAAGGAACATTCTTTGTATTCCTATAACTTATATTTACCACAGCACCACTCAATGCTTTGGCTGATGTATCAATAAACTTAAAGTAGAATCTTGATGCACCTTTATATCTATACCATCTCATATCATCATTTTCTGTACCCTTTATTTTAACCTCTTCTGTAAGGGGACTCTTAGCAAAATCAGGTACTAATGATTTATACTTGTTAGGATTTCTTCTATGTAAAGCAGCCTGAGCTTGTGGACTAAAATATAAAACCACACCATTTGTAAAGTCGTCTTCTACTCTTTCATAGATTGGATAAACAGCATCAATAATATCTTGTGTATTCTTAGATAGAATACCTTTATTCATTTCTGAAACAGCTTTCAAAAATGGCGCATTTTGATCTGTTATTGCATCAAAATTCTTCTTTAAAATATCGCTTACATTTCTAGCATTTACCCATTCAGCAAAACCAACCCTATTTACTATACAATGAGCGACTACTTTCCATGTTGTTGGACTACAACCTCCTGCTTCACCTGCAACAGTCCCCACAAAATTTTTAAATTCTTCTGAATAAAGCATTTTATTTACTCTTACATGGATTTTTTAAAACTTTATTTACTAAAATCTTCCCATAATCATTAGCAATCAAATGTAAATTATTATTTTCATCAAAAAAAGACATTTCATTAAAATCACTATAATAGTTTAACTTTGATGGCAACACCTTATACTCTTGTTCTTTCAAGTTTATTAAAACTTTTTTCTCACCTCCAAATAAACTTCTAGCATAAACAACTTTTTTCTCACTATCACTCTCAATTAAGCAGTAATCTTTTTTATTTAATACGATATATTCATCAGTAAAATCTTCTCCATACTCATTTATAAAAAAATGAATTTGACATGGTGATCCACATGATGTTTTTACATGAAAAAAATTATCATTTACTTTACTTATTACAGGAGATTTTACTTTCTCTAAAACTTTTTTTACATTATTTCCAACTGATGAATATATATTGCAACTCATTTCATATTCATCATCACACTTTGATATCACATTCAAACTATCTTTAGCATAAATACCAGATGAAAATACTAGCACTAGAAAAAATATGCCAATAAATATAAATTTATGACTACTCGCTTGGATACTTTTAATCATATTCTTCTCCACAATCTTCTTCCTCTATATCATCTAAAGACTCAGCACCTTTATTATTTTGAGCTTCATCTAATGGCTTTAAATATACACCTGGCACTAATACTAATTCGACTTGATCCATTGAGTCACTATATATTCTTGTACTACTTTTTTTCTCAAACTCATATTCTGACTCAATTCTCTTGGTATGATTAATTATTTTATATTTCATATTTTTAAGAATATTTGAGTCAAAGATATTACTCAGATCGAATCTCATACTATAGATCCCACTCTTTGGCATGGTCGGTAACTCTGCATTGACTGTTGTGCCACTCTCAAAGACATGCTGCCCTGCCTTCACCTTAAAATTGCCGCCAGTATTTACAAATACTCCATCCTTATTAATCTTAAGCTGCGAGCCTCCTGCTTTTAGGTCAATTTCGATTGGACTGGTGATCTCGATCTTTTCTTCTGTCGAGATAATCTTGATCACCCGACGGGCGATTGCCTCGATCATGTCATCTTGTGCCTGCAACTCCACTTTTCCTTGAGCAGCATAGGCTCGTATTCCTTTTTGGGCTGCAAACAAGCTGATTTTGTCTTGCGCATGCCCAATAATATTTTTCTGGGCACTCAAATTGATGGAACCACTGGCACTTTCTGCAATGTCTTGCGAGGCTTGTAAAATAATATTCTCAGGTGTGGTCAGCGCAATTCCATTCGGTGAAGCCAACAGCATCAATGCTTGTCTAAAGATTTTTCCTTGGGCTTGTTGTTTGCTGTCCTTACTCTTTTCTAAGTCTTGGGTATAGTTTTCCATAAAGCCTTGCAAAGAACCCAATGCTTGTAACGGACTGACCTTTAAACTGCTGCCTTTACTAAACGTGCCACAGCTACTCATCAGATCAAAGTCTTTAATATCGACATTCGCAAGGACTTGTCCGACTTCTTTTAGCCCTTCAAAGGGATTGTTTTGAATTTTATCTTTGAGGGCTGCTAGTTGTCCTTTGACAATGTCTGCACCATGTTCTTCGACATTTTCAATAAAGGTTTTAAGATTCTCCACTGCATCTTTTGCATCTGCGAAAAATGCATTGAATTCATCAACAATGGCTTTACTATTTCCACCGAGCGCACCGATATCACCAATAAAACCACCACAATCTTTTAAGGCATTTAGCGGATTGCTTTGCATCTCATTTTTAAAAAGATTTACGGTATTGTTTAATGCCTGTCCTTTGGTTTTTAACTCCAAAGACTGTATAAATTTGGGTAAACGTTCAATGACATTGAGCGCATCGGCTTGTTGTTTGAGGGCAATGTCGCTTAGCATTTTCATGCTTTCAAAACCTTCAGTCAGCAATGATTGCGCTTGGGCTGCTTCCAAGTGATCTGCGATCGCTTGTTCTTGTGCATACGTACTGATCAGCATACCTTTACCTGCACGTACCGCGCCCCAGGCATCCGTTCTGAGTTCAAAACCCTCGCCACGTCCTGCACTGTGTGCTTGTTCTTTTGGATGACTTAAATGCCCTAAGTTCAGTTGAGTTGCAGCATGACTACTTTGTAATTGGGTACTAATCTGCCCCGTGGTATCGTCAAATCTGAGTTGGTTGAATCCTCGCCCATCGACCTCTTGACTCCGAATACCGCTGAGTTTTTTGGTGTCAGGGAGTTGCCCTTTTATATCAAATCGAGTCGGTGAACGCTGTGCCTCATGGATTCGCCCCGTCACAAAGGGACGATCAATGTTGCCATCAAAGAAATCAATCACAACGATCTCACCTATTCGCGGCAAGAATCGCGCACCATAGCCTTCACCCGCCCAAGGTGTCAGAACATCCACCCAAGCGGAGTCGGTATCGTTGTCATTGCTGCCAGCACCACCATCATGGCCATGATCATCGACACGGGTAAATAGAAAGCGTACTTTGATCCGTCCCCACTCATCCACATGAATGGTTTCACCTGCTGGGCCTACCACCTTTGCTCGTTGAGGATATGCAATGGGGCGGTGTTGCAAGGGCTGATATTCAGGTACGGTGGGAATATGACGGCGTTGCAGTGTGAGTTGGTTGCCTTGACGTTCTTCTAAGGTTGAGTGACTCAGTAGAGGTTGCCAATGACTTTGCTGTAGCAATTGCTTGACCTGTAGGTTCAACTCTTTAGGTAAGTTATTTTGGTTATAGAACTGCTTCGCGGTAATCAGGAAGTTTCTATCCGCACTAGCGTGCTGGTCTATTTCTGGGTGTTGTTTGAGTTCAAACCAATAACCCACATGCGCATCACGAACCGTGGTATTGGCAATAAATTGTTTCGCCTGCGCACTGTGGTAATTGCTGAGTTGTTCATTGATGCGTTCGATTTGATGATTGCCTGAGCTACTCGCACCATCCTCACCATTCAGATCCTGTATCCATGCAGGTGTGACGTGCCATGCATCTTCCAGTCCTAGACTGGCATTGTCATAGTGATCACTGTGTCCGTGGGTACTTTGGACACTGCCTGCTCCATCTTCTTGATCAAGCGCATCCGCTTGCCAACGTTGGATATGCACCGTGGTCGGTTGCAAGCTACGTTCTGCAACCAAACTGGTCATGCTGTCATATTGTTCTGTAGCACTACTACGGTGGTAACGAATACTATGGCGCTCAAGCGCTTGGTAGTGGTTATTGTCATCAATCAGTCGGAGTTTTTGCGCTTGAATTGGCGATGCACTGAACGGAACAAGATGCTGAGCTTCATCAATTAAGCTAGTGATCGATTCAGAAGCCAACAATCGTTGAATGAACATTGAATCGAGTTCATTGTGCTGCATGGTAAAGGGACGAACATCATAGTCTTTGCTAAGCCCACTGAGATCTAATGTCAAACTCGCTGCAAATAGAGGACTACGTTGTTGCCACTCTTTAAATAAAGTCTGAACAATTTCAACCACCGATTGGTTCATAAATACTCGGCTATTACGGCGTTTTGTCCATAATGATGTCGCATCTTGCATGGTCAGACGATAAAGCGTAAGTGCTCCATCACTTTGACCTTGAGCTGCCGCGGTAATAATCCCTGTGCTGCGTGCCAATTGTCCAGTATCAGTGACCTGATCGACTGCAACAGTACATCCAATAAATTTTTTAAGCGGAATGCTCGCATTGGTAGACAGGCAAATAAGTTCTGATGTTAGCCCTTGATTTAAAACATGTTTTCCAGATATTCGTTGTAAGAACACCTGCGCCGTTAACATCGGATCTGCAAATTGGACGTGTATCGCACGCTTCTGTGCATTTAACCCCAGTTTTTCTAATACATTAAATATATTCAAAAGCATTTTTTATGATCATAATTTTAAGAATCGGTTGAACTTTATAAGAAAAATACCTTTCTGTACATAAAAAATAGTTGTTTTTATCTAAAAATATATCCAATTGATTTAAAAGAAAAAACCCCTGAATATTGATATATATTCAGGGGTTTTTTAGTTGTTTTAAAAACGCTATGGTTATTGTTTAGCTGTACTATATTTTCTAAAAAGCTGCCATAAACAAATCAACAATATCAGGCTGAAATAAATCAATGACCATACTGGTAATGACTGACCCAAGAAACTCCAATCGACTAAAGCACATTCACCAGAACCAGAAAGCACTTGTTGCAATACTGTTTTCATGGGCAAGACATCAACCAAATAATCCAAACCTGGACCACAGCTTGGAACTTGATCAGCAGGTAAGTTTTGCAACCAAACATGACGTGCTGCAACACCCACTGACCAACCAATCGCTAATGTCGCCAGCAATGCATAAAAACGTTTAAATACATTTGAAATCGGGTTATGAATGAATGCAACCAGTGCAATCAATCCCATTCCAATTAGACCTACACGTTGAAACACACACAATGGGCAAGGTTCCAATCCTTGCACATGCTCTAAATACAACGCGAACGAGAGTCCGATAATACTGGTCAGTACCAATACTGCACTGACCAAACGGTAATTCCATCGCATAGGAAGTCCTCAAAAGATTTAACGGTATTGTGCAAGATATTGTTCAAAACTCGTGTCATTTTCTTGTTCAAGTTGCCACTGTTTTTGCAACGACGTTTGCGCTAAATGTTCAAAATATTGTTGTCTTTCTGCACTGAGCTGATGCTGGTCATAACAATCTACATGCTGTTGAGCCATGGCACTACCAAAGTTCCATGTGCCACCATGTTGTAAAGTATCTTTGATCACTTGTGCTGAAAGGGTATTTTCAACATCATTTAAACGCTGTTGCATGACATAAACAGCATCCTGATAAAGAGAAGTACCATCCATTAGATCTAGTGTCGCGGCACAAGTATGAATTTCGCTTAAATGTTGCTGTGCCCAATCCTGAAATGGCACTGTTAGATGCCCTTCTTTGATCTGGGCATCTGCTGCACGCCCCCGATTGACCACTTCAGTTTGATTTTGATCAATCTGATCTTGTTCGTCAGACCATAGATCAGGACTTTCCCGCAATAAACAATACAAGGCCAGACTTTCTAAGAACCCTGCTGTGGTTTCATCAATCCCAATCGCACTATAGGGGTTCACATCGACCGCACGCAGCTCTACATAACCCACACCACGATTCTTCAATGCTTGCGAAGGGGTTTCACCCGCTTGAGGCACTTGCTTTGGACGCACTAGACTGTAGTATTCATTTTCAATCTGTAAAACATGATCATTGATTTGAATCGGTTCACCTGCCTCATCATTCAAACCTAAATCAGTAAATGCAGGATATGGCGTATGGACGGCCTTTTGTAATCCATCTAAATAATCATGCAAATCGTTATAATAAATCCCCAACTGCTTTTGTGCTGAGTTTTGGTAACCCAAACGTCCCATACGCAAGGCAGTTGCTTCTGGTAAGTACAAGGTTCCTTTGACCAAAGGCTGTAAATGGTGGTTACGCCCTGTTAAAAAGCAACGACAGACCGATGGACTTGCGCCAAGCAAATACATCACCAAGGGAGTCATGCGAATAAAATTTCGGATCAAGGCAAAATAACGATGACTTCGATAATCTTGCAAACTGAGTTGTTTTAGTTCTTCATTTTTTTCATGCTGCTGCAAAGTTGCAAACAACTGATCGGGAAAAGATAAATTATAATGTACACCTGAAATGGTCTGCATCCGACGACCATAACGTACTCCCAAACCATGACGATAAAGGGTTTTAAAACGCCCGATATTAGACGTGCCATACTGAGCAAGTTTTATATTTTCTTCATTATCATCCAGCATACAAGGCATGGAAAGCGGCCACAATTTCTCACCATCTTCGAGTTGCTGATGCACCACCTGATGAATATCGCTTAACTCATTTAATGCAGCGGCAATGGTATTGTGTGGCGTGGTAATGAACTCCATTAACGCTTCTGAATAATCAGTCGTAATATGGGGATGTGTGAGTGCTGAACCCAAAGCTTTTGGATGGTTTTTTTGTGATAAAAATCCATTGCTTTGCATACGCAAACTTTCACGCTCGATACCGCGTAACATACCGTCTAATTGTGAGGCATTTACCCAAGTCGGTACGATAGCGGACGAAAGTGTGCAAGGTTGGTTCATAATTTATATGCTCGGTTATTCAAGATCGGCCAACCAGATCAAGGCTGGTGACTTCATCGCGTGTATTCGCATGCCAAACATGCCTACTATCACGACTCCGCCAATTATAACGACTATTACGATCTAGTCATCTGATTGTATTAGCTTAGATTGGCAATTTTTATCACAATCTTGCTCTATAAGACATGCTGAAATTGTGATTTTATTAAAAATAAATCTTCCAATGGATACTCAACGATGCAAGCGAAAGACATTCTTGATTTTTGGTTTTCTCCCGATCATCGCTCACTCTGGTTTGCCAAAAGCGATGATTTTGATACCAAAATTCGCGGGCTTTTTCAAACGATTCATGATCAAGCAACTCAAGCAGAACTTTGGTCATGGCGTCAGACACCTGAAGGTCGTTTAGCTGAAATTATTGTTTTAGATCAATTCTCACGTAATTTATATCGTGATCAAGCACAAGCTTTTGCGTATGACAGCATGGCATTGATGCTGGCTCAAGAAGCGATTAGCCTACAATTAGATGCCCAGTTAAGCCCCGAACAACGTTCCTTTTTATATATGCCATTTATGCATAGTGAATCAAAAATGATGCATGAGTACGCATTAAAACTGTTTCAACGTTTAGGCAATGAAATCAATTTAAATTTTGAGAAAAAGCATAAAGTGATTATTGATCGCTTCGGACGCTATCCTCATCGCAATGCGATCTTGGGACGAACATCCAGCGCCGAAGAACTTGAATTCTTAACACAGCCAAACAGCAGCTTTTAAGTCGATCTCCCCTCGACGTCAGAAAGAGGAATTGCATATGAAATCGTTACTCATCTGTGCCCCGCTATTGGTCACATTGGCATTTACAGGGTGTGCCAGCATACCGTCTCAACCCAAGACCTTTGATCAATTGGGGCAATTCACCGCTTATCCATTAAATAACAAAAGCTTCCGTATCGGCTTCCAAGCAGGAAATAATCTGAGTTATGGTACAGCTGAGGAAATTACCTTACTCAAGGCAGCACAAACCACGCTCCAAAATGGGTTCCGTTTTTTCACTGTAGTTGATGATCCAAGCAATGCGCGGTTCAAGGAGCAACGCCAAGCGGTAATTTATCCGAGTCGACCATATTATCCTTATGGTTATTATCGTCGTCACCCCGCCTTTTGGCCGGATCCATTCTATGATGTACCACAAGTGGTCAATCTTGATCCCATCCAAGTGTCGTATACTATTGAATGCTTTAAGACTCAACAGCAATCACCTGATGCATTTGATGCACAGCTGATTTTGCGATCCTTAGGACAAAAATACGGATTGAGTCCAACAGGAGAAGTGTTGCAACCCCCTGCACCACCTCAAAACAAAAATGAATGAATAGGATGACTCAATGAATTCAGCCGAAGAAATCCACAAAATACCAAGCCTGCAAAGAAGTAAATACTTCGCCACCGTAGCATTGGTGATTGCAGTGATGACGTGGATTTGTTTAATGGTCGTGGCGCATTTTCTGCCTGAGTATCGGTGGCTGATCCATATTTTCATGTTAAGCGCCGAAGCAGGTGTGGTCGGTGGTTTGGCCGATTGGTATGCGGTGACGGTGTTATTCCGCAATCCGTTTGGAAAAATACCATTGCCCAAACTATTACGTGACCATACTGAGATTATTCCACGCAATAAAGCACGTATTGCTGAATCAATGGGTCGTTTTGTTCAAGAAAACTTTTTATCACCCCAAATCGTACAGCGTAGTTTGCAAAATACCGACCTCAGTTTGGCGGTCGGTCAATGGTTAGCAAACCCAAAAAACAACGGACACGTGGTTCAGATCATCCAACAAACCGTTCCGAAAATTTTTGAGTTCGTCAGTCAGGATCAAATTGCCAACTTTGTACAAAACAACAGTGTGCAATGGGTGCGCAGTACCAAGATCAATACCCTTGCTAGTGAAATGTTACGTGCGGTTTTGGAAAATGACTTCCATCAAGATGTGTTACAACGTGGACTCGATCTGGCTCATCAATGGATGGTGTCACATCCCGAAGAAGCGCGTGAGCTGTCTCGCACATTATTTAAAGAACTGGGGGTCTGGAAACTGGCTAAAGGTGCGAGCTGGATCGGCATTGATGTGCAACAGCGTACTATTGACTCACTGATTGAAAGAGTGGAGTCGATGTTGGCCAATCCTGAACATCCTTGGCGACAAGACATTGAGGCAACCACTCATGCCCTCATGCTACAACTTGCTGATACCGATAGCGAAGCAAGCCAACGTTTGAACAGTGGTAAAGATGCCTTGCTGGATAGCCCACAAGTTTTAAACTTTATTAGCGGTGCAATCGCGATTTTATGCGATGCCATCAAAACAGATTTGATGCAACCCGATTCAGGCATTGCCACCAATTTACAAGCAGCTATTCAACAACTTGGCGTGAGTCTGATCCAAAATGAGAAGGTTCGTGAAGTCCTCAATAGCAAAATGGTGGGATTAGCCACCAATTTCAGTGAGCAATATAGCGACAAAATCATTCGTTATATCAGCGAACGCATCCATGAGTGGGATTCACGCGAAATGATTGCCAAAATCGAGAGTGAAGTTGGCGGTGATTTACACATGATCCGTGTCAATGGGGTGATTGTCGGGGCCTTTATCGGTTTGATCTTGGGTCTCATTCGTGCCTTTGTTGAAAATGTTTTGTAAATGGCTTGAAATACTCAACTTTTCACGTAAAGATGGGCATCACAAGATGCCTTCTTGGTTGCAACCAAGATCTCAACCGTAATGATTTATCCGAACAAAAATAAGCAATCATGTTGCAAATGGCGTAGAGGAAGACTCGAAGGAAATTGAATGACCCCACACCAAACATTGGTGATGCAACCTAATCTCTGGAAAACATTTTTTGTTTTTCTAGTGCCGCTGATCGCCACCAACATTTTGCAAAACTTGTCGGGGACGATTAACACCATATTTGTTGGGCAAATGATGGGGGTCGATGCAATTGCAGCGGTGTCGGTTTTCTTCCCTATTCTGTTTTTTTTGCTGGCATTTACTATTGGTATTTCCGCAGGCACCACAGTTTTAGTGGGTCAAGCTTGGGGCGCGCAAAATCTAGAAAAAGTTCGTAGTGTGGTTGGGTCAACCCTTTTTATCACCTTAATTGGTGGCACAATTATCGCAATCTTAGGCTTTGTTTTTGCTGAACATATTCTCAATCTTTTAGGTACAGATCCTAAAGTCATGCATATGTCGCTACCTTATGTGCAATGGATGCTGGCAGGTAGCCCGTTATTGTTTGTTTATATTATTTACACCTCTATTTTACGGGGTGTCAGTGATAGTGTTACCCCTTTGATTGCCCTAGGTTTAACCAGCCTCATCGGTTTAGCAGTCACGCCAGTCTTACTTAAAGGTTATTTTGGTTTTCCAGCCTTAGGCATCATCGCACCCGCGATTGCCACCATCTTAGGCTATAGTGCAGTGTTGATTTTTCTAGCTTTCTACCTCAACTATAAAAATCATCCACTTAAAATAGATCGCCAATTGCTCCAACATATCCGCCATGATGCAGAATTAAGCAAACTGATTTTTAAACTAGGCATTCCAACAGGCATTCAAATGGTCACCACTTCTTTGGCTGGATTGGTGATTATAAGCTTGATTAACCGTTACGGCGCAGAGGCAACAGCAGCCTACGGCGCAGTCAATCAAGTCCTCAACTATATTCAGTTTCCAGCATTGTCGATTGCCATCGCAGCATCAATCTTTGCCGCCCAAGCGATCGGTGCGGGCAAACCAGATCTGTTGGCCAAAGTCACCCGCACTGCATTGAGTATGAATTTTTTATTTACGGGTAGTCTGATCGTACTGGCGTATTTATTCTCAAAATATTTAATGGCACTGTTTATTACTGATCCTGCAGTCATTGAACTGGGACAACAATTATTGTTTATTGTGCTGTGGTCACTGCTGTTTTTTGGCGCAAGTGCAATTTTTGCCTCGATCATGCGTGCTAGCGGAACCGTCAACATGCCCATGCTGATCAACATATTTACCATTATTTTAATCGAAGTGCCTTGTGCCTATTGGTTCAATACGCTTTGGGGACTCAAAGGGATTTGGATGGCTTATGCTCTGGCTTTTGTCTGTTTATGCATATTCCAAGCCGCCTATTATCAATTTGTCTGGAAGAAACGCGAGATAAAGATTCTGATTTAAGCGTAAAAGTTCATCATGATTTTTAGCATCAAAAAAAGCCATTCAAACAAGAATGGCTTTTTATCTCAGTAGCGGAACTTACATCATTTTCGTTGCAAGGGCAGCAATACGTTGATATCCCGTTGGGAACAAACGTTGGAAAGAGTCGACGATACGCGCATCAGCACCAATCAATAAACGACGTTTATCTTTCAACACTGCATTCAAGATTTGACGTGCTGCTTCTTCAGGAGGCGTACGCAAGAACTTATCAAATTGTTTGATTGATTTGCCCGGATCCATGCCCAAGCTTTTCATACTGTCATTCATTTTCGCCGCTTTGGCGATATTGGTACGGATCCCACCTGGGTGTACACAAAGCGAACTAACACCACTCTTTTCAATATCAAGTTCTTGGCGTAAAGATTCTGTAAAACCACGCACTGCGAATTTAGTCGCGTTATATGCTGATTGCGTTGGTTGCGAGGTTAAACCGAAGATACTTGAAATATTGATGATATGGCCATCTTTGGTTTGTTTAATAAACGGTAAGAATTCTTTGGTCCCGTAAACCACACCCCAGAAATTAATCCCAACGATCCACTCTAAGTCTTCATAGCTTGCGCCTTCAACCGTTGAGCCGAGTGCCACACCTGCATTGTTGAAGATCATATTGACTGAACCATGATCTTGGACGGTATCTTGCGCCCACTGTTTCATCGCATCACGGTTTGAGACATCCAACACTTTTGTGGTCACTGTAATTTCAGGATATGCTTTCAAAAGCTCAACAGTTTGTGCCAAACCCTTTTCATTGATATCACTCAATGACAAATGACAACCTTGTTGGGCCAATAAAACAGCTATTTGTTGCCCAATCCCAGAACCTGCACCTGTGATCGCTGCGACTTTATTTTTAAAATTTTTCATTGCCTATCCTTTGTATTGCGAATGATATGCACATATTCGCCTAGATTACGTGCAGTTTAAGATATAACCAATATAATTTTGACAATACACGTTGTCAATATAGTACACTATGCTTTTAAGACAAATGGCAATAACACACACATTACTTGTCATATTGGGTCTATTTACATTTAATGAGATAAGATTTTTAGGCGATACAAGGCATAGTTGCATCATGTAAACTGAGCTAGACATACGCTATAAAGACTTTTAGGAAACGGTTTTTTCAATGACAACTCAAAAGCAAGCCAAAGCGAAGAAAAACAACAGCGAAACCAAAGAGCGTCAATTCAAGGGTCTTTCTTTAACTGAACGTAAAGAAGCTCGCCGTGAAAAACTGATTGAAGCTGGGATCGCTACTTACGGCACTCAGGGTTTTTTCTCAGTCACCGTCAAAGATGTCTGCAACGAAGCCAAACTTACCGAACGCTATTTCTATGAATCGTTTAAAAAAAGTGAGGAGCTATTTCAAACCGTTTTTTTAAGAATGGTTGGTGAAATGCAAAGTTGTTTAACGCAGGCGGTATTACTGGCGGCACCCGAACCAAAAAACATGGTCACTGCGGGGCTGTCTGCTTTACTCAACACCATTCGAAACGATCCACGTATGGCTCGGATTATTTATATTGATGCCATGTTGGTGCAAGACTTACACAATCAAGCCACGATCCAAGAGACCTTGACTCAGTTTGATCGGATCATTCAAGGCTTTGTGATGATCACTATGCCCAATGTTCAACAAAGCACTGAGGAAGTGTCTTTGATGGCGACAGGCTTAAACGGTTATGTCACGCATATTATTATTCGTTGGGTCTCAGAAGGCTTTAAACAACCATTAGAGGACGTGTTAGCAGCATGCTGTGCGGTATTTATCTCCTTTATCGCAACAACATCACAAAAAAATTAAAATCATTTTACAGTTTTGTGACAAATAAAACTGTTAGACTGATATGGTATTAACCAAATGAATTCATTTGCTTTATTGATAAATCACGTGTCATCATTTGGTCACTACGCTGCCGCACAATTGTCACAATTTATTGCTAAATTCGACTTTATCCACTCTTTTGCAATGATATTGTCATAATTAATCTTTGTAATAAGCCTGTCATAACAACAAAACGGTTCAACATTACCGTTATAAATTTGAGGGTATTGCGCTGTGAAAGATGACTATATTTTAATTGTCGACGATGAGCTACCGATTCGTGAAATGATCCATACCTCTTTGGATATGGCAGGTTTCCAATGTTTACAAGCAGAGGATGCCAAACAAGCACATCAAATTATCGTTGATCAGCGTCCTGCTCTCATCTTGCTCGATTGGATGCTACCAGGCGGTGTTAGTGGTGTAGATTTGTGCCGTCGCCTCAAACGTGATGAAAACTTGGCTGAAATCCCTGTCATTATGCTGACGGCTCGTGGCGAAGAAGATCATAAGGTACAAGGTCTAGATGCGGGTGCAGATGACTACATGACCAAACCTTTTTCTACCCGTGAACTGGTTTCTCGAATCAAAGCAGTACTACGTCGTGCCAATGCACTCAGTGGCGAAAAAGTCATTGATGCCAATGGTTTGATGCTTGATCCTGTGAGCCAACGTGTGAGCTTCGGTGACAGCATTTTAGAGATGGGACCAACCGAATATCGTTTACTCGCCTTCTTTATGACCCATCCTGAACGCGCTTATACGCGCGCACAATTGCTTGACCAAGTGTGGGGTGGTAATGTCTATATCGAAGACCGTACCATTGATGTGCATATTCGTCGTTTACGCAAAGTGTTAGAACCTTATGGTGTCGATCGTTTTGTACAGACGGTACGTGGCACAGGTTATCGTTTTTCTACACGAGCTGATTTGGCAGCAGGTTAAAACCCTTTATGTACGAACCTTATCCAGTCCCTGAACTGGCACGTGAACACCAACGTTTTCGTTACAGTAGTTTATGGGCCTTTGCAAAGCAAGATTTAAGACTGTTGCTTTTTTTCTTATTGATTGCGAGCTTAATCGGATTTGGCGTTGGGTATTTTTGGAGCTGTATTTTCATCGCTTTTGTGGTGTTTTTCACTTTACAGCTCCGCTCGCTCTACTTGGTGAATGAATGGATTTCAAATCGTCCTTATGATGTGCCGCCGAACTTAAATGGGATTTGGGGTGCGTTGTTGTTCAATGTCTATCGTGCCCAACGCCAAGAGCGTATTGTTCAAGCAGAAATGGTGGGCTTGATTGACCGTGCACAATCTTCGCTGTTCGCCTTAGCCGAAGCAGTGGTATTGATTGATGATCAGCATCAAATCGAATGGTGGAACCCAGCAGCCGAGAAGCTATTGGGCATTGAACCTTTAGATCGTGGACGCAACTTATTGACGATTTTACGTCAGCCGAGTTTTATTGAATATTTTAAACATAGCGATCAATCACCCGATGGGATTCGTCTACAAGTACAGATGGATGAAGAGCGTTATGTACAAGTCAAACTGACTCGCTTTGGTGGAGAAAGTCGACTGTTGGTGGCCTATGACACCACACGCGTACACAACCTCGAACAAATGCGTAAAGATTTTGTCGATAATATCTCGCATGAACTACGTACACCGCTCACCGTATTGAGTGGTTATATCGAAACCTTTACTGATCAGGATGATATTACACCACGTTGGAAACGTGCCTTCACACAAATGCAGTCACAAACCAAACGTATGAATGCGTTGGTCAATGATTTACTGTTACTGTCCAATTTAGAAAATAATAAAAAAGTCGCCAAAAAACAGATCATTGATATGGCAAATTTAATGAATCAAATCTTTGATGATGCGCGTGCTTATAATTTAGATTATGGACATACGCTCAACTTAGATATCGACAGTCATTGTGATTTGATTGGTTCAGATATGGAAATTGCCAGTGCTTTCAGCAACTTGATCACCAATGCGATTAAATACACACCGAAAGGCGGCATTATTACCATTGGTTGGCATGAAGAAAACGATCAAGCTCTTTTTAGCGTACAAGATAATGGGATCGGTATTGACCCAAAACATTTGCCGCGTTTAACTGAACGTTTCTATCGCGTTGATAGCGCGCGCAGCCGTCAAACAGGTGGCACAGGCTTGGGACTTGCGATTGTTAAACATGTCTTGATGCAACACGGCGCACATTTAGAAATCACCTCTAAAGAGAATGAAGGTTCGACCTTTACTGCTGTTTTCCCAAAAGAACGTTTATATCGAATGATCTGAGTCCGCTACGCAGCAGTCGTCCTCTTAAAATACAAACAAGCCGATCCCAACAGATCGGCTTGTTTAGCTTTAGCTGATTGAAAATTAGCTGCTTACTTTTGCATCCAGTTCCGTTGCTTCAAGCAAATGACTCGGCAAACCAAAAATATGATCAAAAAGATAATTATAAACAAAGGTATAGCATGGGATGATCACCATCAAACTAAAATCTAGCAAGAAGGCTTTGAGCAAACTAATTTGCATCCACCATGCAATCAATGGGATCAAAATCATCACCAAAATGATTTGAAAGCCAATTGCATGTGCCACCCTTCTTTTCACGGTTCGTGTTTTGGAAATTTGGGTTTTTTCCCACATCTCAAAAGCATAGTTATAAAAGAAATTGACCGTGACGGCGATCACCGCAATCAGAATCGATAAAGGTCCTGTATGACTAATACTCGTGCCAGAAAGTGCAGCCAATATCAGTGCGCAGATCAAAAAGCTAAACACTTCATAGAAAAATACATAAGTTACTCTTCTTTTTGTTCCTTGCATGACGACACCTTTAAATCAATAATCAGTGGATTTTACGCCTTAAGTCTGATAAAAAAAGTCAATCGTGATCAGATTCACTGACAAGGCAATAGGCATGAAACTCAATAGTGAACAGCTCGAGTTAATCCTTGAAATTATGGATCGAGGTAATTTTTCAGCTGCCGCGCGTGCATTGAATCGCGTACCTTCCGCAGTCAGTATGGCAATCGCCAATTTAGAAGCTGAATTGAATTTAAAATTATTTGAACGCAGTAAAAATCATCTTGCGCCGACCGACGTTGCGCTGTCGATTGAGCCACATGCACGATTGATCGTGACCAAAATGCGCCAGTTAGAATTGCATCTGACCGAGCTTTCAACGGGTCTGGAAACCAGTCTCTCGATTGGTGTCGCGGCGGATATCAATCAGAAGTTTTTATTGGCAGGTATTGAACATCTGATTCAACGTTATCCATTGCTAAATATTGAAATGCTCAGTGCGCCACAACAAGAGCTGAAAACACGTCTGCAAAATAATGAAATAGATCTGTATATCGCCTATAGCTCATCGTCGATCGACATCAATGAGCGCTTCCGATTATTGGGCGTTGAAAAATTTGTGGCGGCTGTTTCACCTAAAGATGCACTGCAATTAAAAGAGAATCATAAAAATGAACTCACCATGCTCTCCGAGTTCAGACAAATCATCGTTGCCAGTAAAAATTATCCGCTTCCCGATCCACGGGTGTTGGTTTCTGATTCTTGTTGGTATACCGATAATTTATCAATGGCAATCAGTATGGTGGAACAAGGCATGGGTTGGGGAAATTTTCCACTTTCGGTGGTGAGTGAGCATTTCTCTAAACGGAGCTTGGTACGATTAGAATTTAACGATACCACCAATGGACTGGATATGCCGATTCATGCAATTTGGCCGAGCCATAAACCGTTGAGTAAGGCGTTACAATTGCTAATTGAACTTTGGGTTAAACAAATTGAAGTCGAATAAAAAAAAGCCCGACATCCTGTCGAGCTTTTTTCCGTATTCCTGTCACTAGATACCATTCCTGTTGTATCTCACATCCCGATGCGAAAACTTATGATTCTTGTTTTATGTTTTGGAACTTCCTGTTCCTGATGAGTTCATATTAGGTGATTCGATTGGGTCTGAATATGGGACATTGCCCCTAATCCTTGTAAGAAAAAGCGTACAGGGTTTTGGATTTGAAAAACCTCTGATCAAAAGCCAAAGAATCTCAAATTCGTTTTTGATATAGCTTTTATCACTACAGAAAATATTTCGACTTTTTCCGTATAGCGTCCATTGTTCTTTGTAGAAAACCAACTCACAATCAAAGACGTTTTAAGAGATCGGTTAGCATTAATATTTGATCTTCTCCTAGACTATCCTCGATTTCTTGTTGAACTTTCTGCCAATGAGGAAGCGCTGCTTTTAGAAGCTGACGCCCCTGTTGCGTTAATTTTAAAGTGACTTCCCTTTGATCTTTATCGCCTTGTGACAGTTCAACAAGCTCCATTTTCGCTAAGACTTTTACATTCCGACCCACTGTCGAACGCTCTAACTCCATCATTTTTGCTAAAGATGTGAGGCTAATCGGCTCTGTTCTCTTAATCATTGATAAAAGTGAGAATTGGGTAATATTGATGCCAAACTCAGCCAATGCGGCATTATAACGATGCCCTAAACGTCGGGAAGCACTGCGTAACTTTGCACTGTAACAAGGTAAAATCATAAGTCCAATTAATCCCTTCAGGTTAAGCTTAGTTTGACACAAATGATAAATCTTGTAGAACGGATATCTTTCCACTAATATGAGGGTATATACCCGTATTTTTCACTACTGTGGTTGATCTATGAAAATTGTTGAATATAACGATAAGTTTAAAGATGACGTTATTGATTTAATTTTAAGTATTCAAAATATTGAGTTTGATGTCGGTATCCCGTTAGCTGAGCAACCAGATATTCAAGATATACATAAATACTTTATTACATCAGGTGGAAATTTTTGGTTAGCATTAGATCAAAACGACAAACTGATCGGAACAATTGGGCTTCAAGCACTTACGCCACAAATAGCTATTTTAAAAAAGTTTTTTGTTATTTCCGAATATCGAGGCCATCAAGTTGGAATGGCTTTATATAATGAGCTTTTAAAATTTGCTGAAATAAATCATTTTTTAGAGATTTTTTTAGATACGCCAGCTAAAGCAACTCAATCACATAAATTCTATCGTAAAGCTGGATTTAAAGAAGTTGCCAAGGAGCTATTGCCTGTTGTATACCAATATCCAGACAGAGATTCACTCATTTTTCATTTAAAACTTTAAGCTAGGGAAATAGGGATTTAGTCGAGTTATCAGGCATTCCCCCCACTCAACAACATCAGAGATTAGGTAAAAATTTGAAAGAAAAAAGCTCGACATCCTGTCGAGCTTTTTTCCGTATTCCTGTCACTAGATACCATTCCTGTTGTATCTCACATCCCGATGCGAAAACTTATTGTTATTGTTTTATGTTTTGGAACTTCCTGTTCCTGATGAGTTGATATTAGATAATTTGATGGGGTCTGAATATGGGACATTGCCCCTAATCGTTGTAAGAAAAAGCGTACAGCGTTGCGTTTAAATATCTGGCTATAAGTACCTAAGCTGCTCATAAAAAATCTGTTTTTTTCAAATCTATCGATTTTATGGTTATCGATGTGAATAAAAATTTAATTTTGATTATGGAGTCAACTTTCTTTCATATAGTAACCATTATATTAAAGGCGTATTGCAAAAACTAAATTTATCTATAGTTTAAGAATGAACCTAATTTTTTGGAACAGAATATGAATATCTTCCCTTTTCCATTTCAAGTTACTGATTGGGAAAAAATAGAAACCACAGAATACAGTGGAGAAACAGGAAAAGCGTATTGGAAGACCCAGTATTTTGGTGAAGAAACCAATAAAATTCGAGTAAGAATTGTCGAGTATTCAGCCAATTACTTAGCCGATCATTGGTGTGAAAAAGGTCATATTTTATTTTGCTTAGAAGGTGAGCTTGAGAGTAGATTAAAAGATGGCCGAATCTTTATTTTAACCCAAGGTATGAGCTATCAAGTTGGTGATCATGCCGAGCCGCACCAATCCTTTAGTTTGAATGGTGCTAAATTATTAATCATTGATTGAATTAATGTAATGCAGTTGATGCAAACTTAAATTAAAGACATTCAATGCATCCACTCAGTGATAGATCAGACTTTAAGTAAAAATTTGAAAGAAAAAAGCCCGACATCCTGTCGAGCTTTTTTCCGTATTCCTTTCACTAGATACCATTCCTGTTGTATCTCACATCCCGATGCGAAAACTTATTATTATGGATAGGTTTGTGCAATAAAGCCGTTTTGAGCTGAAATTTGAACACTATCTAGTACAGTCCCAAATTAAAAACCCTCTGCAAAGCAGAGAGTTTTTTATCTCTACTTCCCCTTTCCATATTCTTTGTACATATTTGGAAGAATATTGCCCAGGCAGGTGAATTCGGTCATGTCATGAACAGCCATTTCATGCGCGAATTCTTCTAAACTCTTGGCATCGAGGCCAAACTTTTTCACAACTTCTGCTGAACGCTTAGCACCATTTGGAAATGAGGGGAATCGATCAAAGGATGCATGAGTACCTATCCAGTAGCGATTAATGAGCTCCAAGCCCTGTGGAGTGTCTCGACCAAGGTGAACCATCAGTACGAAAGGAGCATCTTCGTCACCCGCAGGGGCAATGATGCCACTGGCACTGAAGGTGAAACCTGCCTTTTTCAATGCTGCTCCGTCTATACCTAAGCTCTCAGGAGTATCAAAATGGATATAGCTATCTAAGTAGTTTGCACCGATATATTCGATGATATGGTTCGGATTTTTGTAGAGGCGCTCAGCGTAACTCAGGTTCTTATTAGATAGGCGTTGGGGATCTGCAACAGAGTTGTGAATGTGAGCCTGTGGAAACCAAAGCATGTACCGCTCGCTCTCAATAGGATGCCAAGTAAACCACCACTCTAGCATGGAGGAAGTCAGACCTGGAAAGACATGACGACTTTGGGCGTATGCCAAAGGCCCATTTTCGATCAGGGCATAACCAGCAACAGGAGCCTTATCAAAGGTTTCAATGACCTTATTCAGACCTTCCACTGTCGGCTCAATCACCCACTTTTTAGGAAGTGGTCCATTCTCAAGGGCTTTGACCATGGACTTAGGGGCTACCAAAGTCTGTGAAAAGTATTTAGCGTATTCCTTGTCAGAGATAGCTTTCTGGTTCTTTATCCATTGCTTCTGCATAGGAACCTGAAAATAAGTAATTTCTGTGTTGGCTTGGTTTGCAAGAGAACCGCAGTTAGCACGCCCGGTGTTGACTGAACTTTGAGTGGCAGCTGATGCTGCACTCATAAACAGACAAGATGAAAGCAGTAGAGTCAGTGAAGACTTGCCTGAGATGTTGTCTAAGAATTTTAAGCTCATAAGGTTATACCTAGTTTAGTTGTCTCCCTTGTTTTCCGGGGGAGCATACCGGTGATTTTTAATGATCAGACAAGCGATTTAAACGAGTCGATTCTAACTAGCTCTTCTAGGTACGAGCCGACACGAATAGACGGTTGCTTTGATGAATATCTTTATACTCGACAACCCAGTCTTTTTGTACCACTATGTGGATCACATGTACCATTATGCGGTACAGCTGTAGTGTGTCAAATTTATAGATAGAAGTCAAATAGTACTGTGAGAACAGATCAACAAGCTAAGGGTAAAATCTATTTCAATATTTAATGTGCAGGATCAAATAATGTATCAACTTCAGTAATATTCATTTAACTGTCCAAGAAGAATTAGAATTACAGTTTGATTTCTTTAAGGGGGCGCAATATGGAAAAAACTAGCCCTGCAACGACTGCAATCAATGTTGCTGTTATGAAAATAATGGAAATTTCACCTGGAATGAATTCCATAAAAGAAGATAGAAATTGACCAGAAAAAATAGCCATAGATAGATATGCTAGATTTCTACTCCTACATCGTTCAGAGCTATATTCCACAGTAAGATGATTAACGAGAGGGATAGATAAACCAAAGCCTATTCCCAACATAACACCACCAAAAACTATTAATGTTGTTGAAGCTGCAAAGGAAAAACAAAAGTGTGCGACTGCATAACTAAACATTGATAAGCCAAGAACTATGTGTTCACTTAATTTACGAGCGATCATAGGCAATGCTGCTGCACCTATGACAGCAATAAGGGATATGAAAGATAAATAATATCCAGTCTCTGCCTCATTAAAACTCAATCCAGATAACTTTCCAGGAAGAACAATAATTCCCGTAAAGAAGAGAATCATAGATATCGTTGCAGCTATATAGGCTATGACAACACCAGCTGGGAGTTTTTTATAATCTGTGATACGGGATTCATGAATAATTTTTGATTTAGTATTTGGAATTGAGATTTTTACAAAGAGAAGAAGAACCCATGCCATGAGATATAAGGCAAATGGATAACTCCAATTCATACTCGCAAGTAACCCTCCAATAAATAGAAAGATTACTCCACCTAATTCAATTGACATGCCTTGTTTTGCGAGCATAGACATTCGGGCTTCACCTTGATAAAACTCTGATATCAAGCCTGTGCCTGCTGCCATAATAATAGCAGTAGCTCCACCTAATAGAATACGATCAATAAATACAAGTAAATTTCCTGATAGGAAGACACCAATTACACCAAATAAACCATATAGGAATAAGCCAAGCATTAATGCTGACCGTAATCCAACTTTATCCATTAGCCGTGCAGCTAAAGGACTAAAAAGAATAACTCCCAATGATGGTAGCGTCACGAGCCAACCAGAACTTACAGTAATTTGAAGCTGAGCAGCGACATTTGGTAGTCCAGGTACAATCACACACCCCACCATAATGGTCAGTGCTGCGACTGTTAAAAGGGAAAATCCACCTAAAGGAGAGAGTTGATTTGGTTTCGTTTTACTATTCATATTGTTAATATCCATTGAGTGGTAAAAAATACCACCCCACATTACACTTTCCACCCAATGGAACACTGTTCCATTGGGTGGAGTTTAGGCCGCCATTTTTATGATGTCAAGTCAGGACAACGAATAAGCGATTGGATATGAGTAAACAATTTGATACTAATGAAAAAACTGAAAGTGCTACTGGCCGTCAGGTGATTTCTAGAGCTGCTGCAATTCTACGGGCGCTGGCAGATGATAGTTCAGGACAAAGTCTAGGACAGATTGCAAAAAAAGTTGATTTACCACGTACAACGGTACATCGGATTGTTGCAGCTTTAGAGGCTCAACAGCTTGCTGTTACAACGCCTTCTGGAGTCCGACTAGGACAAGCTCTAGTGAAAATGGCATCTTCTGCCCATACGGATGTGATATCAGCTGCACGTCCTTTTATCGAATTACTTAGTCGTAGGCTTCGAGAAACAGTCGACTTATGTGTTGATAGATCTCAACATGCGGTATCGGTTGATCAGTTTGCCTCGGATCAAGAACTACGTGTAGTCTCCGCTATTGGTACTGCCTACCCAATTCACTGTACGGCTCATGGAAAAGCCTTATTGAGTTTGCGAACCGATATAGAAATCGAGACTTTGCTTGATAAAAAATTGGAACGACGTACACAACAAACCATCACAGACAGAGCAGAGCTAATAAAACAAATCTCAGAGATTAGACTAAGAGGTTGGGCTTTCGACAGAGAGGAACATGCTGTAGGAATATGCGGAATAGGGGTTCCATTAATTACTTCAGGCCCAGATCGTTACGCAATATCTGTCGCTATTCCAGCAGCTAGATTTGATGGAAATATAGATACATATCTTGCGGTAATTTTCCAATGCAAAGCAGAAATTGAATCATTGCTAGCTAGTTAAATTACTATAAAGTAAATATTCTTAGATCATTTACTAAAGCTCTCTTGGAGCCAACACTAAGAATTTATTATAAAATCAACGCAATACGCCTTATGCGAAATATCTAAAACAAAGCCCCTTAAACTAATTAAGGGGCTTTTTATCACTTATAAATTAAACCGAATGACCCAACCGCTCACCCATCACAACAGCCGAATTGGCTTTAAATTGTTCTTCCCATACCATCTTGTCTTTTTCAAACAATACCACTGCGGTTGAACCGAGATAGAAACGGCCAAGTTCTGCGCCTTTCTCAAGTTTCATTTGATGATGTTGTAACTCAACACGACCTGTAGGTTTTACTTTACCTGTTGCAACAGTCTCAATCCCTGCCACAATCATTGCACCCACTAAAACCACAGCCATACGACCAAGCTCAGTATCAAATAAACACACCATGCGTTCATTACGCGCAAATAAACCAGGAATGTTTTCCGCAGTCACTTGGTTCACTGAAAATAATTCACCCGGAATATATAAGGTTTCCGTCAATGTGCCTGCCAATGGCATATGCACACGGTGATAATCTTTAGGTGATAAGTAAACAGTCGCAAATTGACCTTCATGGAATGGCTTCGCCAATTGCGGATCACCAATCAATTTCTCAACAGAAAAACTCTGACCTTTGGCTTGAAAAATATCACCCGCTTCAATTTTACCAAGCTGTGAAATCGCACCATCCGCAGGGCAAACAACACTATCTGCTCGCTCATCTACACCACGTACACCATTTTTTAAGGCACGGGTAAAAAATTCATTGAAAGACTTGTATTGCAAGGCATTGCTTTGCTCAGCAATACTCATATCAATACCATATTTTGCTTTGAATGCTTGAATAACAGCAGTTTTCACCAAAACATTTTCACTTGCGGCAACCTTGCCAATAACACGACTGAGCTGATGTTGCGGTACTAAATTTTGTGCTTTGATAAAGAATTGTTTTTTTAAATCTGCTGCAAAACTCAAGACGGTGACTCCCCTGAAATAATAGGACTATCGAGGCGATTGCCCCATTCACTCCACGCACCATCGTAGGCTCTGACTTGCCAATTGAGCAATCTCGCCAAAATATACGCCAAGCCTGAACGGTGATGCGACTGACAATACACCACGACAGGTTGTTGTAAATCAAAGCCTAATTGCTCTAAACGTTGTTGAGTGCGTTCAAGCGAGTGTAATTTTAGATGATTTTCACGATTAAGGGCAGTACTCCACTCAAAATGCATTGCATTTGGGATGTGACCGCCGCGTCGCGCAGCTAAACGCAGACCTATATATTCGTCATGACTACGACAATCCCACAACTGGATATTGTATTCTTGAACCTGCGCTAATAATTCATTGTATTCAATACGGTGTTGTTGCACAGCATCCAAATCCACCTGTACACGTTCGCGAACAGGAGTAACAGGTTCAACATCTGTGGTCGTTGGTAAACTTGCACCTAACCAAGCGTGAATGCCGCCATTGATTAGACTGGTGCGAGTAAACCCAAGGCAATGTAAATTCCAGATCAAGCGTCCTGCCCAAGCCCCACCTTCATCATCATAGACCACCACATGATGCTGAGGTGAAATATTTAATTTTTCAATCAAGGCTTTTAAACCCTCTACATCGGGCAATACACCATTGGCTTGTTCATTTTGCGCAACTAAATATTTAGGCTGTAAATGAATCGCATGCGGAATATGCAACTGTTCATAAACCGATGCCCGACTTAAATCAATCACACGAATCAATTCATGCCCCAAATGCGGAACAAGTTGTTCAGGTTCAATCAGTAAACCGAGTTTAGAATCAATGTCAGTCATTGTTATGGAATCTTGTGATCACAGCATTGTGATTGATTTTAGCATAGCTCAGTTTGTATCTTTGTCTGATTTTTTGCATTCATTTGGCAGAAAATCAGATATAGCAATAAGTCCAACGATTATGAATTAAAAGTATAAAACTTAATAGCATAGAGAAAGTTAATCCTTGTAAATCTCTAGAGAAAGTTTACTGGTGCTAAGGCGGCATGGATGCCGCCTGTTGAACTTCGGCATCAAGGATGTGCCGTCAGTTCAACAAAAGATTTTTGTTACTTTTGATCTTTCAAAAGTAAAGAATAACTCTACAAATCACTTGTAAGATTTAAGCCATTCCATGACAGTACTCGCTTTTTAGTGATCAAAAAATAATTAAACGTCCTCAATCTCAAATACCTGTCGTAAATAAGCAAGGAAGGTCTCATTATCACTCATGGTTTTACCTGAACTATCCGAGATTTTCGCTACAGATTGGCGATTACACTCCACCAATTTCAACACAATATTCAACGGTGTCTGCCCCATATCATTGGTCAGATTGGTCCCTATTCCAAAACTAACTTGGAAACGATCTTTAAAATACTGATGTAATAACCATGCCTTTTCTAAATCAAGACCATCACTAAAGGTCAGCATCTTGGTCTTGGTATCAATTTTTAATTTACGGTAGTGAGCATAAGCTTTGTCGCCCCACTCATACGGATCACCACTGTCATGGCGCAAGCCATCAAACAACTTGGCAAAATACAAATCAAAATCACGTAAGAACGCATCCATACCGACCACATCGGTCAAAGCAATACCAAGATCTCCCCGATACTCTTGTACCCACGCTTCTAGTGCCGCTTTCTGGAAGTTGCGTAATCGCACATCCAATGCCTGAAAGGCTTGTAAAAACTCATGTGCCATCGTTCCGATGGGGCTAATGCCAAGTTCTTTAGCTAATAGCACATTGCTGGTTCCACGAAATACGGTTGGTGCAGCAGTATGAAACGCTTGTACCACATGCTTCTGCCATTCAAAACTATAACGGCGACGTGTCCCAAAATCTGAAACCAAAAAAGGTGGATCATTTTCTTGTTGTAATTCAGCGTACTGTTGCAACTGAATCAACTTCTGCTGTAAGCGACGCTCACCTTCCACCCAAACATCATCATGACGAATACGACGGAAATACAGTTCATTGACGATGGCCAAGACAAAAATCTCAAACATCATCGCTTGAACCATGGGTCCTTCGATTCGAATATCCAAACGCCCAGCGTCATCAACACTGGCCTGAATAAAACGACGTTTCAGTTGGAATAATTCTAGATAATCAACGAAATCACTTTTGATAAAGCGCAATGAACGTAAATATTGCAGCTCATCTTCTGCAAATTTTAAATCGCAGAGCAAATCCAGTTGATGATTTAAATCAGCTAAAATTTCTGCCAGAGGATAAGCCGTATCTTTTAAATTCCGACAACGAAATAAATAAACACTATGCGTTTGCGGAAACTGATGTAACACCACTTGTAACATGGTGAATTTATATAAGTCGGTGTCGAGTAAAGATCGAATAATGGCAGACATAGGTGCTGGTTTTAACCCATTCTTTTGCAAATATATCTCGTTATACAACCAAAGCGCTGCTGTTGGATAGTAGACTTTTGCTGCAAAGTCACTTTTTAATCAAGCTTCTCTGCTAAAATCTCCTGTCTTTTTTCAATTCTCTTTCAATGTTATGCGCGCAGTTATTCAACGAGTCCTCGAAGCCAAGGTTGTGGTTGACGGTCAAACAACTGGTGAGATTCAACAGGGTTTATTGGTGTTTTTAGGCCTCGGCAAAGAAGATACCTTAGAGAAAGGGCAAAAGTTGATTGATAAGATTCTAAAATATCGAATCTTTGATGATGAACAAGGCAAAATGGGCTGGAATGTCAGCCAAGCCAAGGGTGGGATTTTATTGGTATCTCAATTCACCCTCATGGCACAAACCCAAAAAGGGTTACGACCAGACTTTGGACCTGCCATGCCACCGACTGAAGCCAAAGCGCTGTATGAACAATTGGTTGAGTATAGCCGTCAACAATTTGAACAGGTTGAAACAGGGATTTTTGCAGCGGATATGAAAGTGCACTTAATCAATGATGGTCCAGTGACTTTTAACTTAGAAATCGAATAATTCCAAACAATAAAAAACGCCCAAATTGGGCGTTTTTTTATAACTTTTTTATCTGCCCGTTTTTTCTTTAATAAATGCACGAACTTGACGAAGCTTCTGTTTTACAGGTTTTGGCACTTTAGGTGGAATTAATTTCGCAGCTTGGTTGAACCACACCAACAAACTAAAATCACCTTCCATTTTAATACTGCCATCTTGCATCCCAGTCATGAATGCAGTTGGATCACCTTTCACTAACGTTTTTACGCCTTGCTCACTATCAGCAAATTGTAAAATAAAGTCAGCTTTTTCTGGGCTACCTGCAACTGTCTCAATCTTGCCATGGTTCACAAGGATTTGACGCGCCAATCCTAGATCAGTTCCGATTTGAATACGGAATTCGCGATCATGTACCAACTCAATAAACTTCGGGCTAGTACGTGCTAATTGCTTCATACGTAACGCCAAACCTGCCACTAACAAATCAAGTGGATCAGTACTTACATCAACAATAGGTAGCTTAACCACAGGTAAAGAAGAAAGCTTCATGACATTTATGCCTACAGTATATGGTGGAAATTAAGACAATCCGTATCCTAGCACAATTGTAGAAAGGTCGGTAAAAGCTTTGTCACAGAATACAACAAAGGCATGCTGAGCATGCCTTTGTTGTTGTTCAAATTATTATAAATTATCGGCTAGAACATTGTTGCTGATCGTCCTTATATACTGGTGTATGTTCAATATACTGACGATTTGCTAACTGTTTTTGTGCTTGTTTGTCTTCACGTAAAAGGATAAATGTAACCGTCACCATCGCGAGGCTCAGGGCCGTCAGATAACTATAAGCGACTGATATTTCGAAGATGGTTTGCACACCAAAGCGTACCACTTCTAACAGTCCCCAACAGAGCATACCTGCCAACATAAAACCTAACCAACGACGATAAGGAGAAAAGAAAACAGCAATAACTGCGACAGCGATTAAGCCAAATCCAACCCACATGGTGAAATTCGCTGCTTCCATAGGAACCTCCGTCTTAAAAAAGATGGTCTGTATTCTTGTTCAGACCTCATCATAATTGTTCTGTATCTCTAACAGTACTTCGTATTGCATTTGCGTCTTTAAGCATTATGGAGTGTTTTTTTTAGAAAAAAAGAGCCTTAAATTAGCCACACGACACAAGCTGTCGCAATATGCTTTTGTCATTACATTTTTTTAAATTACAAAAGTCCTGAATTTCCATATAGCATCAATTGCAGCGTGTCATTACAAAAAAATAGACCTCAATTCGGATGTATAAAAACTTTTTTCTGAATTTTTTTATCGTTGTTTTTCTATACATTTAGACATAAATATGAAGAAAAAAAGACAGGATAAAAATGCACAGTGCCGCTCAAAAAGCGGCACCATTTTAATGCAATTATCACTGTGTTTAAGCACGATTCAGATCTTTATCGTGCATTCCTAACAGATACAGCACTCCATCCAAACCCACGCTAGAAATGGCTTGATTAGCATTTTGACGCACCAACGGTTTAGCACGGAAGGCAACCCCTAGCCCAGCGATCGAAAGCATCGGTAAATCATTGGCGCCATCGCCTACCGCCATCGCTTGTTCAAGTGAGATCCCCATCCGTTCAGCCAATTGGCGTAACAATTCAGCTTTACGTGCGCCATCAACGATTGCGCCTTGGACTTCACCCGTGACGATGCCATCTTGTACATCTAAGATATTGGCGTGAACTTCATCAATTCCAAGTTTTTCTTGCAAATATTCAGCGAAATACTGAAAACCGCCAGATAAGATCGCAGTCTTATAACCCAATGATTTTAATGTCGTAATCAGACGCTCAGCACCTTCAGTAATGGTCAAACGTTCGGCGATTTTTGGTAGTACAGACGCGTCTAAACCTTTTAATAGCGCAACACGCGCACGAAAGCTTTGTTGAAAATCCAACTCCCCTTGCATGGCTCGCTCTGTAATTTCAGCCACTTGTGCGCCCACACCCGCTTCTAAAGCAATTTCATCAATCACTTCTTGCTCGATTAAGGTTGAATCCATATCAAAACAGACTAAACGGCGATTACGACGATAGGCATTGTCTTCTTGTACCGCAACATCAATATTTAACTCACCCGATAAACTTAAACAGGCAGCCCGCATGGCTTGCGCATCTAACATTTGACCACTTAAACCAAACTGCACACAGGCACGACGAGGAAAATAACTTTCTTCTTCTAAAGCCAAACGACCTGACAGTCGGGTAACTGTTTCGATATTAAAGCCCTGAGCTGACACAATATTTGTGACCGCTTGCAAGTGTTCTGCGGTTAATTCTGGCGCAAGCGCTGTGACAATATAACGTGTTCTGCCACCTTCACTGACCCATTGCTCATATTCTGCGTTGGAGATTGGTTTAAATCGAACAGTTAAGCCAATATCATGTGCTAAAATCAGGATCTCTTTCATTGCTAATGCAGTTGCAGTCTCATTATCCGAAGCAACAACAATCCCTAAAGTGAGTTGATTGTGGATAACAGCCTGTCCAACATCGAGTATTTGCAAAGAATGTACGGATAGTACTTGCATTAATCGAGTAAACTGATTCGGTTGATCTGGTCCTAAAAAGGATATAAGAATGATTTCTCGCATGAATTGACTCGTGTTTGAGCGACAACTATTGTGTAAGAATCATAGCATAACCCATGAATCTATTTGCCTTGGAAATTTAACTTGAATGCGCCTCGCCAAGGGCTATTTGCTAGCCTACTGATCGTAAGTTTTGCATTGCATACCTTTTTATTGGTGATTGCAACGACTCATCAACTCAATGAAAATCGCGCCAGCCAAGGACAGCTGATGACCAGTCAGCTGGTGGCAGATAGTCTTGCAGAACTGGAACCCGCCAATACCGTTTCGTTGGCATTGGTTGCCAATCGTTATGCCACCAATCCAAGCGTTGCATCGATTCGTATTTTGAATGCAAATCAGCAAGTGCTGGCGACCAGCGGCATGGCCAAAACACGTCAAGGCGAAGTATTCGTCCGTGATGCATTGCAAAATGAAAAGAAAGTTGGAACGGTTGAAATTACCTTAATCCAAGCCAGTATTGGTGAAATCTTACGTACCCAATGGTTGGCGATCTTTGCATCCTTATTTATACATTTCCTCATTTGGTTGGCTTATCGTGTCATTGCTCGACCAACACGCAGTGAATACCTAGCGCGTATCAATCAAGAAAATCATCTTAAACATGAGATCCAGCGTTTAACCCAAGCACTTGCGCTCGAAAAACAAAATACCATCACCTTAGTGGCTCAAGCGCAACAACAAACCAAAGCACAAGCCAAACCGCGTGTTGAAAAAACGCCAATAGATCCATCTCAAATGAATCATCAAGCTTTGGCGCTCAATATTCAGTTTTATGATCCAAAGCAGCTTTTAAATAGTGTCAACCAGTCTGTTTCGGTGCCTTATTTCAAATTGTGCCAATTGTTCTTAGATAAAAGTATCGATCTCTGCGCCAAGCATTATCAAATCGATGCAGCTCAAATTTGCGTGGTACAAGAGTTCAATGCCGAAGGTGCAACCTTATCGACCACCTCGGAACAACCACATGCACTAGAATGTTTGATGATGGTTGGTGCGGTATTCCAGTTATTGGCCGAAGTGCTTTACAAACGCTATCGTGAAGATAAACGCTTTGCGCTACAAACCCGTGGTGCTGTTGCTAGCGCTGTTGATGCAATGCAACTGGATGCAATCGAAGCCGCAAAACGTTTAACCCAACATTTACATGCCAAAGAAGCGGCCTTACACCTCAACCACGATCAGCTCAAAACCGTTCAACATCGCTATGAATTGGTTGCGATGCCGAATCCAAGCAATATCATGACGCGTCATGCTTTTATGATTAATGGTATGAATGAAGAATGTGCGACCTTGGCACAAACGCTACGTACTGAAATCCTGATGGGGAAAAAAGCCAAAGCTGCGACAGAATCTTAATACGCATACTTCATATAAAGAACTGTCATCTCGTTTTATCCGCCATCATTCAAGACTTTGCGCCTCCCCTGACGCAAAGTCTTGTTCGTTTTACAATACCTGAGCAAGAGCAAAGCACTGCTTTGATCGCAGCGCAAGGCGAAGCTCGATGACAGAAATATTTTTTTGCTGCAATGAGCGCTATAGCTCCTAAGGTGAAATATCAACAGCCGCTAAGAAGCACAGGCGAAATTTTTTAAAATGCGTTAAACTATGTCAGATTTATCGAATACTAGTGCCTTAAAAGGCAGCAAAAAGGTGAAAACGAATGCCGCTAAGTTGTGTTGAAGAGCTTGTCGCAGATATTCGTGCAGGCAAAATGGTCATTCTTATGGATGACGAAGATCGTGAAAATGAAGGTGATTTAGTCATCGCTGCGACGCATGTGCGTCCTGAAGACATTAACTTCATGATCACCCATGCACGTGGTTTGGTCTGCCTGACCCTGAGTCGCGAACGCTGTAAACAACTCAACCTCCCGCTGATGGTTGACCAAAACGGCGCACAGCATGCAACCAACTTTACGCTTTCAATTGAAGCGGCGGAAGGCATTAGCACTGGAATTTCTGCGGCGGAACGTGCCCATACCATTCACGCTGCAGTTGCTGCACATGCCAAACCAAGTGATATTGTACAACCAGGTCATATTTTCCCATTAATGGCTCAACCAGGCGGTGTACTTCATCGTGCTGGACATACCGAAGCAGGTTGTGATTTGGCTCGACTTGCAGGTTTAGAACCTGCCTCTGTCATTTGTGAAATTATCAATGATGATGGCACCATGGCACGTCGTGCGGATTTGGAAATCTTTGCTGAAAAACATGGTTTAAAAATTGGAACCATTGCAGATCTGATTCACTACCGTATGACCAATGAACAAACCGTAGAACGTTTGTCACAAGAAAGTATACAAACTGAATATGGTACATTTGAACTGTATAAATACCGTGAACTTGGTAATCCAGATATTCATTTAGCTTTAGTCAAAGGCGAACCAAAGCAAGGTGTGACCACTGTCCGAGTACATGGTTTCAGCCCAATTCGTGACTTGTTAAAGCTAAATAAAGCAGATGGTTCTTCTGCTTGGAATTTAGATCTTGCCCTTAAAACCATTGCAGCAAGCGAACGTGGCGTTTTAGTTTGGATCGGTCAGGACCATTTACAAGATTTGGGTCATGCTTTCGATCAGTTAAATCAACCAAAACCGCTCAAATCCAATGCTGCACTTTCACATCAATATCAAACCATTGGTGTAGGCGCACAGATTTTACGTGATCTAGGCGTTGAAAAAATGAAGTTGTTGAGTTCTCCACTTCGTTTCAATGCCCTATCAGGATTTAATTTAGAGGTCGTGGAATACATCACTGCCGATCAAATCACAGCAAAATAATCGAGGTTGCTATGGCAATTCGCCGAATTGAAGGTTTATTACATCTCGCAAGCGAAGGTCGCTATGCGATCTTAGTGGGTCGTTTCAACAGCTTTGTGGTTGAACATTTACTTGAAGGTGCTATCGACACTTTAAAACGCCATGGCGTTTCAGAAGAAGCCATCACCGTGATTCATGCACCGGGTGCATGGGAACTGCCTATTGTTGCGAAAAAACTCGCTGCATCAAAAAACTTTGATGCGATTATTGCATTAGGTGCGGTGATCCGTGGTAGTACACCACACTTTGACTTCGTTGCAGGTGAATGTGCCAAAGGCTTAGGCGTTGTGGCACTTGAAAGCACAATGCCTGTGATCAATGGTGTCTTGACAACGGATAGCATTGAACAAGCAATTGAACGTTCTGGTACGAAAGCAGGTAATAAAGGTAGCGAAGCTGCACTTACTGCAATCGAAATGGTTAACTTATTAAAGGCAATTTAAAGCATGTCGCAAACACTTCAGGCCGCTTATGCAGCGAAACGCAAAGCACGTCGTTTTGCTGTACAAGGAATTTATGAATGGCAAATGAGTCATAATCCTGTCCATGAAATTGAAGCACGTACCCGTGTCGAAAATGCCATGCATAAAGTTGACCTTAACTATTACCATGAATTGCTCACGCAAGTGGTTGCTCAACATGACGCTTTAGATGAGTTACTTATTCCAGTCCTTGACCGTGAGTTAAACGCACTGGATGGTGTTGAACTTGCAACGTTACGACTCGGTGCTTATGAACTTCGAGATCACCTCGAAGTTCCGTATCGTGTGGTGCTGGATGAAGCAATTGAATTAGCAAAACACTTTGGTGGTGCTGATAGTCATAAATACATCAATGGTGTATTAGACCGTTTATCATCAAAATTACGTGAAGCTGAAAAACAGCAAGCAAAATAATAGGCTTGATGTTCTATGGCTGAGTTTTCGATCATTGATCAATATTTTAAACGCACATCAAAGCTTGATGTCAGTTTAGGCATCGGTGATGACTCAGCCATTGTTACCCCACCTCCCTCACAACAATTGGTGATCTGTGCAGATACACTTGTTGCGGGTCGGCATTTCCCCTTAGACACCTCAGCCCACGCCATTGGCTGGAAAAGCGTGGCCGTCAACTTATCTGATTTGGCTGCAATGGGTGCAAAACCACATAGTATTTTACTTGCTTTAAGCCTCCCGACGATCGACCACGATTGGTTAGCCGAATTTAGCCGTGGGCTATTTGACTGCTGTGACCAATTTGGGGTTGCATTGATTGGTGGTGATACTACTCAGAGTACGCAACTGACGATCAGTGTGACTGCACTCGGCTGGATTGAACACGGTCAAGCGATTACTCGATCTGGTGCTCAAGTCGGCGATTATATTTGTGTCAGTGGTCAAATCGGTGATGCTGCATACGGATTACAACATTTAGGTCATCCTTTACAACAACGCCTCGACTATCCAACGCCACGTTGTCATTTAGGACAACAGCTTAAAGGCTTGGCATCCAGCATGATTGATATTTCAGATGGGCTTGCGCAAGACCTTGGTCATATTCTTAAAGCATCCAAGCGCGGTGCCAAATTATTGCTCGATCAGCTACCGATAGATAAATCACTGAAAGCACAAGATATGCGGCAAGCTTGGCATTATGCGCTGGCTGGTGGCGATGATTACGAACTATGCTTTACAATATCACCGCAAAATTATGAGAAACTGTTGCGACAACACTTAGATGTTCCGCTTACAATAATCGGCGAAATTGCCCAGCAAACTGGATTGCTATTTGAGTATATGGGCGAGATTTACCCATTGGATGTTCATGGATACCAACACTTTGCATAAACCACCCATTCGCTTCAATCAAATGACTTGGTATAACCGCTGCATCGTTTTCTGTGGTGTTGGCTTTGGTTCCGGTCTCAGTCCTAAAGCACCGGGTACTTTTGGTTCAGCTTTCGCCTTGCTGTTTGTCCCACTTTGGCTATATCTTGGTTTATCGGCAAGTATTGTGGTGGTTTTATTGATGTCGCTGATCGGCATTTATATCTGTGGACATACCGCCAAAGTCCTCAATGTACATGATGATGGCCGTATTGTATGGGATGAGTTTGCTGGCCAATCCATCGCCTTACTACCTTTACTGTATTTACAACAACTAAATTGGCTCTGGGTTCTGGTCGGATTCATCTTGTTCCGCATCTTTGACATTTGGAAACCATTCCCAATCAATTGGGTGGACCAAAAAGTGTCTGGTGGTCTAGGCATCATGCTAGATGACATCATTGCTGGAATTTGGGCAGCGCTTTGTATTTTTATTATTCACTTTTATTTTCTAACTTAAGCTATTGATATTAGAGTTAATCATGTCAACAACAGTTATTATTCTTGCAGCAGGGAAAGGAACGCGCATGCGTTCACAACGACCAAAAGTATTACAACCACTCGCGGGTCGTCCACTGCTCGGTCATGTAGTTCAAACAGCAAAAAAGCTACAGGCTCAAAATATTATTACCATTTATGGACATGGTGGAGAACTGGTCAAACAAAGCTTTGCTGAAGAACAAATTGAATGGGTTGAACAAGCCGAACAACTTGGAACAGGCCATGCCGTTCAAGTGACTTTGCCCGTTTTACCTCAAGATGGCGTTTCTTTGATTCTCTATGGCGATGTGCCTTTGGTTCGTCAAAGCACCCTTGAACAACTGCTTGATGCTTCTAGCCAATCTGGCATTGGCATGATCACGCTCAATGTTGAAAATCCAACAGGCTATGGTCGTATCGTTCGCCAAGCAGGAAAGATTCAAGCGATTGTTGAACATAAAGACGCGAATGAAGAACAGCGTCAAATTCAAGAAATTAATACGGGCATTTACTGTGTCAGTAATGCCAAATTACATCAATGGTTACCAAAACTATCCAACAACAATTCACAAGGTGAATATTATCTAACCGATATTGTGGCGATGGCGGTTGCGGATGGTTTAGAAATTGCATCGATTCAACCTGAATTAGCATTTGAAGTTGAGGGTGTCAATGATCGTTTACAGCTTGCAACCTTAGAACGCCAATTTCAGCAACAACAAGCCAAAGAGCTGATGCAACAAGGTGTGCATTTGATTGATCCAAGTCGTTTTGATCTTCGTGGCCGCTTAATATGCGGTCAAGATGTACTGATTGATGTCAATGTCATCATTGAGGGTGATTGTGAACTTGGCGATAACGTCCAGCTCGGTGCAGGATGTATTTTAAAAAATACACGTATTGCTGCGGGCACCCAAGTTCAAGCTTATAGTGTATTTGAAAATGCGGTTGTTGGTGAAAATGCACAGATCGGGCCTTTTGCTCGTCTACGCCCCGGTGCAAAATTAGCCAATGAGGTACATATTGGTAACTTTGTTGAGGTTAAAAACTCGAATATCGGTCAGGGTTCTAAAGCCAACCACTTTACCTACTTAGGTGATGCTGATATTGGTGCGGATTGTAATATCGGCGCTGGCACGATTACCTGTAATTATGATGGTGCAAATAAACATCGGACCATCATTGAAGATCAGGTCTTTATTGGTACCAATAACTCGCTGGTTGCACCAATCAAAATTGGTCAAGGTGCCACCACTGGCGCTGGTTCAACCCTAACCCGAGATGTAGCTGGGCATAGTTTAGCGGTCGAACGATCTAAGCAGTTTGAAAAAGCGAATTATCAACGTCCCCAGAAGTTGAAAAAATAAGAGGATAAAATTATGTGTGGTATTGTTGGTGGCGTTGCTGAACGTTGTGTAACTGATATTCTCATTGAAGGTCTTAAACGTCTCGAATATCGTGGTTACGATTCGGCAGGTTTAGCATTATTAAATAATCAAAAAATCTTACGTGAACGCCGTGTAGGAAAAGTCGCCAATTTAGATGAAGCGGTCTCTGAACAAAAATTAACGGGTAATATCGGGATTGCTCACACGCGTTGGGCGACTCACGGCAAACCGACGGAGAACAACGCTCACCCACATGTATCTGGTAATGTTGCAGTGGTTCACAACGGTATTATTGAAAACTACCAAGAACTCAAGGATGCACTACAAGCACAAGGCTATGTGTTTAGCTCTCAGACCGATACTGAAGTGGTTGCACATCTGGTCAATGACGCACTGAAACAAACGGATAGCCTATTAGAAGCGGTACAAAAGGTTACACCTCAGCTTAAAGGCGCGTATGCGTTGGGCATTATTCACACTGCACATCCAGATGAACTCATCACTGTACGTGAAGGTTCACCGCTTGTCATCGGTGTGGGAATTGGCGAGAATTTTATTAGCTCAGACCAATTGGCATTATTACCTGTCACCAATCGCTTCGTTTATTTAGAAGAAGGTGATATTGCACGTTTAACACGTAGCAGTATTGAGGTTTTTGTTAATGGTGAGGCTGTTGAACGTCCTGTAAAAGAACTGGATGCAACCGTAAGCAATGTATCCAAAGGCGCATATAAGCACTTCATGCTAAAAGAGATTTATGAGCAGCCTGAAGCGATGCAGCAAACCATTTCTCAAGCATTGAATGGCAACACCCTGCGCGAAGATTTCCTCAGCCAGGCCAATGCAGATTTTAGTAAAATTCAACAAGTACAAATCATTGCCTGTGGTACCAGCTACCATGCGGGGATGATCGCAAAATATTGGTTTGAGCAGTTGATTGGGGTATCTTGTCAAATTGAGATTGCCAGCGAATTCCGCTATCGCAACCCTGTCATTGTCGCAAATACCTTATATCTCTGTATCTCTCAATCAGGCGAAACAGCAGATACTTTAGCGGCATTACGTGAAATACAAAAACGTGCGAAAGCGCAAAATATCGACATTAGTACCATGACGATTTGTAACGTTGCGACCTCATCAATGGTTCGTGAAACAGATCATCATTTATTGACGTTGGCAGGCCCTGAAATTGGGGTTGCATCAACCAAAGCCTTCACCACACAGCTTGCGGCATTGATGTTACTGATCCTCAAAGTAGGACAAGTCAAGCAACAGCTTTCTGCGACACAACTCACTGAAATCATAGCGGCATTGTGGCACTGTCCGAAAGTCATTTTAGACACATTACAGTGTGATACCGACATCTTACGTTTATCCACACTGTTTGTTGAGAAAAATCACTGCTTATTCTTAGGCCGTGGTACCCATTTCCCAATCGCGCTTGAAGGTGCGTTGAAACTGAAAGAAATTTCATATATCCATGCCGAAGGTTATGCTGCGGGTGAACTAAAGCATGGACCACTGGCTTTAGTGGACAATGAAATGCCAATCGTGATTTTAGCGCCAAAAGATGAAATGCTCGATAAATTAAAATCGAATATGGAAGAAGTACAAGCGCGTGGTGGCGAATTGTTTGTGTTTGCGGATGAAAATAGCGGCATTCAAGGCAAAGATCGTCAACATGTTGTGCATATTCCTACGATCAATGAGTGGTTAGCGCCAATTGTTTACAGTATTCCTGTGCAATTACTGTCTTACCATGTTGCAGTATTACGTGGGACCGATGTCGATCAACCACGCAATCTCGCCAAGAGCGTTACTGTAGAATAATCAAATAAACAGAAGGAGGCTTAAAGCCCCCTTCTGTTTTTATCAAGCTGCAAAAAAAATCTAAAAAAATATGCTAAGCCACATAACGACTGGTTTTATGATTCAGTAAAATAATCGAATTTAGAATCACCGCACCAAAAATTGATATCAAAATTAACTTCCAATCCACAAAAAATAATGACACCAATAAGATCATCACATCGATCCCCATCTGCGCCTTTCCTGCTGGAATATTAAAACGTTCTTGTAAATAAAGAACCAGTAGATTGATTCCTCCCAAGCTTGAGCGATGGCGAAACAAAATCAAAAAACTCACGCCCATCAACACATTAGCAAAAACAGTCGCATAAATCGGATGCACCGTTGAGAGCTGAACAAAATGAGGAATGGTTTCAGTAAAACCTGCCAATAACGCCACGGCAATAAAGGTCTTGAGCACCAAGGCAAGCCCCATTTTCTTATAAGCAAAATAATAAAATGGAATATTGATCAGAAAAAATAAAATACCAAACTGAATGTCGGTAATGTAATGAATCAACAAAGATAAGCCCGCTGTTCCACCCGTCATAATCCCTGCTTGCTTCAATAGCACCATGGCAAAAGACAAGATAAATGTTCCAATCAACATCGCCAATGCATCTTCAATCTTTGAGTGTTGTTCGATCACAGGCGTGACAGGACTTACCAAAGATACATTTTGATCGGTATTCATAAGGGTACAACTCAACAGGAGAACAACAAAGGGAGAGAGATCTTTCAAGGAAAGACATGGCATATTTGATCATTTTTATTATTTTTTCGCAATTTATTCTTATATTTTCGTCATAAATGCAATTTATATTCAGAATAATGATTTTAGCATGTACTGCCCTATCTTAATGCAAAAGACTTTTTTGTACTGATTTCATGTGATTGCCTGTTTTTTATTTCATTGCAATCCCATTCTCTTTAAGTTTCTCCAAGACAATTGACGTATTTAAATTACTGACACCAAAATCACTCGATGACAAAATCCCAATCAGCTTGACCATCTCATCTAAGTTTTTAACCGCAACCTTGAGGGCAAAATCATAACTCCCCGTCAACTTATGAATATCTTTGACTGCGGGCTCATGCAAAAGAAAGTCAACAAAGCGATCATGGGTTGCATCATTATAATTCTGCAACTTTACTTCAATAATACCCATGATTGGGGTTGGATCAGCGCATAAAGCAACCTGAGCATAATAGCCTGTGATTATTTTTTTCTGCTCAAGATAAATTCGACGACGTGAACATTGTGAAGTCGACAACCCAACTAATTCAGCTAATTCTTGATTGGCCAAACGACCATTTAATTGTAAATGATGAATAATTTTTTTGTCAAAATCATCAAGTTCTTCGATCATGAAACTCTCAGTTATCCTGTTACATCGCCATATACACGATGAAAATGTATCGTGAGGAGCAGTTTAGCGTTTTTAGCGCAAGTCTCACAAGCTCATGGCAAAATCGCCGAGGATTGAATCCGTTGAATGCCCTTCGCCAGCATCGCTTGCCAAGCCTGTTGCAATGAACCATTCAAGTCTATTGCTTTACATGCATCTTCAACCACATAGGTTTTAAAACCAAAATGTACCGCATCCAAAGCCGTCCACGCCACACAAAAATCCGTAGCAATCCCCACAATATAAACCGTGTCAATTTGATGCTCTTTTAAGTAGCCATTTAATCCTGTCGGTGTCTTGCGATCGGCTTCCATAAAGGCTGAATAACTATCAATGTCCTGATGACATCCTTTGCGAATAATAAGCTGCGCCGTTGGTATATTTAGCTCAGGATGGAATGCCGCATCATGCGAACCTTGTACACAATGTTTAGGCCACAACACTTGCGTTCCATAAGCCAACTCAATGGTTTCAAATGGCACTTTATTAGGGTGATTTTCTGCAAACGAAATATGCTGCTCAGGATGCCAGTCTTGAGTCAGCACCACATGTTCAAAGCTTGGCGCAAGTTGATTAATCAATGGAATAATTTGATCCGCATCGGCAACTGCTAAGTTTCCACCAGGCGTAAATCCATTTTGTACATCCACCACGATAAGTGCAGTATGTTTCAATTGTACTTGCATTTGATCATCCAACATTTCAGCTAAAGCCTCTCTTTGTACCATACGCTGCTCTCAAGCATCTGACTACAGTGAGTCATTAACTTTATAAGATGAAAATCATTCAAGCCAAAGATGAATTAAAGTTTCTTACAGTTTAACGAAAGCGTATTGTTCTTATGTCTCCGATCAGTCATAATTTGCATAATTGTCATTCAACGTGGCTTAATTGTTGAACGACCAATCAAAATACTGCATCCATCCAATATTTCGTTTTAATTACTTCAATCTCGGATGGGAAAATAGGATATTTTTTTAAAATGACTCAGCTAGCACAAAATATACAAGGCTCAATTGTCGCAATCGTTACCCCAATGTTTGAACATGGTGGTGTAGATTGGAAGAGCCTTGAGAAGCTTGTTGAGTGGCATATCCAACAAGGCACACATAGTATTGTTGCTGTTGGAACAACAGGCGAAGCGTCTACATTAAGCATGGAAGAACACACGCAAGTCATCAAAGAAGTGGTTCGTGTTGCCAATAAACGTATTCCAATTATCGCAGGCACAGGTGCAAATTCGACTCGTGAAGCGATTGAACTCACCAAAGCTGCAAAAGAACTCGGTGCAGATGCCGCACTGTTAGTGACGCCATATTATAATAAACCGACCCAAGAAGGCTTATATCAACACTATAAAGCAATTGCTGAAGCTGCTGATATTCCACAAATTCTTTATAATGTTCCAGGCCGTACTGGGGTAGATTTGCAAAATGAGACCGTGATTCGTCTTGCAGATGTTCCAAACATTGTCGGAATCAAAGATGCCACAGGCGACCTCCCACGTGGACAAGCACTGATTGAAGGTTTAAATGGTAAAATGGCCGTCTATTCAGGTGATGATGAAACTGCTTGGGAACTGATTTTACTCGGTGCGAAAGGCAATATTTCTGTTACTGCGAATGTGGCACCTAAACAAATGAGCGATGTTTGTGAAGCGGCATTGGCTGGCGATAAAGCAAAAGCACAAAGTTTGAATCAACAAATTGCAAATCTACACAATATTTTGTTTTGCGAATCAAACCCAATTCCTGTGAAATGGGCTTTGCATGAGATGGGATATATGAGCACAGGTATTCGCCTACCATTGACCCCGCTTGCAGAACAATATCGTGAACCTCTCCGCACAGATTTAAAAACTGCGGGAATTATTTAATACGAGCAATTTATGATGCAATTACGTGTTGGTGTTGTCCTAGTCATTTCAGCGTTAAGTTTAGCTGGTTGTGGCCGTTTCGCCCTCAATAATCATTCTTTGGATTATAAGAAGGCAGAAGCACTTGAACCACTTAAATTCCCTGAGGGCGCAACGGTTAGACCATTTACACCTTTGTATCCTGCTCCAACAGTTGATCCACTGGCGATCGAACATGCACCAACGTTTGAAAACAAAACTGGCAACCGTTATGCACTTCCTCGTCCAGATGGTATCCAAATACAAGCGAGTAATACCGAAGAGAGTATGACTGCGCTTGGTCGTCCTCAGTTAGTGATGGATGGAAATAGAAACCCATTACTGAAAGTTGAAGGCCCAACCGCCGCAGCGTGGCAATATACCTTTGCAACGTTAAATAGCCTGAACTACAAAGTGATTTCACAATCAAACAATGGTTATGAAGCCACGATTCAAGTCAATGAACAAAGCTATTTATTGAAGCTTTCTGCGGTTGGCTCAAACAATACCGTTGCCCTCTTCAAACTTGACACAACCTTTGCAGAGCAAGCCATTGCAACAGAAGTGTTAACCCAGATTTACCAAAATTGGCCAGCCTAGTCGTTTATTAGGCATATTTTTTCAAAAAGGTTCCCCCATGTTAAAACAAACCTTGCTCTATACTGGTAAAGCAAAATCTGTATATGAAACAGACAATGCCAACCACCTGATTTTAGTCTTTCGCGATGATGCCTCTGCGTTCAATGGCGAAAAAATCGAGCAATTAGATCGTAAAGGCAAGGTCAACAACCGTTTTAACGCCTTCATCATGGAAAAATTGGCTGAAGCGGGTATCGAAACACATTTTGAGAAGTTACTTTCACCAACAGAAGTTCTGGTGAAAAAACTTGAGATGATCCCTGTTGAGTGCGTGATTCGTAACTACGCTGCTGGTTCATTGTGCCGTCGTTTAGGCGTTGAAGAAGGCAAAGTGTTAACACCACCAACTTTTGAATTGTTCTTTAAAGATGATGCGCTTGGCGATCCAATGGTCAACGAATCTCAAGCGATTGCTTTAGGTTGGGCGACTGCTGACCAACTTGAAAAAATGAAAGAACTCACTTACCAAGTCAATGATGTGCTTAAAGCATTATTTGATGCGGGTAATATGATTCTGGTTGATTTCAAACTTGAGTTTGGTGTATTCCATGACCGTATCGTACTTGGCGATGAATTCTCTCCAGATGGTTGCCGTTTGTGGGATAAAGACACCAAGAAAAAATTAGATAAAGACCGTTTCCGCCAAGGTTTAGGTGGTGTGGTTGAAGCATATGAAGAAGTGGCGACGCGTTTAGGCATTAACTTAGATGATCTTTAAGCCATTCTGAAATGTTAAAAAACCAGCTTCGGCTGGTTTTTTTATGGCGGTTAGAACATATCAGGATGATGTTTTATTTATACATCTTCAGCTTGCGAATGTTGTGCCCTTGTCGACATCCAACATAAGATCGAGCCCAAACACACCATAAAAGCGCCATACCAAAAAGATAAGCTCAATGGGGTATTTAATAAAATAGCAGCAAAAAATGCAGAAAATACTGGAATAAAATAAGAAGCCCCAGCCAACAACGTGACATTGCCATGCAAAATGCCAATATTCCATGCCGCATAACCAAAGCCCATAGCAGCGGCTGCAACCAGCAAAATAATTGAAGCTTGCCATTCAAACTGGAACGCACCGCCTCCCATGAGTAGATATTTAATCCAGAGCACAATCGCAACCAGAATAAAAAATAGGGTGATGCCATTGCTGCCATTGGCAATTCTTGCGGTAAGCGTGCAATAGGCTGCCCACAAAAGCGTTCCAATAAATGCCAGCCCATAACTCAGTGGATTGTTTTGAATATTCTGCCACATGCCTATTACATCAAAGCCTTGCTCACCGCCTAAGACCCAACAAATGCCTAATAGTGAGATGATAAAGCCTGGAATGATCAGAAAATTGGCTTTTTGTTGATTAAACAAAATGGCGGCCACCATGGTAAACGTGGGCCATAGATAATTTACCATTCCAACTTCAATCGCTTCTCGATTATTGTTGCTATAACCAATCGAAAGCGATAGGCAAATTTCGTAGGCCACAAATAAAACACTGCCCCAAATTAAATATGTTCTAGGGAATGTTCTGAGGCTGCTCCAACCAACCGAGAAAAATAGAAAGATTGAAGCGAGCGTATAGATCAGTGCTGCACCACCCACTGCACCAAAATGACTACTGACATCCTTGATCAAGGCAACGATCAAGCTCCATAAGAAGATCGCAAGCAATCCAATGAGTGTGGCTTTTTTGGAGTTCATTACTGTTGCTGTTGTTCTTGCTGCCAACGACGTTGTTGTAAACGTTCGGCCTCAACCTCACGTTTATTTCGCGCTGATTCATACAACTTTGTACCTTTCAACTCTGGCGGTAAGTATTCCTGCAACACAAAATGTTCTGGGAAGTCATGCGGATAATGATAATCCACACCATAGCCCTGTTGTTTCATCAACTTGGTTGGTGCATTACGCAAATGTAATGGCACTGGTAGATTTGCAGTCTTTTCAGCCAACTCTAAAGCCCGATTAATCGCTAAATAAGTACTGTTACTTTTCGGGCTAGTGGCTAAATAAACAGCGGTCTGTCCTAAAATAATACGCGCTTCTGGCATGCCCACCGCTTGTACCGAACGGAAACATTCACCTGCCAGTAATAATGCATTCGGATTGGAGTTGCCAATATCTTCCGAAGCAGCGATTAACATCCGACGTGCGATAAAAACAGGATCTTCGCCGCCTTTGAGCATGCGTGCCATCCAATACAAGGTTGCATCTGGATCACTGCCGCGAATAGACTTAATAAATGCCGAAACCACATCATAATGCTGCTCACCCGATTTGTCATAACGCGCAATATTTTGCTGCGCTACTTTAATCACAATGGCGTCAGTGACGATATTTTCGATATCAGCCTCAAATGTGCTGGCGATCAAATCAATCAGGTTCAATGCTTTACGAGCATCACCTGCAGCAAATTGAGTCAGCGCATCGTATTCTTCGATTTGAATAAAACGTTCTTTTAAGAATTGATCGCTTTGAATGGCTTTGTTCAGCAGAGTTTGAATCGCATCCGCGTCCAGACTATTGAGGGTATAGACCTGACAGCGTGATAAAAGTGCACTGTTGACCTCAAAAGAGGGATTTTCAGTGGTTGCACCAATTAAAGTGATTTTGCCTTTCTCAACGGCATTGAGTAAGGCATCTTGTTGCGATTTATTGAAACGATGAATCTCATCAATAAAGACCACAGGTGTCAGGTTGAGTAGATCACCACTTTCCGCAATCACTTCACGTAACTCTTTCACGCCTGTATTGAGCGCAGATAGGCTAATAAAAGGACGATCTACCGCTTGCGCCAATAATAATGCGATCGTGGTTTTCCCCACGCCGGGTGGTCCCCAGAAGATAATCGAAGGTAGATGCCCCTGATCAATCATTTGACGTAACGGTGCATTTTCACCGAGCAAATGATCTTGTCCAATAATTTCGGACAAGTCACGAGGACGTAAACGTTCAGGTAGAGGAATATGCGTATCGGACATTATCAATGGCTTTATGCTGTTTTACCGTAGTCTATTGTGTCTGACTCAAATCTACAATTTGAATCTGCGATCAACTGATCATTCTATCGAACTTGTTTCAGTTGAATGAGCTGTTCGATGCTTCGATAGCTCGCTTTAATGCGTTCATCATTTGGGAAATTGGTATTGGCGAGCATCACAATCCCAATTTTTTGTTGCGGAATAAACGCAGCGTATGCACCAAAACCATTGGTCGCACCTGTTTTATTAAAGAACGTTGCTGGTGAAGCGATCTTCGGCTGTTTGATTGGGGTAACAGCATGGCTTTCCAATGCCATTTTGTTGGAATTCCCATCCAACAAGGTCTCTAGTTTCACTGGGTATTGATACTGTTCCCAGCCTAAGCCTTGAGTCATTGAGCCAACTTTAAAATAACCAACATGGGTATTTTCAATGGCTTTACGGATGGGCTGCTGCAACTGTTGCACATTGATCTGTGCATCCAGAAATTTTAGCATATCCGAACTACTACTTTTCACGCCATAGGCTTCTGCATCCAGCATACCCGCAGAAACACGCATGGCCTGATCAGCTTTATATCCCCATGCGTACTTCGACATGTGCTGTTCTGGTACATTGATAAAACTTTGTGTCATTCCCAATTGAGGAAAAAGCGTTTTCTCAACCAATTCTGCATACGGTTTTTTCATCGCCAAAGCCGTAACATAGCCCATCAAACCAATACTCGGATTGGAATATTGTCGTGTCGTCCCTACTTGGCTTTTCGGCTGCCATGTTTGGTAATACTTCAACATATCCTGCGGTTGCACGACCGAATCAGGGAACTGGAGTGGGAAGTCACCAGCACTGTAAGTGCCAAGGTTGAGTATGGTGGCACGGTTGACGGCGGTATTTTTTAGTGCAGGAAAATACTTGGCAGGATGGTCAGAGAAAGATAAGCGCCCTTGCGCCTGAGCATAGCCTGCCAAGGTTGCATTAAAGGTTTTACTGACTGAACCCAATTCAAACAAAGTATCGCTGCTAACGGCTTGCTTACTTTGTTTGGAAGCCACACCATAGTTGATGAAATAGTGTTGACCATTCAAAGTCACTGCGACTGCCATGCCAGGAATTTTATATTGTTCTAACAATGGTTTAAATTGTTGATCAAGCACCTGTTTGACCTGTTGCTCCGTCAGTTGTTGTGCCCAAAGCATCGAATTGCACGACAAAAGTCCTGCAATCAACAATAATTTTTTCGAAGGCATAGCGAGAGGGTTCGACTTCATCATTCATCATTTCACTTTAAGTTAAAATTTAATTGGCACTGAGTTTGAGTAACTTGGCTTGCGGACCATCTTCGATCACCCAAATCGAGCCATCTTGAGCTTGTTGCAAGCCTCGAGTACGTTGTTTCATATCCAGTCGCTGAACTTCTTTTACAGGTCGAGTATTTAAATCCACCACCACAATGGCTTTAGAGGACAAACCACCGATTAAGGCCTTTTGCTGCCATAAAGGAAACGCTTTGCCTGTATAAATGATCATACTTGAAGGTGAAATAACAGGTGTCCAATCAATTTCAGGTGCTTTAAATTCTGGGCGAGTTTGATGATCTGGAATCTTCAAACCTGAATAGTGGTCTCCATTCGAGACAATTGGATAACCGTAATTTTCACCCTTAACAATGAGGTTCAATTCATCGCCGCCTTCAGGCCCCATTTCGACCACCCAGAGCTGTTGTTTCGTATCAAATGCCATGCCGAGTGGGTTACGGTGCCCAAGGGACCATATTTCCGCAGTCACGCCTCCTTGTTGGCTAAATGGATTATCTGCCACTGCTGTTCCATCATCATTTAACCGTAAAACTTTCCCCAGATTACTTTTCATATCCTGCGCTGGATCAAATTTTTGTCGTTCTCCTGAACTGACCCACAACTTGCCATCAGAACCAAATAGCATGCGATGACCATAATGTCCCTGTCCTGAGACTTTAGGCACTTGTTGCCATATTGTTTTTACATCCGTAAGTTTCGGTTGTTCTGGATTTGATAAATCGAGTTTCGCTCGTGAAATCACAGCGCCATAGCCACCTTGCCCTTTGGTCGCGTAACTCAAATAGATCCAATGGTTTTGTTGAAATTTTGGATGTAAAACAACATCGCCTAAACCACCCTGACCGCCATAACTCACCGTCGGAACGCCTTGCACATCCAGACTTTGCTTAGTTTTCGGGTCAAATATTTTTAATTTCCCTTTGCGTTCAGTAAGCAATATGCGTTGGTCAGGCAAGGTGGTCATCGCCCATGGTTCGTTGAATTGAGCAATGGTTTCTACATGATATGCTTGTTGAGTTGCTGTTTTTGAGCTCTGCTGTGCAGCATTCGGCTCTGGCGTTTTAGAGTTGGTATTATTTGCACCGCAGGCTTGTAAAAATATAAAACCACCACATAAAAGTGGGGTTGCGATTCGCTTCATCATCATTTTATATCTCCCTCTTATTTGTTCTAATAGTACGGGGATTGACGAAGAAAACTGCTGTAAAAGTGTTGTTTTTATTTATAAAGAATCCATTTGCAATTCAGATCAACGCACCCAACGAACAATATAATCTTCGATCTGTTCTTCATCGACATCACTTTCTGAAATACATCGTCCTGCTGCTGATTTCTTGGCCCGAATAACGCTTTGTCGTGAACCCGTATTGAGATAATGCCATGAAGGTAGGTTTTTCCCTTCGCTTAAACGACGATAAGCACAACTTGGTGGCAACCATGTGATGGTCTGTAATTGTTCAAGCGTGAGCTGAATACAGTCTGGAACATGCTGCTGACGCTGTGCATAATCAGAACAACTGGCTGTTGTACAGTCCAATAACTTGCACGCCACTTTGGTATAAGCAACCTCAGCCGTTTCCTCATCTTCAAGCTTAATCAAACAACATAAACCACAACCATCGCACAATGCTTCCCACTCAGCATGCGTGAGCTGATCAAGTGTGTATTGTTTCCAAAAATTTGGACGAAGTTCGATGGACATACCAAGGCTTTCAGTTTAAGCGAGCTTTTTATTATAGCATTCATCCATCATTAACTTGGTTTTCAAACAGATTATCCGATTAACATTTCTTAATCTATTCAACATTTCAACCACAGAAACACCACATTTAGCTCAAAAAACACACGCTATAGTGGAAACATAACGATAAATTAGGAGGAAACACATTATGTTCCGTTGGGCCATTATTTTTGCAGTAATCGCACTGATCGCCAGTTTATTAGGTTTCGGTGGTGTTGCGGGCTTATCAAAAGATTTTGCAGTTATTTTACTAGTCGTTGCTGTTATTTTGGCAATCGTTGGTTTCTTATCTAGAGGTAAAGTCTAGATATTTATTAACAATGAATAAAAAAGAAGAATCTCGGTATTCTTCTTTTTTTATGCTTCATCATTTTCCTCTTAGCGACCCAAGACCTCAAAATTTGTACCTTGGCGAGGTCTTCAATTTTCCGATTTTATGCTTTAATCGATACATTCTAAAAATACAGATTAGGATTTAAAAATGAGCTTCCCGATTACCACACGTGAAATTGAATACACCGCTGCCGATGGTCAACGTTTGATTGGTTATTTTGCAGCCCCAGAGATTGATACGCCTATTGCAGGTGTCATTGTTGCACCTGAATGGTGGGGCCGTAATGAGTATACTGAGCAACGTGCCCGTGGACTTGCTGAGCATGGTTACGCTGCTTTAGCGATCGATATGTATGGTGATAAAAAAGTCACAACTGCTGTTCCTCAAGCCTCTGAATGGATGAATCAGACTTTTGAACATGCCGATACCATTGTCGATCGTGCGCAAGCGGGTTTAGCGACATTAGCAGCTCAACCAGAAGTTAATACTGAACAACTAGCCGCTATTGGTTTCTGTTATGGCGGTAAGGTTGTGCTTGATTTAGCGCGTTCTGGCGCAGATGTAAAGGCAGTCGCAACCTTCCATGCAGTGCTAAGTCCTAAAGCGCCAGCACAGAAAGATCAAGTTAAAGCTGAGATCTTAGTGCTGCATGGTGAACTCGATAGCATGGTAACTTTAGATGACGTGGCAAGTTTCCGTCAGGAAATGCATGATGCTCACGTGGATCATGAGGTGATCATCTTTGAAGATGCTAAACATGGTTTCAGTAATCCACTCGCTGATGAACGTGCCAAAGCCAACAATGTTGACTTGGGCTATAACGCTGAAGCAGAGCGTCAAGGTCTTGAAGCGATGTATGAGTTGCTGGATAAACATTTAAAATAATCGGTAAATAATTGGCTAGATGATTTTTCAAAACTTAAATCCGAGTTAACATCATCTTGATATCTAAACCCTCGATAACAGTTGCTCGTGCAAAGGCGGCATGGATGCCGCCTGTTGGGCTGCCTTGCGCTAGTTTCAAAGCGTTGCTTTAAAATTGCTCAGGATGTAATGTCAGTTCAATAAAGGATTTTTGCTTACTTTTTATCCTTAAAAAGTAAGGCGAGCCGCAGGCTGATGAAAAAATTACATGCCGCCCACCCACAAGTAAATGCTTCGGCTTATATCAGCAAATGTTTAAGAGAATTTAAATTAGAACGTCGTTCTATTTCCGCTATACTATCCTTCTGCTTTTTAATGTTCTGATTCATGCCTGATTTCTCATTTTCCGATGCACTGCTGACTTGGTACGATCAACACGGTCGCCATGATTTACCTTGGCAAGTTGCGGATGACCCCTACAAAGTTTGGGTATCAGAAATCATGTTACAACAGACCCAAGTCAAAACCGTTCTACAATATTTCGATCGCTTTATTGAGCGCTTCCCGACCGTTGAAACCCTTGGTCAAGCCAGTTGGGATGACGTTGCGCCCTATTGGGCTGGTTTGGGCTACTATGCTCGTGCGCGTAACCTACACAAAGCCGCAGCGATCGTCAGTCAACAAGGTAAATTCCCTGAAACCTTAGAACAATGGATCGAACTCCCTGGTATTGGGCCATCTACCGCAGGTGCGCTGATGTCACTTGGTCTACGCCAATATGGCGTGATTATGGATGGCAATGTGAAACGTGTTTTAGCACGGTTCTTTGCGATTGAAGATGATTTATCCAAGCCAGTGCATGAGCGTGCTTTATGGAACATTGCCGAGCAGCTATGTCCCCACGAGCGTAATCATGACTATACCCAAGCGATTATGGATTTGGGTGCAACCGTTTGCACACCGAAGAAACCATTGTGTTTATATTGTCCGATGCAACAACATTGCCAAGCCTATCAACAAGGCTTAGAACAACAGCTTCCTTTTAAAAAAGCCAAAAAGCCTGTCCCTGTCAAAACGGCTGATGTGCTGCTGATTCAATCAGGTGATGAATGGTTATGGCAACAACGTGAATCCCACGGTTTATGGGGTGGCTTATATTGCTTACCAATCATTGAGCAAGCAACCGAATTACAACAGATTGAGCGACACTTCAAACTTCAAGCTCAAGTATCATCTGTACAGATAAGCCATAGTTTCACTCACTTTACTTGGCTATTGCATGAAAAACTGTTCCACGTGGAACATGATCAAAAGGAACAACTCAGTATCGAACTCGGTGGCATCTGGTTGAACCCTGCCGCTGCGATTGCCAAAGGTGTTCCTACAGCCATGAAAAAATTGATTACTGCGAAACCAAAGGCAGAAGACATTAAGTAAATTATGATCTGTCCAATGACAAGGAGTTGATGTGCATCATCCAATCCGCTATACGGTTCTTGGTGTATTCATGGTGTTTGTTTCAGCGTGTAGCACTGCCCCAAAAAAACCAACACCATTGCCCAGTGTCCAACTGAATAAACTTCAAACAATGCGTTTAGACAGTCGCTTGCCCATCCCTGTTAAAGGAGTAAGCCGTAGTGAATTACGGGATACTTGGGGTGCTGCGCGTAGCCAAGGTCGTAGCCATGAGGGCATTGATATCATGGCAGAGCGTGGTACGAAAGTGTATAGTGCAACCGATGGGCTGGTCGCTGATTTACGCAACAATAATTTAGGTGGCAAAGTGATTTGGATCCGTGGACCAGCAGGCTCATGGCATTATTACGCACATTTAAATGGGCATAAACGTGGTCTCAATGTCGGCGATTATGTCCGTAAAGGTGACTTTATTGGCTATGTCGGCAACACGGGCAATGCGCGCCACACTGCCCCACATTTGCACTATGGCATTTATTTAAATGGCAAAGGACGTGGTGCAGTCAATCCATACCCTTATTTACGTTAGGAACACGCAATGTCAGAAGTATTAATCGAACGGCTGGTTGAATTTGCAGAGTCTGGAAATCAGCAAAAAATCATCATCAATGGAACCAGTTATCAAGGCTGGATCATGGAAATCACTGAAGATGCATTATTGATTAGTACGGGCTTTGCAGATAAAACAGGTAAAGACTTTTGGCTTAAATTTGCGGATTTAGACAGCGCTGAATTGTATTATTGGGATACACATGCTGATGAATGGCTGGTATTTAAAATTTAATTAAATCGATTAAAACCGAGCAGCGAACAACGATTATAGAGATGGCATGGATGCTACATCTCACCCTGAAAAACTTGCGAAGCTTTGACTACTTTTCAGATCATGTCTGAACAAAATTAAAATATATTTCAACTAAAGTGCATGATCATGTGGGCTGATGATAGAATCCAATAATGATTCAACAAGACATCACAAAGATTCTTAAAAAAACCCATCAAAAACGAATTTCATAAAAAATAAGGAGTGGTTTCATGTCCCCTCAACGCTGTGGTTGGTGCTCTAACGATCCACTCTATATCGCTTACCATGATGAAGAATGGGGCAAAGCTGAGCATGATGAAGCCCGCTTATTTGAGATGCTCTGTCTCGAAGGACAACAAGCAGGCTTATCATGGATTACCGTACTGAAAAAACGTGAAAACTATCGCTCACATTTTTTCCAATTTCCGATTACAGAAATCGCCGCACTGACAGATGATCAACTTGAAAACAAACTCAGCGATGCAGGTTTAATTCGTCATTTGGGCAAACTCAAAGCGATCCGAGACAATGCCATTGCTTGGCTCAAACTCAAAGATGAAGTTGATGATGTGGCATCTTGGTTATGGAGCTTTGTTGATCAGCAAATCTTAGAGAATGATGTGGCGGATTATCGTGAAGCCCCTGCGCAAACTGAGATCAGTCAAACACTTTCCAAAACATTGAAAAAACGTGGTTTTAAGTTTGTAGGCCCAACCACCTGCTATGCCTTTATGCAAGCTGTAGGTATGGTCAATGACCACGAAAATGACTGCCATTTTAAATAGTTTCTTTCAAATTTTCCTTCAATAGGAGTTGCTATGAGCAATAACCTCATTCGTGCTTATGCTGCAATGCAAGCAGGAGAACAACTGGTTCCTTACCAATTTGATGCAGGTGAATTACAAGCGCATCAAGTCGAAGTCAAAGTGGAATACTGTGGTCTGTGCCATTCCGACCTGTCTGTGATTAATAATGATTGGCGCTCAACAAGCTATCCTGCTGTTGCAGGACATGAAATTATTGGCAGCATTGTTGCGCTTGGCTCAGAAGCCAAAGGACTCAAAATTGGTCAACGTGTCGGCATTGGCTGGACCGCGGAAAGTTGCCAAGCCTGTGATCCATGTATTGGCGGCAATCAAGTGCTATGTACAGGTGAAAACGTGGCGACCATCGTGGGACATGCTGGTGGATTTGCTGAGAAAGTCCGTGCAGGTTGGCAATGGGTGATCCCTCTTCCTGACGATTTAGATCCTGAAAGTGCAGGACCATTACTTTGTGGTGGTATTACGGTTTTTGATCCTCTACTCAAACATAAGATTCAGGCGACACATCATGTTGGGGTGATTGGTATCGGTGGCTTAGGTCATATCGCGATTAAATTACTCAAAGCGTGGGGCTGTGAAATTACTGCATTTAGCTCCAATCCTGATAAAACCGAAGAACTCAAAGCCATGGGCGCAGACCATGTGGTCAATAGCCGTGATGCGCAAGCGATCAAAGCCCAACGTGGTAAATTTGATTTATTGCTTAGTACGGTAAATGTGACGCTGAATTGGCAAGCCTATCTCAATACACTTGCACCGAATGGCTGCCTGCATTTCTTGGGGGTAACTTTAGAACCGATTCCTGTTTCCGTTGGAACGCTCATGAACGGGGCCAAATCAGTCACCTCTTCTCCAACAGGTTCTCCTTTGGCACTGCGTCAACTACTACAGTTCGCAGCACGTAAACAGATTGCACCGCAAATTGAGTTATTCCCAATGTCTCAACTCAATGACGCCATTGAGCGACTTCATTCAGGCCAAGCACGTTACCGCGTCGTGCTGAAAGCCGACTTTGACTAACTCAAAGCTGGCTTCAAACTCTGTCTAACCCAATCCGCCAACTGTTGAATCGCTTGGCGGATTTCTTCTGTAAAGGCATGCCCTGCATTTAAGCGTAGATAATGTTGATAGCGCTGATCTTCACCAAATACCTCTCCAGGTACAATATTAATGCCCTTGCTTTGCGCCAAATAATACAGCTCCAAACCTGTAATCGTAGTTGGCAATTGCATCCACAAAGCATAACCGCCTAGAGATTGGCTTAATGCAATTGGAATGCCTTGAAAGGTCTCTAGAATACAGGCACGATACTGTTCCACCTGCTGCATCAACCTAGGTCTCAACTGATCTAAATGCTCGCGATAAGCACGACTATAAATAAAATCTGCCAACCCAAGCTGTAAAGGTGTATTCACCCCAATATTATTCGCCAAAAATTGAGGGCGTAGATGCTCAAGTTGTTGCCCCAAGCAAAACCAGCCGACACGGTAGGCACTGGATAGGGATTTCGACACCGAACCACACAAAATCACGTAGCCTTTTCGATCCCAGTGCCGAATCGGTAATGGACGTTCTTTTTGATAACTACATTCGGCATAAATATCATCTTCCAGAATAAAACATTGATACTGCTCAGCCAGCTCAGCAATCCGCTGTTTCTGTTGATTACTTAAACAATAGCCCAGTGGATTTTGAAAATTGGCAGTCAACAAACATAGCTTGGCACTGCCCTGCCGCATAAAGAATTCTAAGCGCTCTAAGTCAATACCTCGATGATCCGCAGGAATTTCGATAATTTTGCGTTTCAACCCTGCAAGCAACTGCAACTGACCATTAAAAGTCGGCGTTGGAATCATGATGCTATCGCCTTCTTTGCTCATCTGTTGAATCAGTAAAGAAATCGCAGGCAAACAACCATTGCTAATAAAAATATCGTCGGCTGCGATGTACACCCCATCCTCACGCCAGTGGTCAGAGAGTGCCTGACGTAATTGCTCATGCCCCTGTTTATTGCAATACAAAAAGTCTTCAGGCTGACAATGCTTCAATGCTCGTTGCAAAGAACGGCGCAAACCATCGACAGGAATCAAATGCGGAGAAAGTTGAATCGCACCTAATGGGGTTAAATGACTTTGAATTGAGGCAGTCTGAATTTGATTCTGCAAATCCAAATTGGAAACTTGCCGAGCCATTGATTCAAATTGAGGGCTATCTGGAATGGGACTTTGATATTGTCTTGAACTGACAAAATAGCCAGATTTTGCTTTCACATAAATCAACCCTCTTGCTTCCAACAGTTCATAGCATTGTTGTGCCGTACTTAAACTCACTTTTTGTTGACGTGCAAATTCCCTTAAAGAACTCAACTTATGTTGCGGCTGTAATTCATGCTGATAAATTTTGTGTGCAAGCTGTTCTGCAAGGCGTTGATATTGAAAAGTCATTTTCTGTACTGCTTTTTTAAAAATTTCTGTATCTGTATTGGTTTATACAACACCATTAAGCTATAAAAATCAACTACAGGAGGATAAGGCAATGAAAAATAAACTCTTATTTATAGTATGTAGCATCCTATTTACGGGCTGCCAATTTACCGATCAGAATGCTTATCAACAGCAACAGGTCTGTAAAAGACTTGCTGAGGGGTATTTAACCACGCAAAACCAGCAGAGCTATGAGTTTTGGAAACTCGAACAAGCCGCGACCCATGAGCAACAAAGTACGCTCAAATTGACCTATAAAAAACCTAATGAAAATGGGCTGATTTTGTCGGGTGTATATTTGCCTACCATTGAACTTGAATGTACTTTAAAGAATCAGCAGATCATGGTTTCAGTCATCCAAGCCAAAGGTGTATTAGTTACAGTCTTGAATGTACAACTTCAGAATGAGGCTATTGGCAAACCGAAAAGCCCTGACTTAATTGCTCAGTCAAAAACTCAATAAATAAACGGACTCGCTTCGGCAAATGTTCTTGTTGATAATAAACTGCATGGATGCTTTGGTATGAATGCTCAATTTGATCCTCAAATAGCGCTTCTAAACGACCTACTTTTAGGTCTTTCCATATCTCATATTCTGATAGCCGTGCGATTCCCTGCCCACGCAAGCATAATTGTCGCACGGTCTCCCCGCTAGATGCCTTCATTTGAGCTTGCGCCAAGAAATACGCATTATCCACTTTAATCGGCCATGTATTGATATAGGCAGGACGAGTAAAGCCGATGAGATCATGATCGGATAGTTGTTTTGGCTGATCTGGTCTGCCTTTACGTTTTAGATACTCAGGGCTAGCAACAATATAGACTCGACTTTTACACACCAGTTTGGCATGTAGACTTGAATCATGGAGTTCACCGAAACGGAATGCCACATCGGCTTTATGTTCAAGTAGATCAATGACCAAATCATTGCTGTTTAGTTCTATTTCAATATTGGGATAACGCTGTCTAAAACCCTGCACTAAGGGTGCAATCACATGCAAGATAAAAGGCATCGCCGAATCAATCCGTATCAAACCAGAGGTCGCCTGATCTGATTTTTGTAAGGCTTCTTCCGCGGCATTTAAGTCATTGAGAATTTTACGGGCATGATTAAGAAACTGTTGTCCTTCTTGGGTAAGTTTTAATTTACGTGTGGTTCGCTCGACTAAAGTCACTTCTAGTTTTGTTTCTAAACGGCTTAACGAACGACTCAGCCCAGATGAGGTCTGCCCTAATTTTTCTGCGGCGGCAATAAAAGAACCCGTGTCCACAATACTAATAAAAGCAACCAATTCCTCTATTGTTGATTTCATTGCAACGCTCAATTATTGATAATTAATCAACTATATTTTGCAAATTCCTGTATTTTTTAGCAACAATAATCATCGCAGAATTGCACCTATAAACTAAATACGCTCAATTGAGCAAAATAAGATGAGGTGAACACGATGCCAACTTCTACATTTAATTTTGCATTTGAATGGGATCAATAATATGAGCAGTCGCATTAATCTTCCTTTGCTGGCACTGGCAATTGGTGCATTTGCGATTGGGACGACCGAGTTCTCGCCTATGGGACTATTGCCCAATATTGCCAACGATCTGGGGGTGTCCATCCCCAGTGCAGGCATGCTGATTACAGGTTATGCATTGGGCGTAATGCTTGGTGCGCCGATCATGACCTTGTGGTTCGGTGGCTTTGCTCGTCGTAATGCACTCATTCTATTGATGGCAATCTTTACCATCGGCAACCTGATCGCAGCGTTTGCTCCGAATTATATGAGCCTCATGGGCGCACGCCTGATCACCAGTCTGAATCATGGCGCATTCTTCGGCATTGGCTCCGTGGTTGCCGCCAGTGTCGTTCCAACACATAAACAGGCCAGTGCGGTTGCAACCATGTTCATGGGACTGACCATTGCCAATATCGGAGGTGTACCACTTGCGACGTGGGTGGGGCAAAATATCGGTTGGCGAATGTCTTTCCTTGCGATTTCTGTACTCGGCGTTATCACCATGTTATCGCTTTGGAAAGCCCTGCCTGTTGGCTCTGTTGGACAAAAACCCAATATAAAAATGGAACTCAGCGTGCTAAGTCGACTCCCAGTGGTATTGGCATTGCTCACAACCGTGTTTGGGGCTTCAGCGATGTTTACTCTATATACCTATATCGCGCCAAGTCTAGTTGAGTTCACTCAAGCATCACCACTCTTTATTACCATGATGCTGGTCCTCATCGGGATTGGTTTCTCAGTGGGTAATCATTTCGGTGGTAAATTTGCTGATTTATCGATTGATAAGACCTTAATTGGCTTCTTGCTGTTATTGATCGTACTGATGCTCATTTTCCCGATCCTCGCACAAACTCAGCTGGGTGCTGCGATTGGTTTGGTGGTTTGGGGTGCAGCAGCCTTTGCGATTGTTCCACCCTTACAAATGCGGGTGATGTCCGTTGCCCATGAAGCATCAGGACTCGCATCTTCAGTCAATATTGGCGCATTTAATCTGGGCAATGCCATTGGTGCGGCCGCAGGTGGGATGGTACTCAGTCTCGGTTTAAACTACGCAGCGGTTTCCATGATCGGTGCGGTATTAGCAGGCATTGGTTTAATCTTGGTGTTCATTCAAATCAAACTCTCACGCAAACACAACGCCCAATATCAACAATGCCCTCAAGCTTAAATTAAAAAAATGCCTGATTTAAATCATAAATCAGGCATTTTTTATTTCAACAAATCAGGTAATTTCGGTTGTTTATATAATGGGTGATGCACTTCTTTTTTCATTTTCATCAGCATTTGATAAGGCTGTTGCTGTACAAACATATTGACAAAACTCAACGGAATCGCCCCTGCTGGATCTGCATAACCACTGGTGGAAACTTTGACCTTATTTTCCGCAACTCTCTGAAAGGTCCAATCCCCCTCATAGCGACTCAAGCGGATAATGTCAGGCTGTTCAGGATAATCATACTTAATCGCTTGATTCTTAATACTAATGCTACCATCCGCATTTTTACTCATTTTACCTTTAATCACCACATCACGGTCTTTGAGCGGAAAGGGAAAATCCAGCACCATGTACAGAATAAATTCACCTTTTTTCTCGTCACGAGACAACAGTTGTGCTTTACCGACATAAGGTACCCATTTCGGTGTGCGCTCCACATCCAGTACCACTGCCACCGCACGCTCTAGCGGTACATCAAACGTGGTTTCAGCTTTATACTGAAACACAGGATTATTTTCTGTTTGATAGGTCCAAACCTTAATATCATTGCGATGTAGGCTAAGTTTTGCAGTTTCTGCTGTCGCACTTACAACTACGCTGGTGACACTCAGTAGCGCAGCGAGAACAATCTGTTTTTTATTCATGGCATGCTCAATTGTTTTAATGATAGCGAGAGCTTGCTTCACTTTGATTTGAGTGCAAAGCTCAACAAGCTCTTTTTATAGTGCAAAAAAGTAAAATTTTATACTTGAATATCGTTAAAACCTAAAACATCTTTCATGTCATATTTACGTGCTTCACGTCCCACCACCCATGCAGCAGCACGCACAGCACCAGAAGCAAAGTTCATACGATTGGTGGCTTTGTGCGTCACTTCAACACGCTCACCTTCACCAATAAACATGACCGTATGTTCACCCACGATATCACCACCACGAATGGTTTCAAAACCAATGGTTTGACGATCACGTGGACCGGTATAGCCTTCACGACCATAGACAGCAACTTCTTTTAAGTTACGCCCTAAAGTATCTGCAATCGCCTCACCCATCATAAATGCAGTACCTGAAGGTGCATCGACTTTATGGCGATGATGCGCTTCAATAATCTCAATATCGACCGTATCACCAAACACTTGAGCCGCCAATTCCAATAGTTTAATTGAAACATTGACCCCAACGGAGTAGTTGGCTGCGTACACAACAGGTGTTTGTGTCGCTGATTCGTCTAAAAATGCCTTCTGTTCATCTGACATGCCCGTAGTGCCAATCACCATCGCAACGCCAGCTTCACGACATAATTTAAGATGCTGTTCGGTTGCCACAGGTGCGGTAAAGTCAATCACCACATCACAGTCTTTTAAAACTTCACTCAAACTTCCCACCACCTTGACACCGATGCTACCCACACCTGCAAGCTCGCCTGCATCCGCACCGACCAAGCTGCTTTCAGGACGCTCAACTGCGGCTGCAAGTTGGTAGCCTGCTTGTTGCACAGCTTGAATCAGAATACGCCCCATGCGTCCGCCTGCACCCAAGATTCCTATGCGTGGAGAAGTTGACATAATTTTTCCCAGTCTTTTATTTAAACAATGTGGCTACTATAGCAAAACTCTATCGTTCCGCTAAAAAATTCCCACAAAAAAACCTGCCGAAGCAGGTTTTTTCTGTTGATGTCGATTAATCAAATAGACGATCAAAGAATGATTTTTTCTTTGGAGAAGAAGTACTGTCTTCACCATCAAAAGAAATCTGTAATTCTTTTAACAACTCACGCTGACGGCTAGTTAAGTTCACAGGCGTTTCAATCACAATACGGCACAGTAAATCACCTTGCATACTGCTGCGCACTGGACGAACACCTTTGCCGCGTAAACGGAACATTTTACCCGTTTGCGTACCTTCAGGAATTTTTAGGCTGACACGGCCATCAAGGGTTGGAATCTCAAGCTCTTTACCCAAAGCAGCATCCGCGATACTGACAGGAACATCCATATACAGATCAGCGCCATCACGTTGGAAGATTTCGTGTTCACGTACCACAACTTCAACGTACAAATCACCTGACTGGCCATCACGAATGGCTTCACCTTTACCCGTTAAGCGTACGCGATCACCATTGTCTACCCCTGCAGGAATGGTCACTTCTAGGGTCTGCTGACGATCAGCAACACCTGAACCATGACATGCATGACACGGATTTTTAATGATTTTACCTTGACCACGACAGGTGCTACAGGTTTGCTGAACAGAGAAGAAACCCTGCTGCATACGCACTTGACCTGCACCGTGACAGGTACGGCAGGTTTCTACATCATTCGGGTTTTTAGATCCTTTACCATCACAGACATCACAAGGGGCTGGCGCAGTAAAGGTAATGGTCTTTTTAATCCCCTTAACGGCTTCCTCAAGCGTGAGTTCCATGACATAGCGAAGGTCTGAACCACGGCGTTGACGCTGTTGTTGACGACCACCGCCACCAAAAGCACCACCAAAGATATCGCCAAACTGGCTAAAAATATCCTCTGCGCTAAATCCGCCGAAACCACCGCCACCGCCGCCGAAACCACCTTCGAAAGCGCTATGTCCAGCACGATCATACATGCTGCGCTTTTCACTATCGGAAAGCACTTCATAAGCTTCAGAGGCTTCTTTAAATTTGTCTTCAGCTTCAGGGTTGTCTGGATTACGGTCTGGGTGATACTTCATCGCCAACTTACGATAGGCTTTTTTGATCTCATCATCACCTGCGGTTTTCGAAACGCCTAAAACCTCATAATAATCACGTTTAGCCATGGTTGGCGGTGCTCCTCACGGAATTAATTCAATTTCTACAAACAAATAGGCTCTGCTGGCATTTTATTTATAAAAGCCAACAGAGCCTTAATAGGGGCTGTACGATATTTTTACAAGGTCTAATACCATAAAAAAAAGACAAAATTAGAAAACAGCTTTATTTTTAAAGTACTTAGCAACACCTTTTAGCCATGCATTTAACAAAAACAACCATGCAATCAGACTAAATACCACACCTGTGACCGTTGTCGCTGTGACCCAGAGCGTGCTATCCCACGCAACAAAGAACAGTGGGATAAACCATAGCGCTGCAAATAAGGCCATGAGAATAAATAACAGCACATTACGCATAATCCAAAGTGCGTGCGCATGTATCCATACCTCAGCATTATCCACAACTGCAACTTTTCGCGCTAATACATATGCAAAAGCGGCAAACACGATTGTAAATAATGCAAGAAACATGAACACGTAAGAAATCGCCACGTATCGGCGATGCTGCTCAATATTACCTTGCCCCATGCGCTATATCACCTCATTCATCACATTTTGCCAAATCAGCCATGCAATGGAATTCCATTATTTTTTTGGTCTTAAATATAGATGCTACTATATTGAAATTTTCAATATTTCGCACCTCTATTCACAAAATAATTATGTTAGATCTGCTGTTTTCTTGACCTTAAACCACGCTGCGTACAGTGCAGGTAAGAAAAATAAGGTCAGTAGAGTCGCAACAATCAATCCGCCCATAATCGCAACCGCCATTGGACCAAAGAAAATACTGCGGGATAAAGGAATCATCGCCAACACCGCAGCCAGTGCAGTGAGGACGATGGGACGAAAACGACGCATGGTCGCGCCAATAATGGCATCCCATGCAGCGTGCCCTGCTTGTATGTCTTGCTCAATTTGATCAATCAAAATCAACGAATTTCGCATGATCATTCCAGAAAGTGCAATCGTTCCTAGCATCGCAACGAAACCAAACGGTTTGTTGAACAATAATAGAAAAGCCACTACCCCGATCAAACCCAACGGTGCGGTTAATAAGACAATCGTTGCTCTAGACATGCTGCGTAACTGAATCATCAATAGCGTCATCACCACCGCCAAAAATAACGGCATACCCGCGTTGACGGAACTTTGACCTCGTGCTGACTCTTCTATCGTTCCACCGACCTCGAGCAGATAGCCACTTGGCAACTCTGCACGTATCGCTTGCATCGGATCAGCCAATTGTTGAACCACAGTTGCAGGTTGTAACTGGGTTCGAATATCAGCCCGTACCGTAATGGTTGGCAGGCGGTTACGATGCCAAATTAAACCTTCTTCAAAACGTGATTCAATTTGCGCGATTTGTGCCAATGGCACAGTCGTACCATTGCTGGTTGGAACCGATAAACTGGCCAAAGAAGCCACTTCTGCACGCTCGGTTTGATCACCACGCAAACGGATCTCAATCAATTCTCGTTTTTCACGATATTGATTCATGACTGTACCCGTTATCGAAGCATTCAAGAAATTGGCTAAATCAACACTAGAAACGCCCAATTGCCGCGCACGATCTTGGTCAATTTCAATTGCAATGATTTTGCTTGGCTCGCCCCAATCCAAATGTACATTGGTGGTATTTGGATCTTCACTCACAACTTTAGAAACCTGCTGTGCCCATTGACGTACTGTGCCCAAATCTTCACCCGAGATACGGTATTGCAATGGATAGCCTACTGGCGGACCATTTTCCAATAAAGAAACACGCGTCCGTACCTGAGGCAATAAAGCTTTAATTTGTGTCTCTAAAGAACGGCGAATCTCATCCCGGTCATCCAAAGAGGAAGCCAATACCACAAACTGAGCAAAGCTGGCTTGCGGTAATTGTTGGTCTAAAGGGAGATAAAAGCGTGGTGACCCTGTGCCGACATAGGCCACATAATTATCGATCCCATCTTGTTTAGATAAAAATTGCTCCACCTTTTGCACAGCTTGTTCTGTTGCCGTCAGTGATGCGCCCTCTTCCAGTTTTAAATCCACCAAAATTTCCGCACGGTTTGACGGTGGGAAGAATTGTTGGGGAACCAGTTTAAACATCATCACCGACAGCACAAAAATCCCGACGGTAATGGCGATCACCGTCTTACGATAGGTAATACAGATTTCGACCACATGGCGGAAAGACTGATAAAACTTGGTCTGGTATGGATCATGCTGCTCTGCATGTGCCTGTACCACAGGTGCAGGTTGTTTACGCAATCTCGCCCATAAGCGTAGATACCATGCCGCTTTTTGCTGTTGCTTGCTAAAATCGGGCAGTAATTTTTCACCCAAGTAGGGCACAAATAAAACCGCTGCAATCCATGACACCACCAATGCAATGGTCACCACTTGGAAAATGGAGCGCGTGTATTCGCCCGTACCTGATTGCGCTGTCGCAATCGGTAAGAAACCTGCTGCGGTAATCAGTGTTCCTGTCAGCATTGGAAAAGCTGTGCTTTGCCATGCAAAGCCTGCGGCTTTGAGCCGACTGTAGCCCTGCTCCATTTTAATCGCCATCATTTCAACCGCGATAATGGCATCATCCACCAACAGCCCCAATGCAAGAATTAATGCACCAAGCGAAATCTTATGTAACCCAACATCAAATAAAGACATTCCTGCAAAAGTCATCGCAAGAACTAAAGGAATCGATAGTGCAACTACTAAACCCGTGCGGAAACCTAAGGAAAAGAAACTGACCAATAAAACGATAATCACCGCTTCAGCCAACACTTTTAAAAACTCTTGAATACTGCGTTGCACCGCCACGGGTTGGTCTGACACTTTTTGCAGTTTCATACCCAAAGGCAGGCTTTTTTGTAGCTGGTTAAATTCGGTTTCTAGGTTTTTACCCAGTGCGATAATATCGCCGCCTTTACGCATCGAGACCGCAATCCCAATGCCATTTTCGCCCATAAAGCGCATTCTTGGCTGAGCAGGTTCGCTGAAACCGCGGTAGACATCTGCCACATCGCCCAATTGAATGGTTTTATCACCCACTAAGAGCGGCATTTTTTTCAAATCTTCGACGCTGTGTAAATGTCCACTGACGCGAAGTTGGATACGATCTGTGCCCGTTTCAAAGAAACCTGCACTGGCCATGTCATTTTGTTTTTGAATCGCTTCCTGAATCGCAGTGACAGGAACACCGAGTTGTACGGCTTTGGTATTGGACAGTTCAATCCAAATGCGTTGATCTTGCAAGCCGACCAAATTGACTTTGCTCACATCCTTGACCCGTTGCAATTGCAGTTGCAAACGGTCGGCATACTCTTTCATGACGGCATAATCAAAATCTTTGCCTGTCAGCACATAGATATTGCCGAAGGTATCACCGAACTCATCATTGAAAAAAGGACCTTGCACGCCACTAGGCAGTTCTGAGCGAATGTCATTGACCTTCTTGCGCACGTTATACCAGACATCAGGAATTTGGCTCGATGGCAAGCTGTCCTTCGCCACGAAAGTCACCAAAGACTCTCCAGGGCGTGAATAGGCCATAATGCGGTCATACTGACCCGTGGTCATCAGTTCTTTTTCAATACGGTCTGTGACTAAGGTTGAGACTTCTTTGGCGGTTGCTCCAGGCCAAAAGGTTTGTACCACCATCACTTTAAAGGTAAACGGCGGGTCTTCACTTTGCGCCAGCTTGGAATAAGACATCACGCCGACAATGCCCAATAGCAGCATAAAGTACAGCACAATCCCTTTATTTTTTAAGGCCCATTCCGAAAGGTTAAATTTCATGATTAACCTCCCGCTTTGATGCTAACTTCGCGATTTTCACGATCAATCGGGTGAATTTTTTGCTGATCCCGCAACAAATGTACGCCGCCAACCACCACCCAGTCGGTTGCTTTTAAACCTGACAAAATCGGCACACTGTCACGTCCATAAGTACCTAAAGTCACAGGAACTTTACGTAATGTTTGATTGGCATTGACCACCCATAAATAGGCTTGCTGATCTGTCGCGGTGACACTCGACAACGGCACACTCAAAACATTGCTGTCCTGACTGACAAAAAATACGCGGGCGCTTTGTCCAAGCTGAATACTAGACTGACCTTCTAACAGTGAAACTTTGACGGTAAATGTCCGTGATTGAGCTGCTGCAGGTGAAACTTCACGAACTTTTGCAGCAAAACGAGCTTCTGGCTGAGACCATAAAGTTACCCAAACCGCCTGACCGACTTTGATGCCACTCACCGCCTGTTCTGGTACACCAAAAACCACCTCACGCTCGCCATCAATCGCCAACTGATAGGCCGCCTGTCCTGCGGCGACCACTTGTCCCGTTTCAATTTGACGCTCGGTAATGACTCCGTTTTTATTAGAAATGAGCTGGTTATATCCCGTTTGATTGGCGGAAACTTGGTAATTCGAGCGTGCTTGTTGCAAATTTGCTTGTGCAGATTCGTGTTGATTTTTTACCGCATCGAATTGTGAGCGACTGACGGCATTGACAGGCAACAGTTGCTGATAACGTTGATATTCTTCAGCGGCAATTTTAGCTGCTGCCTGTGCACTTTCCAATTGTGCCTTGGCTGCGTTCATTTGCAATTGCGCATCTTTTACATCGAGTTTTGCTAAGACTTGCCCAACCTTGACTCGATCACCCACATCGACATAACGCTCCGTTACCTGTCCCCCAACGCGGAATGCCAATGCTGTTTGTTGTTTTGCCTGTACATCACCTGCATAGCTTTTTTGATCGGTGTGATTACGACTCGGTTGGGTCACCATGACATAAGGAATTTCCTCCGTCTTGGGAACTTCTTTTTGGCATGCTGATAAAGTGACACTGCTGAGGACAAGCAACCCCACAATTACATGATTTAGCAGATTCATCTCTGTTTCGCTCTTATTCAAATTGATTTTTTAAGGCACAATAAAGTCTATTGACAGCAACCATCATAAATTGTTTAATTTTTAATTAATATACCCATGAGTACACTAATTAAAAATTAAATCTAGTGTTTTGATTTTGAATTAAATTAAAAGAGAACATAACGTGCAAATCAGCAGCGGCCGCCCCAAAGATTTAGAGAAAAGAGCCAAAATATTACAGGCTGCGAAATCTATTTTTTTAAAATTGGGCTATCACGCAGCCAATATGAATCAAATCGCCAAAGAAGCTGGAGTGACCAAACTCACGGTATATAACCACTTCCAAGATAAAGCCAACTTGTTTATTTGTGCGATTGAGGAAACCTGCGAAGAATCGATTTGCGCCAAAGAATTTGTACTCACAGCTGAAACCAATTTTGAGCAAGCGCTGTATTTAATGTGTCACCGTGCTTTAAGTATTATTTATTTACCTGAAGCACTGAAACTTGATCGGGTTCTGTTTGAACTTGCTGCTGAGCAGAGTCCATTAACACAACAATTTTTTGATGCCTCACATACTCGGATGTGCAATGTCTGGTGTGATTTCTTTCAGCAAGCCATCGCGCTTCAATTCATTCAAGCAGATGAACCTCTTGCGCAAACAGAATTAATCTTGTCACTGATGTTAGGTACACGTCACCATCGAGTTTTATTGGGCTTAGACGCAGTACCCTCAATCACTGAAATCGATCAGACCATTCAGCAAGCAATCGCACTTTTTTTGCTTAAATATCAAGCTAAAATTTAGAGAATTTTCACATTTCTTTGCATTCTGCACTTGGATTGTCTCTCAATCACGCTATAGTCGAATAGTCAGTGGTGCTGTTGTATGCCACTGGTACTTTCGACATGCGCCATATACGGCACAAGATTTTTTAGACAATAACAAGCGATGGTTGAGGGAGAAATAGCATGGTTCAGCAAATTACTGCTCCATTACGTGAAGATGTCCGCTTATTAGGCAATTTGCTTGGCGAAACCTTAAAGCAACATGCTGGGCAAGAATTGTTTAATCAAGTTGAGCAAATTCGTACCCTCGCCAAAGACGCACGTGATGGTCAAATCAAAGCAGAAAAACAGCTTGAACAATTGTTTCTCAACTTAAAAGACGAAGAAATTTTGCCGCTAACGCGCGCATTTTCTCATTTTCTCAACTTTGCCAATATCGCTGAACAATATCACGTAGTACGCAGCCGTCGTCAGGCTGAGTTTGATGAGCACGCCCCAAATCCAAATCCACTCTCGCATTTATTTGAAAAATTCAACGCCAAAAAGATCAGTCCACAACAACTGTTCCAACAAATTTGTGATTTAAAAATTGAATTGGTCCTTACCGCTCATCCGACCGAAATCAGCCGTCGTACCTTGATTCAAAAATATGATGATATTACTGATTGTTTGTCCCAGCTGGATCAACAGAAGCTAACACCAAGAGAACGCCAACACAGCGTTGCCACCCTCAAACAACTGGTCAGTTCCGCTTGGCAAACTGATGAGATTCGCCAGCACCGCCCAACTCCTGTGGATGAAGCAAAATGGGGCTTTGCCACCATTGAGCAGAGCTTATGGAATGCTGTACCAAAATTTGTGCGTGAACTGAATGAATTGACACAACAGCATTGCGAACAGTCTTTACCGATGACCATTGCACCGATCCGCTTTGCCTCATGGATGGGGGGTGACCGTGATGGCAATCCGAACGTTACCCATCAAGTGACTCAAGAAGTGCTGTGGTTATCGCGTTGGCAGGCGGCTGATTTGTATCTGCGTGATATTGAAAATCTACGTTGGGAACTGTCGATTCAAAGCTGCTCAGCAGAGTTGAGCCAAGCTTTGGGTTATGAACATCCTGAACCATATCGTGAATATTTACGCAGTACCCGCGAACGCTTAAAAGCAACCCGGTATTGGTTGGCGCAACGCCTACAAGGTCAAGAGGCAGATGATAGTAATATCATCAAAACCACAGAGGAGCTACTCGCGCCTTTACTGCTGTGTTATCGCTCGCTGATAGACAGCAACCTAGCTGAAATCGCCAATGGGCAATTGCTTGATTTCATCTATCGGGTCAACTGTTTTGGGATTGAACTGCTCAAACTGGATATTCGTCAAGAATCAGGACGACATCGCCAAGCGATTTCAGCCATTACTGAATATTTAGGCTTAGGCAATTTTGAATCTTGGACCGAACAAGCACGGCAGAATTTTTTAATTCAGGAATTACAAAGCAAACGACCATTATTGCCTAAATTTTTGAATGAACCCGAAGGCAGCCTGATTCAGCACCCTGATGTGCTCGAAGTCTTTGCCACCATGCGCACCTTAGCAGAACAGCCGAGTGAGAGTTTGGGTGCCTATATTATTTCAATGGCAGAATACCCAAGCGATGTACTGGCGGTTTTACTTTTGCAAAAAGAAGCAGGCATTCAACAAGCCTTACGGGTGGTGCCATTATTTGAAACGCTCAAGGACTTGGACGGCGCAGCCAAAACCATGAATACCTTATTCAATATGGATTGGTACAAACAGCACATCCAAGGCAAACATGAAGTGATGATTGGCTATTCGGATTCTGCCAAAGATGCAGGGTTTATGTCAGCCAATTGGGCGCAGTATCGTGCGCAAGAAGAACTGACTGCTATTGCGAAAAAACATGGTGTGCGACTGACCTTATTCCATGGTCGTGGTGGCTCGATCAGTCGTGGTGGTGCTCCAACTCAACAAGCTTTATTTTCTCAGCCACCGGGGTCAATCTCTGGGGCGATTCGCGTCACTGAACAAGGTGAAATGATTCGATTTAAATTCGGATTGGAAGGTATCGCACTACAAAACTTAGAAATTTATACCGCTGCGACACTTGAGGCAACCTTGTTGCCACCACCTGAACCAAAGCAGAAATGGCGTGCTTTGATGAATCAAATGACAGATTTATCAGTACAGGTCTATCGTCAAACCGTGCGTGAAAATCCAAATTTTGTCCGTTATCTACGTACCGTCACCCCAGAACTAGAGTTGCAAATGTTGCCACTGGGTTCTCGTCCAGCGAAACGTAAAGTCACTGGTGGGATTGAATCGTTACGTGCGATTCCGTGGGTATTTGCATGGACACAGATTCGCTTGATGTTACCTGCATGGCTTGGAACGGGTACGGCGATTAATCAAGTACACGAGCAACATAAAAACACACTGGATGAGATGCTGGAGCAATGGCCTTATTTCCAAACCTTAATTGATATGTTGGAAATGGTCTTGTCGAAATCCGATGCGGATATTGCACTGTACTATGAATCACACCTCACCCAAGATCAGGACTTAAAAGTATTGGGTGTTGAACTACGTCAACGATTACAAAATGCAGTCGATACCTTACTCAGCCTGAGAGGTGAATCAAAACTGCTCAGTAATAATGAAGTGCTGGATCAATCGATGCAGGTGCGTAAACCCTATTTACTACCGCTGCATCTATTACAAGCCGAATTGATGAAACGTCGTCGTGCATATTTGACTGAACATCAAACCGAACATAGCCCTGTCGATCATGCCTTAATGGTCAGTATCGCGGGAATCGCTGCGGGCTTGCGCAACACGGGCTAATAGGTCATTTTCCTCAGCGCCATCAACAGAGACCACTGCTGTTGATGGCTCAATTGGCAAAATATGCCATTTTTTATAAAATTTCTTGAAAAAAATTCAAATATTATTTTGAAAATAAGATGCTTAACTTTTCAAACAATTTAGCCAAAATAAATAATAAATCCGATAAGTTATTTTGAAGTGTATTTTACCAAAAGGTAAAAATATGAATAGATAAAGTGTTCGCCCCAAGATTCTTAAAACAATATAGGTGAAAGCACGATTTAAGACAGAGTATCATACGCGCTGATATCTCCTTATGAGTCTAATTTATGTCAAGTTGGTTCCCAAAATGGCAGCCGTATCAGGGCAAGATTGATCATCGCCCTGTTGCGACCAATGAATATTTACCGCCCTTACAAAGTGCGGTGTTAGGGGTTCAGCACGCATTTGCCATGTTTGGTGCGACGGTACTAGCGCCGTTGCTGATGGGCTTTAGTCCTAACCTTGCCATTTTAATGTCAGGGATTTGTACCATCCTGTTCTTCCTGATGACAGGTGGTCGTGTTCCCAGTTATTTGGGTTCGAGTTTCGCCTTTATTGGCGTCGTTGCGGCCGCAACTGGACATATCACAGGCTCGGGAGCGAATCCCAATTTATCGGTCGCTTTGGGCGGTATTATCGCCTGTGGGGTACTGTATACCTTGATTGGTTTAGCCGTCATGTTGACAGGGACGCGCTGGATCGAAAAATTGATGCCGCCTGTGGTGACAGGGGCTGTGGTGATGATTATTGGTTTAAATCTTGCGCCGATTACCATTAAAAGTGTGGCAAGTCAGCCTTTTGAGATGTGGATGGCATTGATCACCGTACTGTGTATGGGTCTGATCGCCGTTTTCACCAAAGGTTTATTACAGCGGTTATTACTTTTGGTTGGTTTATTGATGGCCTATGCCATTTATGCCATTGCAACCAATGGTTTAGGTCTCGGCAAAGCCATTGATTTCTCGCAAATTGCTGCTGCACCTTGGTTTGGTATCCCAAGCTTCTCAAATCCGACTTTTGACCTCAACGCCATGCTGATTATTGCTCCAGTTGCCCTCATTTTAGTGGCAGAAAATCTCGGGCATATCAAAGCCGTTGGTGCGATGACGGGTGAAAACCTGACGCCTTATTTGGGCAAAGCATTTGTGGCTGATGGTGTTGCCACGACCTTATCAGGCAGTGTTGGTGCACCAGGCATGACCACATACGGCGAAAATATCGGCGTAATGGCAGTGACACGGGTGTATTCAACCATCGTGTTTGTGATCGCGGGGGTATTTGCGATTTTCTTGGGACTTTCACCTAAGTTTGGTGCGGTGATCAGTACCATCCCAACTGCAGTGCTCACCGGTGCTTCGATTGTGGTATTTGGTTTGATTACCATCGCAGGAGCGAAGATCTGGATCGAAAATAAGGTCGATTTTTCCAATAATAAAAACCTGATCGTTGCCTCCGTGACCATCATTCTCGGGGCAGGTAACTTTGAACTGCTGTTTGGAAATTTCAACTTGGGTGGTATTGGTACCGCGACCTTTGCTGCGATTTTATTGAATTTGCTGTTTAGTTTAAAAGATAAAAACTAATCCCGAATCAAGGCAGCGCACCCGCTGCCTTTTTTATGCTGATCTTGATCCACCATCTCCTTTTTTTCCGTATTTTTAGTATGATGACTGTTTACACTTCAATGTGTTCAGCTCATGCGTTTTGATTTTTTTGATTTACAACTGCTTCTTCATATTGTGGCAACAGGTAGCCTAACCCAAGGTGCAGATCGTGCTGCCATTTCTTTACAAGCAGCCAGTGAACGGATAAAAAAACTAGAGCAATACTTTGAAACACCGTTATTTATTCGACACAATGCAGGTGTCGAACTGACCACGGCAGGTCATGCTTTGGTTGAGCATGCCAAAAAACTCAACGCACAAAAAAATAAACTTGAACAAGACATGCAACGCTTTCGTCAGAAAAGCTCAGAGTCTTTGATCCTGTGGTGTAACTCCTCTGCACAGAGTGAATACCTTCCAGCCTTACTGCCCCAATATTTGATGCATTATCCACATATTAATATTGACTTACACGAAGCGGAAAGCTCAGAAATTGTAGATGCACTCACCAAAGGAATCGCTCGATTAGGCTTGGTTTCAAGCTTTTTTGACACTCGTCATTTACATACTCAGGATTTTGCTAGCGATCCCTTAGTACTGATCTGCCCAGATTCGCATGTGCTGACCCAGCAGGCACAACTCAACTTAGTCGATGCCTTGGCGTATGACTTTATTGGTCTCATGCCACACCATTCACTACAACAGTCGATTGAGACTCAAGCCAAACTGTTAGGCTTCAACATCCACTACCGCTTGCGTTTACCAAATTTTGCCGCGATTGCGGAAGTGGTCGCAAAAGGGGTCGGTGTTGCGATTATGCCTGCACGTGCGGCTCAACGTTTACAAGGTATTTATCATTTTCAAGCGATTCAACTCTTGGGTGCATGGGCAAATCGCAAACTCCTCCTCGCCAGCCAAGACTTCGATCAACTCCCGCAAAGCTATCAAGACTTTTCACAATTCCTTTTAGTACATAAACCACAGGATTCGCACAGCATCTTAATGCGCGATCATATAGCTGCCCAATGCCAGCAAACCGATAAAAAATAACTGACGGAATTTTTGCTCGTTCAATTGGTAACGCACTTTTTTTCCGAACCACATGCCGATCAAAGCTGCGACCAATGCCACCGAAGACCATCGATAGTCTAAAGCCCCACCTGTAGTCGGGTGATAATGCAAAAAAATCGCCAAACAAATCGTGGAAACGGTAAAGGTCAGCCCTAAAGCCTGTACCAGCTCATCACGTTTTAAATGTAAAGACTGCAAATACGGCACGATGGGAATAATAATAACCCCTGTCGCGACGGTGACTGCACCGCCGATATAACCAATGAACGGAGAGAGCCAACGCTCATGCCCTGCCAGATCAGGTAGCTTTTTGGCACATAAACCATAGAGTCCATAAATTGCCAACATACTGCCCAATAAAATCTCACTGCTCTGTCCTTGACTCTGGTTCAGGGTGGGCAAAAAGCTCCAAATAGAGCCGAGGATGATGCCCAATAACAAAGACCAGAAACGACAGATAAATGACCAGACCTGACCTTCAGCAAAAAGCTGCCAAACATTGGTCACCATAGAGGGTACTATCAAAAGTGAGGCCGCCTGAAATGGACTCATTGCGATGGTCAACAATCCCATCGACACCGCAGGCAAACCTAAACCGATCATGCCTTTTATCATGCCAGCGAATGCAAATACTGCCATTACAATAATCAAAAAGGTCATGATCTATCTCCGTATTCATATAAGGCTATGCTACGGAAATCATTGCGACGGCGTATTCTTGTTTTTAGGAGCATGGCTCAATTAAAGATTGAGGCCAAATACTTAAGTGTAGCTCCTCCACGCTTAATTTTTCTCTGTTAGACGCTAAGCCTTCTAGCCTTCTAAACTGTCATTCTTATATTTTTCTTCCAACACATTACTGATAATACTTTCAATCATCCAAACACGGTATAAGCTATTAAACACGTAACTTTGCCCATCAATACGTAACTCTAAAACGGGAAAATCAGGTTGATGCTTCTGCTGACATAATTCATCATTTTGTTGTAATAAAGCCTCAATATCTTGTTCGGTAATGCGCTCAATTTCTAAACGCTTCTGCATCCGCTGGAAATGTGCTTTAAAAGAAAGGTCTTTACCACGTGTCCACACGCCTTCCAAAATCTGATGAATGCAATCGACCTGTTGTTCTTCTGCCACACTATAGAACAGCTTTGCCATTTCATAGCTGGCTTCTTTGGTTGGACGGCAAAACGGGGTGAATGCCACTTCCGTCCGTTTTGAAACACGGGTTGCCAGGCCCCAATCAAACCAATCTCGACCTTGATAGCTTAACGGGTAGACTTTGAGCTGAATATTATAATAATCAGCAAGTTCTGCTTTAATATAATCCAACAACAACCAACTCATCGGGTCTTCAAGCGCAATATAGAGATCTAACTCTGGATGTAAGGCTTGCACTTCTGCCAATGCTTCACCATCGTTGATCAAATGCTCACGCCACTCGATGTGATTAATCAGAAAAATAGGCGTTCCCGTCAATAATTTTTGTTGTTTTAAACGGCGCGTTAAACGCAATAAATCATCAACGGCTTGATACTTGCGTTCACTAAACTCGAAATAACTGGCTGAAACAGGAACATCCTGAAACATTCGTTCAGGAAAATCTTGTGGGGTTTGGTGTTGTTTCGCCATCGCATATAAGGTGCGTAATTTTCCATATTGCTGTTGCCATAACATATGGAAAACATCTTCCAGCAAATGTAAAAAATTTTGTTCTCGTAAAGGCGTATTTCTTAGAATGGTTTCAGCTTGTTGTAATGCTTCTGGACTTGGAATTTCTGGAGTTTCATCAAAGCCAAAACGGTGTTGTTTGGCTAAAATCTTGGCATCATTGAGACAGTATCGTTGCCAATCTTGTGCTGACATACCATTGGGCGGTTCAGCATCTTGTTTTGAAATAATGACTTTTAACGGTTTAAGCTCATCGCTCAAAATCTCATTAAGCTGAGCCAACTGTTGTACCGCAAGATAGCTATACACATCATCTAAACGTAGATAAATACTTAAACCCTGTTCCGTGGGTAATACCGCCTGACGAGAAGGTTTCTGATAAAACCAGCTCGATCGGATGGGATCAAACCAACGACGTAACAAAGACATGTCGATTGCCTCTTGATAGAAATCTCCCCCTAACCCCTCTTTAAAAAACAGGGGAACTACACGAGTTTAATACTTGAATATAATTCGTGGAAGTCCCCCTTTAAAAAAAGGGGGACTTAGGGGGATTTGAAATTTTACAAAACGCGTACTGCGCCTTTTGCTGCGCTGGTTGAATGCATCGCGTAAATCTTGAGTGCCTTAGACACTTTACGTTTACGTTCTTCTACTGGATGCCAACCTTTGGCTTCTTGAACCGTACGGCGATGTGCCATCGTTGCATCATCTACATCTAAATGGATGGTACGATTTGGGATATCAATTTCAATGGTATCACCATCTTCAACCAAACCAATTGCTCCGCCTTCCGCAGCCTCTGGAGAAACGTGACCAATCGATAAACCCGAAGAACCACCCGAGAAACGACCATCGGTAATCAAAGCACAGTCTTTACCTAAGCCTTTAGATTTCAAATAGCTGGTTGGATACAGCATTTCTTGCATACCCGGTCCACCACGTGGACCTTCGTAGCGAATCACCACGATATCGCCAGCCACAATTTTATGCTCTAAAATCGCTTCTACTGCAGAATCTTGGCTCTCAAAAACGCGCGCAGTGCCAGTAAATTTAAGGATCGAATCATCCACACCTGCTGTTTTCACGATACAGCCATCCAACGCGATGTTGCCGTAAAGTACAGCCAAACCACCATCTTTAGAGAAGGCATGCTCAGCATTACGAATCACGCCATTTTCACGATCACCGTCCAAAGTTGAATAATAACGGTTTTGTGAGAACGCCACTTGGGTTGGTATACCACCCGGAGATGAGCGATAGAACTCATATACATCGGCATCTTCAGTACGGATAATATCCCACTTGTCCAATGCATCTTTCAGCGTTGGTTCATGTACGGTTGGACATGATGTCTTTAACAAATTGGCACGATCAAGCTCACCTAAGATCGCCATGATGCCACCTGCACGGTGGACATCTTCCATGTGTACGTCTGATTTTGCAGGCGCAACTTTAGATAACACAGGCACTAGACGAGAAAGACGGTCGATATCATCCATGGTGAAATCGACTTCTGCTTCATGAGCAGCAGCCAACAAGTGTAATACCGTATTGGTTGAACCACCCATGGCAATATCTAGGGTCATGGCATTTTCAAATGCATCTTTGGTTGCAATCGAACGCGGTAAAATGCTGTCATCATTTTGTTCATAGTAGCGTTTTGCCAATTCGACTACCAAGCGCCCTGCTCTCAAGAACAATTTTTCACGATTTGCATGGGTAGCGACGATTGAACCATTGCCCGGTAAAGATAAACCCAAAGCTTCAGTTAAACAGTTCATCGAGTTCGCTGTAAACATGCCTGAACACGAACCGCAAGTTGGACAAGCTGAACGCTCAAACGCGGCAACTTCTTCATCGGTATAACTTTCATCTGCCGCAACCACCATCGCATCAACGAGGTCAATCGCTTTTTCATTGCCGCGGAATTTGACTTTACCCGCTTCCATCGGACCGCCAGACACGAAGATCACAGGAATATTCAAGCGCATTGCCGCCATGAGCATACCCGGTGTGATCTTGTCACAGTTCGAGATACACACCATTGCATCCGCACAATGGGCATTGACCATATATTCCACAGAATCGGCAATCAAATCACGTGATGGTAGCGAATACAGCATGCCATCATGACCCATCGCAATACCGTCATCGACTGCAATGGTATTAAATTCTTTTGCAACACCACCTGAAGCTTCAATTTCTCGCGCAACCAGTTGCCCTAAATCTTTAAGATGCACATGACCTGGAACAAATTGGGTAAATGAGTTGACCACCGCAATAATAGGTTTGCCAAAATCTTCATCTTTCATGCCCGTCGCACGCCATAAACCACGCGCGCCAGCCATATTTCTTCCATGTGTTGATGTTTTCGAACGATAATCAGGCATTTTGTATTCCCAACAAGTTTGTGCTCGAGACGAATAGGACATTCTCTCTGGCGAAATGATACTGAGCTAAGCCCATCATACTACAAGTTATCGTTTAACAGATGACCACTGAAGCTATCTTTTTTTGCTCAAAGGTAATTGATAGCATCTGATTAGGGGCTAGTGGCTTTTTCGCTTATAATTTGCAGTAAGTTTTTTTCGGAATGCATTTGTGAAAATCATATTTGCTGGTACGCCTGAATTCGCTGCAACGGCATTGGCGGCATTATTAAAATCATCACACCAGATTGTTGCAGTTTATACTCAACCTGACCGTAAAGCAGGTCGTGGGCAGAAGTTAACACCTTCCCCAGTCAAGCAACTTGCACTTGAACACGGTTTACCTGTTTATCAACCTTTGCATTTTAAAGCATCGACCGAAGAAGGCTTAGCGGCTCGACAAGAGCTTGCTGCACTTGGCGCAGATGTGATGGTGGTTGCGGCTTATGGTTTGATCTTACCTCAGGCGATTTTGGATACGCCGAAATACGGTTGTCTCAATATTCACGGTTCATTACTACCGCGCTGGCGTGGTGCTGCCCCGATTCAACGCGCCATTGCCACAGGTGATGCAGAAACTGGCATTACCATCATGCAGATGGCAGCAGGCTTAGACACTGGCGATATGATGTATAAAACCTATTGTCCGATCACAGCAGAAGACACCTCTGCCAGCCTGCACGATAAACTGGCGACTCAAGGTGCAGACGCGATTTGTACCGTGCTCGAATCAGAGCAAAGCCTACAAGACTTTATTGCCAAACGTGAAGTACAAGACGAAGCGCTGACCGTGTATGCACATAAGCTGGTCAAAGCAGAAGCGCGTATTGATTGGACGCAAAATGCCGTTCAAATTGATCGGAATATTCGCGCTTTCAATCCTTGGCCTGTGGCATTTATTCAACTCGATGAAAATAATGCGCTACGTGTTTGGGGTTCAACCCTTTCTCCACACAGCAAAGCAGACGCGCAAGTCGGTGAAATTGTTGCGATGGACAAACACGGTGTCCATGTGGCCTGTGGTGAAAACAGCGCAGTATGCTTAACCAGCCTGCAATGGCCCGGCGGTAAAGCACTCAATCCAGTGCAAATTGCACAAACCCAAAAATTGCACCTTGGACAAATTCTCCCATGAACCAATCGAATCAATCATCTGCAAAACATTTGAATCTGCGTGCACAAGTGGTCAAAACACTTTTGGCTGTTCAAAATGGGCAATCTTTGGCTTCCGTGTTGAATCAACATATCAATATCGTTTCTGAACGTGACCGTGGTTTATATCACGAACTTACTTTAGGTTGTTTACGCCAGTGGTATTCTTTAAAAGCAATTACCTTACCCTTGCTGACAAAACCATTAGACAATGAAGCACTGGAAAGTTGTTTATATCTTGGTTTGTATCAAATTTTATGTACTCGTATTCCTGTACATGCTGCGATTTCAGAAACTGTAAATGCTGCTAAGCAACTCGGTTTCGAGCCAATGAGTGGTTTGGTCAATGCTATTCTGCGTCGTGTTTCACGTGAAACAGATGAATTTCAAACAGCGTTGAATAATACGCATGGTTTACCAAGTTGGTTATTCAAACGACTTAAAAAAGATTGGCCTGATCAATTTGATGAAATCTGTCAAAATTTAAAACAAGTCGCACCTCTGACCCTGCGCGTCAATGAACGCCAAGTCAGTCGTGACGAATATTTAGAAATTTTGGATGAAGAACAAATTGATGCTCGTCCTTGCATGCTTTCAAATGTTGGTATTGTTTTGGAACAAACGGGCAACATTACCCATCTACCAGGTTTCGAAGAAGGCGGTTTTTCTGTTCAAGATGAACATGCACAATTATGCGCGACCCTTTTACCGAATTTAGATGATAAAGTCGTTGTCGATGCCTGCGCTGCACCCGGTGGTAAAACAGCACATATTCTTGAGCGCTATAATCCTAAAAAACTGATTGCGCTTGACCATGATGCAAAACGTTTATTACGTTTGTCTGAAAATATAGAACGTCTTGCCTTAGATCAAACCGAGGTTGAGATTGTTACAGCAGATGCAACCACTTGGCAGGCGCCGGAAGCCGTCGACTGTATCGTGCTCGATGCACCGTGTTCCGCAACAGGTGTAATTCGTCGCCATCCAGATATCCGCTTGTTGAGACAATCGACCGACATCGCGCAAACTGTTGCATTGCAACAGCAAATTTTGCAACAGATGTGGCAACAACTCAAAGTGGGTGGCACGCTGTTATACATTACCTGCTCGATTCTAAAAGTTGAAAATGAACAGCAAATGGCAACTTTCTTTGCTGAACATAGCAATGCTGAAGAAATCAAAATCGAAGCAGACTGGGGTATTGAACAGGCCTATGGTCGTCAGTTATTACCTTACCTACATTCAGGTGATGGCTTCTATTATTGTTGTATCCAGAAGATCGCCTAACATAAACAAGAAAGCCATACATCAATGTATGGCTTTCTTTCTTCTGATCAACGTATTGTTATACGCTATCATCTTTTTGTTCGGGATGACGCATCAAATGTATAATTGAAAGCACCAATCCGCCCCACAACAACCCAATTGCAATGATCATCATGATTAAAGCTGAAGTATTCATCGTCATCTCCTAGCGATTCTTTAAGCTGCTCATAAACAATGCGCCGATCGCACAGAATAAAATACAGCCCCAACCAAACCAAAGCTGTAAGCTCATTGCATAATCGCCATAGCCTTTTTGCAACAATGCACTTAATGCAAGCCCAAGGGTAGAAATCAAAACAACTGGGGTAATGATGGTTAAGGTGAATTCCCAAACCCCACCCAATTGGATGGTAGATACACGATTGACATGCTGCTCTAGATCTTTCATCAGTGAACGCTTGAACCATGACACCATAATGATCGAAACCAAAGCACCTGAGACAATGCCTAGATTATTAATAAAGTGATCAATAATATCGACCAGTTTAATCGCGTTGGCACTTGAGAATAAGAAAATAGAAACTGCGCCAGTACCACCACCAATAATGGCCACGGCTTTAGCACGACTCCATTTTAACTTGTCCTGCATCGCTGAGATCGGTACTTGTAAAATACTGACCATCGATGAAACACCAGCCACAAAGAGCGAGCTAAAGAATAAGATCCCGAACAACTCTGCGCCTGCACCTAAGCTTGAAATAATCTTAGGGAACGCAATAAATGCCAAGCCAATACCGCCGCTCACCACGTCTTGTACGCTGGTACCCGCTGCATGTGCCATGAAGCCAAGAGCCGCGAAAACACCAATACCTGCCAAGATCTCAAACGAAGAGTTAGCAAAACCAATCACCAAACCTGAACCCGTCAAATTGGTTTTTGGTTTTAGGTAAGAGGCATAAGTCACCATGATCCCGAATCCAATCGAAAGCGAGAAGAAGATATGACCATAAGCCGCTAACCAGACTTTATAGTTCTTCATGGCTTCCCAGTTTGGGGTAAAGAAGGCATTTAGACCATCTACAGCGCCCGGTAAACGCAAAGCTTGAATCACCAAAATACCAAACAGTACCAATAAGATCGGCATGAAAATACGGTTCGCAAGCTCAACGCCTTTACGAACACCACCATACAAAATAAACAGTACTAAGGCCCAAACACCGATTAATGGCCAAAACAAATGACCAATAAACGTCAGATCAAATGTGGCGGCTTGAGAAGTCGCCAAGAATTTGTTAAAGAAGAAATTTTCTGGGTCTGTACCCCAGCTTTGACCGAAGGAGAAATAAATATAACTTCCTGCCCAAGTCAGTACACTGGCGTAATAAAGCGCAATCACAATACAAACACATGCTTGCCACCATCCCAAAGACTCAGCGCGTTTGGTGAGTTGTTGGTATGCTTTAGGCGGCGCACCATTGCTGCGATGCCCAACTGCGTAATCTAAAAATAAGAGGGGTAATCCTGCCGTCAATAAAGCTACTAAATAAGGAATTAAAAACGCACCGCCACCGTTTTCATAAGCGACGTATGGGAAGCGCCAAATATTACCTAATCCAATCGCCGAACCAATTGCGGCGATGATAAAACCTGATCGTGCCGACCAGTGCTCACGAGTTTCTGTCATAAAATAACCTATTCCTAAGGCAACTTTCGATGCTGCTGTTCTCTGGTTGTTATACTGCTAGCAAGAAAAGTACCAATGCAAATCCTATTATTGGTTGAATCAGAAAAAACCTTTTGAGTTTTCATTTCTTATATTCAAACCAGCAAAAATTAGAAAACTCTTCCTTAAAAAATTTTGACTATTTTTTGCCTGTTGATGATTGAACAATACCCTTTTTTATTTATTTTTACTGTAATTTATGCAAAAAAAAATAACCGTTCATCGCCAATTCAGACACGATTGATTATTTTTCAACTCAATTTTCCGACCTCGTTTAAATTTATCATTTGATTTAAAAACATGATCAGCATAATTACTTTTTATGCATTTAATTTTTGATTCGATAATGTCCCGTGATTTTATATTTAAATAAAATATCAGACTCCTCTGTGCCCTGACCAATATTATGCAAAATCAGCGGGGTTTTCTGAAAAAAACTGTTCTTATCCGAGACGATGCCAATATGCACCAGCCCCTGCCCTAAATCCCACGTCACAATATCCCCAGCACGATAGTTTTGATCACGCACCTGATAACCTTTTCGCTGGAAATAAGTGGCAATATTTGGAACTCGGCGATGATCAATATTTTTATCGGGCGCTTTAAGCCCCCATTTATTTGGATACAGCTTAAAGTGCTGGCGCATATCCTCATGCATCCGTTGCTGTAAATCGATGCCTTGACGACGTAATGCTCGAACCACCACATCCGTACAGACACCTTTCACCATCGGTACATCCCCCATCGGATAGTCTAAGCGCGTATATGCAGGATCATAAAATCGGGTGACGCCAATTTGTTTTCGCGCATCGCTCACCAACTGCTGCGAAGAAAATGCCCATGCTGACAGCGTCCACAACATGCACAAGCATAATAGGACTAGCTTATAAAATTTAGACATACGCTTCCAACAGTAGATCAATACGCCACCCACCGCTAATTAGGCTTGAGTTTCCTTAATCACCAATAACCGTTCTTCCTGCATATCACGAATCGCAGAATGAATCCCCTCTCGACCTAAACCAGAATCCTTCACACCACCATACGGCATATTGTCGACACGGAAAGTGGGCACATCATTGATGATCACACCACCCACATGCAAATGATCCCATGCATACAGCATTTTATTGAGACTCTGCGTATAGACACCTGCTTGTAAACCAAAACGGCTTTGATTAATGGTGGCAATGCCTTGTTCAAAATCTTTATATTTCTCTAGTATTGCGACAGGACCAAAGGCTTCATCCTTATAAATTTCAAGTTTAGCATCGACATTTTCCAACAAAGTTGGTTCGAGTAACACGCCTTGTAGATTGCCACCGATCAGTACTTTCGCTCCTTTCTTCTCAGCCTTATCAATCCACTTTTTCAAACGAACAGCTTCCGCAGCTTTAATCATAGGACCAACCAATGTCGTACTTAATGCTGGATCATCAGCTTTGATCTTTTTCAGCTTTGCCAACAGTTTCTTTTTCACGTCAGCATAAAGATCGGCATGAATTAAAATACGTTGCACACTAATACAGACCTGCCCAGCATGGCTATATGCAGCACCAATCAAACGATCAATCAGTGCATCGTCAACCACCGCATCTGCTTCAATCATCACCGCTGCATTTCCACCCAGCTCTAAAGTCACTTTTTTACGGCCTGCACGTGCTTTCATATCCCAACCCACTTGGTCAGAACCCGTAAAGCTGAGTAATTTAAAGCGATCATCAGTGACCAAAATATCAGCGGCTTGACGATCACAAGGCAACACCGACCACGAACCTTTCGGCAAATCCGTTTCCGCCAAAACCTCAGCAATTTTTAATGCACTAATCGGAGTTAGACTCGCAGGTTTTAAAACAAAAGGACAACCCGCGGCTATCGCAGGGGCGATCTTATGCGCCACCAAATTTAATGGAAAATTGAAGGGACTAATCAATGAAACAGCCCCAATCGGCACCTGTTTCATCATGCCGCGATAACGCGCTGCGGCTGGCGTGACCGCTAAAGGTAATACTCGACCATCATCAAGTTGCGTCACTGCATCCGCAGCCAATTGAAAAGTATTAATTAAACGTTCAACTTCGGCACTGGCCGCGCCACGGGGCTTGCCGCCTTCTGCGATTAAAATTTCGGTCAGCTCGTCACGTAACTCATTAAAGCGTTTTACACAGTGCAATAAGATTTGCTGTTTTTGGAAGGGTTTTAATGCTGCCATTTCGGCTTCTGCTTTGACCGATGCGGCAATCGCCTTTTCTAAAACCTTAGCATCAGCCAACGCCACTCGCGCAAATGTCGTGCCTTGATATTTATTCTGTACGTCTAACCATTGACCTGTTGTGATTGCCTTGCCTGCCACATACAGTGGGTAATCCACAACACTTTGTGTATCTGACATTATTTATTCTCTTTGCAAAAATTTAAAATTAGACTACTGCATATTTGAATTGTTCACTATATGATGCGCCCAATCGGTGATGAATTTACAACAATTCATTACTGTTTCTCGTATTTATTGGAACAATACAATGAAAATATTAAAAATATCAATGCTCGCTTTAGGGACGAGCCTGTGTGGTTTGGCACAAGCAGACGTAATTGGTGTCAAAGGCGATCTCAGCTATTGGAACTACAACGGTAAAGCCAATATGGCTGCGCAAACATCTGCACCAGATCAAGACTTAGACCGCAAAGGTTCAGCACAACTGTCATTGGCTTTTGAACACCCAATTCCGTTACTGCCAAATGCCAAAATTCGCCATGTGAATTTAAAGACACAAACAGAAAATGAGGTTTTCGGGCAACCTATATATGACCTAGACATCGCTCATACCGATTTTATTTTATATTATGAAATCTTAGACAATATCGTCGATGCGGATGTGGGGTTTGGTGCAACCACTTTAAATGGTGATGTCACAACACTTCTAGCAGACCCAACGAGTAGCCTTTATAAAATGGGGAAAGTCGATATCAATAAAACGGTTCCTGTAATTTATGGGTCAGCAGGTGTCAAACTGCCATTCACAGGTTTAAGTGCCAAAGCTGAGTTGTTATATAGCAACTTCAACGACACCAAAATCACCGATGCCCAAGCAGAGTTACAATACAACTTTATTGATAACTTACTGGTGGATGTCGGTTTAAAAGCAGGCTATCGCATCTTAAATATCAAGCTAGATGACTACGAAAAAAATGATCTCAAATTTGATTTCAAAGGACCTTATTTGGGTATCGACATCCACTTCTAAACAGGCGATTTAAGCCGTAAAAAAAGCCCTGAAATCTTCAGGGCTTTGTTCTTTATAACTGAATGGGAAAGAACAGAATCAATAACGTGACCGTGACACAGCCAATAAAAATATTCATGGGTAAGCCGATTTTAATAAAATCACTAAAGCGATAATTTCCTGGTCCTAATACCATTAAATTGGTCTGATAACCCAGCGGCGTCGCAAAACTTGCGGAAGCCGCCATCATGATCGCAAAGACAAACGGAATCGGATTTAAATTCGCTTGAGCCGTAATCTCCAATACAATCGGCAAGGTCAGCAACGCTGCTGCATTGTTGGTAATCACTTCAGTCAATAATGAAACAAAGAAATAAGTCAAAATCAGCAATAAGATCGCTTCACCCGCACTAAAATGCACGATGAATTGCGCCAGCATTTCAGCTACACCTGTCTTTTCCAAAGCAGCACCCAGAGCAAAAGAAGCCGCAATGGTTAGGATGACCGTTAAATCTAAGCTCTTTTCAGCCTGCTTCACGGTCAGACAACGAAAAATCAACATTGCACCCGCAGCCAACAATGCGGCATTAAGCATGCTAATCACATTAAAGCCAGCAGCAATCACCGCAGCGAGTAAAATGCCCCATGACAATAATGCTTTATCATGTTGCAGTGGTTCATGATCCAGCTCATTGACCAATAAAAAATCTTTATTATATTTTTGTCGAGACACAAAAGCAGGACGTGCTTCCAATAACAAGGTATCGCCCGCCTGTAATTTAATATTCCCCAAACCACCTTTTAAACGTTCCCCATTGCGTGCCACAGCCAATACGACTGCACCATAACGATTACGAAATTTGGCATCACGAATGGCACTACCAATCGCTTCACAATGCGGTGACACAACTGCCTCAACTAAACGACGGCCTGCATGTGTTTCTTCTAAAGAGGACTTTTCGTCAATGCTGTCAGGTGCAACCAATCCATTGATGTTTAAAAGTTCGGTAATCGCTTCGGTATCACCTGCAAAAACCAGACGATCATCTCCAAATAAAATTTCATCAGAAGACACGGCTGATAAAACGGTTTGCTGACGCTCAATTTCAACCAAATAAACACGCTTTAAGCTTCTTAGCCCTGCCGCTGCAACCGACTGACCGACCAGTGGACCATTCGGACTCACCACCACTTCTAAGGTAAATTCGCGTAGATTGGAAAAGACATTCTGCTCTTGATGATTGGGCAATAATTTTGGTGCAAGCCAATACATCGCAAACATACCAATGATCGCAACAGGTAGACCAATAATCGTAATATCAAATAAGCCAAAACCAGCTTCGCCCGTTAATGCTTGATACTGCCCATTGACCACCAAATTGGTACTGGTACCAATTAAAGTAATCGTTCCACCCAGAATAGCGGTATAACTGAGGGGAATCATTAATTTAGATGGTGCAATCCCGATTTTCTTCGACCAGCTATTCAATGCTGGAATCATGGTTGCAACCACAGGGGTATTATTTAAAAAGGCACTAAGTGGTGCGATCGGTAAGAAAATTCTAAGTAGCGCCATGCGTTCAGTTTTGGGTGTGCCCAGTAACTTATTCACAAACAGGTCAATACCACCAGAATTAGAAATACCAGCAGCAACCACAAACATTGCTGCAACGGTAATCAGACCAGAGTTACTAAAGCCAGCCAAAGCCTCTTGGGCAGTCAATATGCCCAACACACTTAATACAGTCAAAATCGCTAACATCACGATATGTGGAGCAATTCTTGAAAAAATCAGCGTGAGCAGCCCTGTTAACGTTAAGGCTAATGACAACCATCCTTCCCAACCCATGAGACAGTCTTTCCACAAGTATATAATTTTCCGAATTTTATATAGTAAAACTTGATATACAAATGCGATTTAAAGCTAACCTTAGCTAAAATAATGATAAGAACCTGCCTCTATATCCATTTATATGGTAAAAATCACACGATCTAAGCGTTGAGGTCAATGTAAGCCTGAACGTACAGTGATCGGGGTCATTGACGAATATACAGTGCCCCGTATTCACTTTAATATATAAATCATACAGAGACAGGAAGTCTCCTTCAGAATAACAAGACCCACAGGAAGTGGTTGTTTATAGGAAGTAAGCAACAATAAACTAAATACGAAAAAAGCCCCATCAGGACGATGGGGCTTTTTTTATCTATCATTTTTATAGGCAATTTAAAGACTTTTTAAATACTCAATCACATCGGCATGCTCCGCCATTTCTGCAAGCTGTAGCGCAGTATATTCGCCTTTATAAGCAACGTTTGCACCTTTACTCACTAACAGCTTCACCACTGCTAAATGATCGTTCTCAGCTGCTGCCTGTAACGCACTATAGCCTTCATCATCGATCTGGTTTGGATCAATGCCAGCTTCTAATAATTGTGTAACTTGTTCAGCATCACCAAGTGAAGCCCAATATACAAGCTCAGGAAGATTGAGTTCTTCATCGTCTTCTGGAAGCGGAGAGAAAGAGTTGAGTTTCATAGGTCTAACCATCTTGAATATAAATCTGACGAATTAAATAAGGCAAAAAGACCTTATCTATCAAGTGTAGAAATCTCTACATCTAAAATATTTCGATAAACAGCTCAGTGTACTTAATACCAATATTATGCTTGTAGCTCATTCAAAGCATCTATAATTACATGAACAATTTCATATGGTGTGATAGCTACACCACAAAAGCTATTGTAATTATTTAGATCGATTTTCGAGGAAAAGCTATATGTCAAATACAGCATGCCATTCATAGGCAATAGAAAACATATAACATTATCTGTGGTTGGCCCCCAAGAAAAAATCCTGTGGCACTGATAAAGATCATCATTTTCCAAATTGTAATGAGGAGAATCTATATCTCTAGTACTGAGTAAAAAATTATGTGCCTCTTCCAATGACATCCATTCAAAATAATTTATATATTTATAATAATCAATTTTTCTACGAATATCGCTTGCACTAAGCGCTATACTATTTATAAATTGAGGTAAATAAACAATATTATCCTCAGAACAAATATTCTTGCCTCCAATAAAAATATTCACAAGCCTCATTGGGGAGTCAATCTTTTCGCCAATCTCGAAACAAAATGTGGTTTTATCTCCAAAAACTTTCATTCTATTCATCAGTACAAAGCGATAACGTATTATTTTTTGTTTCAGGAGCAACGCTGGTTGAAATTTTACCACTCAGTGTCGCAAATGCAGCGTCCCCTCTCGAACCTGTAGGATAACGAGTCACCATTAATATCTTTGCAGCCTGAAATAGTTGTTCTTCCATTTTATCTCCAACGCACTTCGAGATTGTTATTGTTGATATCTCATAATCGTTGTTTCGACTACATGATAATTGGCTTGATGTAATATTTCAAAACCGTACTTTTGATAGAGTACAACATTGTAATTTTCACACTGTAAATAGAGTGTCTTTACACCTAATTTTCTAGCTTTTTCTTTTATTTCGGAAATCATTTGACCTGCGATGCCTTGCCCTCGCCATAACGGATCAACAAAAATCCCACCGATCCAATGCTCATATTCTGGATAACTTTTATTCTCACGAAGTTTAAGTTCCAAAACCCCAATCAGTTCTTCCTCATGATGGACTACGATTGCTAAGGGGATAACATCACGATTGGCTGCTTTTTCCAGCACCTTTTGGTACATCATTTCTTCAGTCATCTGTGGTGCAATAGAAGCCCATTCGTCATAGTACCACTTTGCTATTTTTTCAACTGCCTCAGGGTGATCTATAAGTAATGAAATCTTCATCATTTTAATTTTTAAATTGATTCAACTCAGTTTAATCTATTTCCTTCCAAATTATTTCTCCCACGCAATAAAAAACACCCCAACCATTTCTGATTGGGGTGTTTAGATTTAAAAGCTGGCGATGACTTACTCTCACATGGCAAGTGCCACACTACCATCAGCGCGAAGAGGTTTCACTTCTGAGTTCGGGAAGGGATCAGG
>NZ_JAKZGG010000010.1:0-128010 GCF_022549455.1 Acinetobacter sp. NIPH 1852 | reverse complement strand
CAAGTCATGACAGCTGATAAAATAGAGCAATGGGTGGAGAGAGTATCAAACCAATTCGGAAAAGAATACATGTTTACTTTTTAATGACAGCTTACGTGGTGCAAATTGTACCGTAATAACGGTTGGAGAGCATTTTGAACCGCCTAGACGTTTTATTTTTGCATACGAGTATTCACCAACCTGTCAGAAAATGTTGCAGCGGATCGCTCAAAGTGATTTGTTGAAAAAACTACAATGCCATCTGCTTTATGTCGGTGATCATCCCGAAATGCTCACTGAGCCCGCAAAGTATTTAACGGATGCTGGCTTAGATGTAATGCCTATTTATCGTTATGGTGATGTGGCTCAGAATATTTTGGAATATCAAAGAGAACATAATGTGCAGTTAATTGTTTTAGGTGCTTTTAGCCATAGTAAAATTCATCAATTTTTCTTAGGCAGCATTACAACCTCTATATTTAGAAATGCAAATGTACCGTTATTGGTGGCTAAGTAATTCATTTTATTCCATATAGTTATCCGCAAATACTGTGGATAACTATATGGAAAAGCACTTTGTATATTTGTATGTAGTTGATATTTAATAACTAAAAAAATCAGTTCGTTTTTTGATCTTTACTTTACAATCGCAATTGCGAAGCCATCATGTCCTTTTGAACCCACTGTTTGTAGTGCTGTACAAGATAAAAGCTTCGGGTGATTTTTCAGTGCGGTGAAGGTCTCACGAATGCCTTCGATACTTGGTTTTTTATTATTTTCATCCAATATCGCGCCTGAACGAATCACATTATCCAATACAATAATCGTTCCTGAATGAGATAGCTTCAAGCTGAGCTCCAAGTATTCAGGATAACTTTGTTTATCTGCATCAATAAAAATCAAATCAAATGCCTCACTGGATTCTGCAATGAGTTGATTCATGATATCTGCGCCGCGTCCTTTTTTAAGTTCAATATGGGTAGGCATATTGGCATAATCAATATTTTCTTGGGCGATGGCCGCATGGCTATCTCGTCCTTCAACCGTGAGCAGGTAACCATCGGCTGGTAACGCTTGTGCTAGCCAAATGGTACTATAAGCGGCAAAAGTTCCAAGTTCTAATACACGTTTACATTGATTCATTTGAATCAACATTTGCAGGAACATACCTTGATTCGGTGCAACAGCCAAATGATTAGAAAGACCTTGCGTATCGGTATTGTCTAATGCATGTTGAAGTTTAGGATCTGAGGGGATTAAATGTGCATTAATATAGTCATCAATGTCGGTCCACATCTGTTGCATAATCAGGCTTACCTTTGAATCTGTTTGCAGCATTTTAAACATTTATGCTCAGAGTGCAATTTGATTGCTTCATTATTCATCATTGTTCGCGTAAAAAAGAGAGCATTTTGCTCTCTTTGGGGAAGCTATTTTTCTATTTTAAAAGTTACACATTGAGCTGTTGCGGGTTAGGTCTGGTCCCCAAGTGCGATAACCCTGAGTATCAATATGGATCTGACCTGAGCGATATAGACCAATACCGAGGTTTAAGCTTTGGCCATGCTGAATCCAAAACTGACATAATTTAAATTTGGATTGTTCAATAAATGCGTAATCCTGCGGCTGAGGGTATTCGGGACCAATGCGAAAATCGATAGCAGAGTTAAATAAATGTTTAGATGAACTTGCACCGCCAGCGCATTCGTTTAAAGGTAAATCACGATAGACAGAGGTCACTTCAAAATCGGTTAAAATTTTTGCAGAAATAAGATATTTAAATACACGTAAAGTTGAAAGAGAGTTGCCCCACAATTCACGGTTTGGTACTGCATACTCATTGCGACCACATTTCTGCCAATCTCTTGCGGTTCGTAATAATTCAAAACTTGGGATAATGTGAGCAACTTGATTACGTGTTAAAAACTGTTCATATTCACGCACACGAGCATAGTTTTCACCTTGTGCTAACCAGCGACGATAGGATGCAGGCTCTACTTTATCTGGTGTTGGTCGAGTAACCGTTACTTTTTCCTGAGGAATATGGATTCGTTTACCTTTGCTTACTTCTGTCTTTGAACTGACACAGCCGACCATCATCACAGGGATGATAAAAAATGATAAAAAACCCTGTAATTTATTTCGCAACATAAAAGGCAGTTCATAATTAATAGACACGTTATTTTAATGCAAAATAACGCAGGTATAATGGGACAATTGCAAAGAAATGTGTGATTCAAGTATTAAAAAAGACCAGTAAAACTGGTCTTTTCAATTACTTTTCTAAATATTGCAGTTTGTCTGGTTTTCCATTCCATTCTTCACGGTCAGCAGGTTGTTCACCAATTTGAGTGATATTGTTACCTGCCCATTTTTCAGATAATTCAGTATTGAGCTCAATAAAGATTTCTTGACCTTCAGGTAGTTCATCTTCAGAGAAAATCGCATTTGCTGGGCACTCAGGTTCACAAAGCGCACAGTCAATACATTCATCTGGATTGATGACAAGGAAGTTCGGGCCTTCATAAAAACAATCGACAGGGCAAACTTCAACACAATCTTGATATTTACATTTAATACAATTTTCAGTGACAACAAAGGTCATGGCGACAGCTACCTAAAAAAATGGTTTCATTTTGCATAGTGTATTTTAGGCAAAAACCACTGACAGAAACAATTCCTTTTATTGATATTTATTATTCGTATCAATGAAAAGGGCTTATTTATATGACTTTTGTTGATAATAAATCTCAAAAACATCATTAAATAAGCAATTTCTATCAGATGCGAGGGAGTGCATAAGCACGATCAAAAAATAATAGTGCTTATGCTTTTTTGCCTAACCCTCAACTGTTTGAGTCTTATGGTATAAGGCTTTTAGTTGATAAAGCTGTTCAAGTGCTTGACGAGGCGTAAGATCATCTACATCAATGCGTTGTAACAAATCTAAAGCTGGTGAATGGACTTCCACTTCAATAATTTTCTCAATCACTTGGGTTTCAATTTGAGGATCAATTGAACTGAATAAATCTGTTTGCACTGTCTTTTGCAAGATATGGTGTTGTTGCTTTTCAAGAATTTTCAAACGCTTTTGTGCTTCTTTAATCACACTTGCTGGGATACCCGCCAGTTTTGCAACTTGTAAGCCATGACTTTGACTTGCGGGGCCATGCTGAACTTTGTGTAATAAAATTAAATTACCATTCAATTCTTGTGCAGTAACGTGATAGTTATCGATACCTGTTTCACTGCCAAGTTCGGTCAGCTCAAAATAGTGGGTGGCGAAAAGGCATAGACATTTCACACGCTTAGTCAAATCAAGGACACATGCCCAAGCCAATGAAAGGCCATCATAAGTACTGGTTCCACGACCAACCTCGTCCATTAATACCAAGGACTGGTTGGTGGCATGATGCAAAATCTGTGAGGTTTCGGTCATCTCGACCATAAAGGTCGATTTTCCAGTTGATAAATCATCGGCTGAACCAATACGGGTAAAAATACGATCAATTGGACCAAGTTTTGCAGATTTTGCGGGAACGAAACTTCCACAATAGGCGAGGAGGCTAATCAGCGCAGTTTGACGCATAAATGTCGATTTACCACCCATGTTTGGACCCGTAATGATCGCCATACGGTGCTGGGCGTCTAAAAATGTATCATTTGGGGTAAACGGTGTTTTATTCAAAGCTTCGACTACAGGATGACGACCTGCTTGAATTTTAATGCCTGTTTCAGGACTGAATTCTGGTCGTGCCCAATTGTTTAATCGTGCCTGATGAGCAAAGTTTGCAAGTATGTCAATATAAGCAATTGCGCTACTCATCATCTGTAAATGTGCAATATTTTGGCGTAACTCATCCAACAGTGATTCAAATAACAGTTTTTCTCGTGCTAATGCGCGAGACTCGCTAGAAAGTACTTTGTCTTCAAAGCTTTTTAGCTCAGGAGTAATATACCGCTCAGCATTTTTAAGGGTTTGACGACGAATATAGTCTGCAGGTGCTTGTTCTGCTTGCGACCGAGTGAGTTCAATATAATAGCCACTGACGCGGTTATAGCCGATTTTAAGTGTATTGATTCCAGTACGTTGACGTTCTCTAATTTCTAAATCAATTAAGAATTGACCTGCATGATCACGGATCTTGCGCAATTCATCCAATTCCTCATCATAGCCTTCTGCAATTACATTGCCATCACGCAAGAGTACAGGTGGATTTTCTACAATCGCTGCCATTAACTGCTGATACAAGCTTTTAAAGTCACCAAGCTCATGATCAAGTTGGGTCAATAATTTAGATTGTTTAGCTTGTAAAACAGGCGCTAATGCGTGTCGTAGAAAAGGAGTTTGCGCACAGGCATGACGTAGTTGGACTAAATCACGTGGACGGGCACTGCCTAAGGCCACGCGACTTAGAACGCGTTCGATATCGCCAATTTCTTTTAGCACTAAACGCAGCGGTGCTTCATGGTATCCCTTTAAAAGCTGTTCTGTAGCATCAAGGCGGGCATCTAAAACAGCTGTATCACGAATGGGCTGCATCAGGGTTCGGCTGAGTAAGCGTCCCCCCATGGCTGTTTGACAGTCATTCACCAGTTGAAACAGGGAGGTACCATGGTCAAATAACGGCTCAATAATTTCTAGATTACGACGTGTAATTGGGTCGAGTGCAATAAAATCGGTGCTTTGTTCGATTTGAATTGCGCGAATATGGGGTAGCGCCGTTTTTTGTGTTTCTTTGGCATAGTGAATCAGTGCCGCTGCGGCAGCTTTTGCTAACGGAATTGGATCTAATCCAAAACCCGATAAAGTCGAGACGGAGAATTGATCACACAAGGTTTTTTGTGCGTTATTTAAATTGAAATCAACGTTTGGGCGTTTGGTGATTGGACAGTCTATATGCTTTTTAATCTGCTCAATAATATCTTGATCAACTAAATCTTCATCGATCAGAATTTCGCTTGGCATTAAACGAGCCAATTCGATCGGGAGTTGTTCTGGTTTATAGTCTTGTTGCTGAACTTTAAAAATACCTGCACTGAGGTCTAGCAAGGCGAAACCAACTTGATTTTGTTGGATACATAGCGCAACAAGATTTGAGGACTGATAGCTACCAAGTAAAGCATCATCGGTTAAAGTACCCGGTGTTAGAATGCGAACGACTTGCCGATCCACAGGACCTTTTCCAGTAACCTCACCGACCTGTTCACAAATGGCAACCGTCCGACCTGATTTAACCAAACGCGCAAGATAGCCTTCCGCTGCATGATAAGGTACACCTGCCATAGGAATCGGTTCACCACTGGCTTTACCACGATGGGTTAGTGTAATACCCAACAGCTTGGCAGCAAGACGAGCATCTTCAAAGAATAGTTCGTAAAAATCTCCCATACGATAAAACAGCAGCGCGTGTTGATGCTCCATTTTTACTTTTAGGTATTGTTGCATCATCGGGGTGTGGGAAGAGAGATCAGCCATGATTTCATTGCTATTCATGTATAAAAATCCTTAAAAATAAACACTAAATCTCATGCTTAAAAAATTTGGCTGTCTAACCAATTGCTAGTCGAATCTAGGTAAATCTACACAAAAGTATACCTTTGGGTGTACTTTTATTTGTGCCAAAATTGAGTCAATAGTGTGTGAGAACGTATTCAGCTTTTCTCAGCTTTGCCATCTTAACAAATTTGAGCTGATTGAGAAAAAGTAATCCTGAAATGGATGGCGAAATAAGTAGCGAAAAAGAGATTATTAATTAAATCGTAATTTTTTATCATATAAAAAAGAAAACCGCCCCGTACAGGCGGTTGCTGAATTTACTCAGCAAATAATAGAAGTGTGAACGGTCAAGGGCACACTTCTACTATTTTATTGAATTACTGATCTTTATTTAGTACAGTTGTGAATTCTTCCGATTTAAAATAAGTGTCTATTTGTTCAACACTTTTTGAGTATTCGGCGATGTTTGAAAGGGGTTTCTCTACTTTTTTGCTAGAATTGAATTGGAAATCTGGTGGGATATCACTTCTGAGAGGAGGAGGTGCTTTTCTCTTCCCGTCTGTAGTGATTCTTTGAATAAAACCTGCCAACCATAAAATGAACTCATCTGTATTTTTAATTTTAGGAATTAAACTGATATCTAACTGAACCTTACAATCTTGATTGGGCTTATTCAAACATTCTTCAAAATCTATAAAATTGTAAAGAAGTTTTAATTTAGTTCCTTTAATTTCTTTACGAATTTCAATGATTAATGTGTTTAGATTTTCTAGGGTATCATTGTTAGCCGCTTTATTTTCTTGCAAGTTTCTATAGACTTTTTCAGCTATACGTAAAAATTGTGGCATTTCTTGCTCCTGCCAAGTCCATATTATTTAGAGATTATGAAGTTTTTTTCGTTACTGATTGTATTTGTTATGGTAGCTAGTGTGAGTAATGATGCTTTTGTGAAACAATAATGCTGGAAAGATATTAAGTTAATACTGATTTAATTTTTATAGTATTGATTTTTATGTTTATTTAAAAAGGTGATTGAATAGTAAGATTTTTATAAGAAAATATTATTACTTCTACGCCGTTTATGTGATAAGTATTTAATTTAAATGAACTATTCGTATTTATAGACTATCAGCGCAGTAGAAATGGGATTTAAAGCATTGTTGGCATGACAATGACTTATATTCTTAATAATTACTTTGTGATTATATTTGGAGCGTTCTTATCTTAATCATTTTTTTATAGAGTCTTCAAAATCTTGAATTGATTTAGCTTCAAAATATTTTATTTTATACATTTTATAATCTCACTCATATTGCTTATCTGATAAATAGGTTAGACAGATAAAGAATTTTTTTGATGTTCTTGTTTGTGAAATTTTTTCTATATTAAATTAAGGTTTTAGTAATGTTTTGAAATAAATTTAAAATATTGATTTATAAGTTTATTTATAATTCTACATAATATTTTTTACATAAGTTTTCATTCTTTAAAGAAAAACTATAAAATAAGGGCTTAAAGATTACAATAAAAATGCTACTAATATAGGTCTTCAAATACATTTAAGAGGTATCGCATGTTAAAAACGATTATTACATTAGGTACAGGTGTTGCTTTGGGTTGTTATTATAAATCTCACAAGGATAAGAGTAGATTGTCTGATGATAAAAAAAGTGATGCTCATGATTTAACTGATGATGTTAAAGGTAAAAAAGTTTTGAGTAAACTTATGAAATAAATTCAGATTAAAAAAGAAGCTTAAACAAGCTTCTTTTTTATGAATTTGACCTTAGTGGTGATGCTTATATCAATAATATAAGCATTTAAGGTATATACAGTCAAAAGAAGAAGTCTACGACTAATTTTATAGAGCCCAGCGTAAGCGGTATCAAAAAAAATTGTGAAATAACTGAAATTTTATTTTTTATTAGTATAAATTGGAGGTGATAGTCGATGATAAAAATGACTCTAAAATAAGATAAATTAAACAAACTGGAAAAAATTTTATTGGTGGAGTAAAGGAATATATCAGCTCAGGCTAGGGAAAAATAGTCAGTTGATTAGTGCTGTGATGGAAGTATAGAACCTATTATCTATTAGCTAAAACAAAATAGAGGTAAAGAGTGATGAATAATCTATTATTGAAAAGTTTAACGTTATGTTTCGTATTTAGTTTGGCTGGATGCGATAAAAATAAAGATGCTGATACAATGAGTCGTGAGGAGACAACGACTCCCCATGCTTTAGAAGCGGAACCAGTAGAAATGGATCATTCTAGAGAGGCTCAGTTGCATGATGATTTACAACATGGTAGTTCTGCTCCTGTTATGAACGAAAGTGATGAGACAGGTTTAACAAATGATAATACTCAAACGAACTTATCAAGTAGAACTCCTTCTAATTAAAAACTAAAAATGTTAAGGATGTTGTGGTTAAGAATTTTCTATGAAGTTTTTAACCACAATTAACTTAAGATTTCTATTCTTAGATCGATATTTTAATTGAAGATATTTTAATAAATTTACGAAATGATCTAATGTGAATTTGGTCGCATAAAAAAAATATAATGAGATACGTATCGTGTTTAATGTGATTTTTATGTTTTTTCTATTAAATTTTATTTCATAACTTAAAACAATATTAACATAGGATTACTTTTACTTCTGAGAGAATTTATGAAGGATAAAATAAAGGAATTAACAAATGCCTCAGTACTTAAAATTAGCAGAGAAAATTTATAGTAATCTAAAAATATCAAAAGGATTCTCTGATGATCCCGTTGAGGATCTTAATAATTTGATGATTGAGTTAAGACATATAGTAAAAGATACAAATTTTAAGATGCTTCATCATTATATAGATTTTGAAGAGTTATTGATGAATTCACAAAATGTGTCAATTAATATTGACATAAGCATTTTACCAAAAAGTAAAAATAAAGATGAATATATATTGTGGCTTGCGAGTTTTGTAGAAAAAGTCACCATCCCCACTAAAAAAATAAAACAACCTATAAAGGATAAAGTTATTCAACCTAGCTATTGCTATGATGATTTAGGAAATATTGTAGATAAAACAAAAAAAGATGAAGATACAATAGTTTTATATTTTCAATATAAAGAAACTACAACATAAAATGGATTAATGAAGATGGGGTGTAGATAATGACTTAGCCCAACTCTGCGCTTGGCAACGTGGACATTCCTGTTCCAAATGCAGTAAATGCTGCGTTGTGCCACAATTCATACAAGAGTAGAAGGTTTCTGGACTCAAATATTCAGTTTTTTTATAATCTTTAGGAAACAAAGGTAAGCCCCATTTGGTTTCTTTCTCTGTATAAAATAAAATACTCAGCGAACCATCTGTTTCCAAAACAGCAACTTTTATTTGACCTAAATGTTCTACACTCTGCTGACGCATCTCAGCAAAAAACTCATCATGAGAATACTTTCCTTTCTTTATATCGTGTATCACCATCATGCCATCTTCAATGATACAGAGTGATTCTCCTTCTAAGAGTATTTCAATTTTTTCGTTTTTCATCATCGCCCAAGTCACTAATCGATAAAGAATAATAATCGTACTCATGACTACAAATGCTTGGATAAGCGGTATGTCATCCATAAACATCGGATCACCCGCCGCTGATCCGAGGCTTAAAATGATAGCCAGTTCAAATATAGAGAGTTGTCGGATGCCTCGTTTACCAGATAGTCTTAAAAAGAAAAGGATAAAAATAAACATGAAAAAACAACGGATAATTATTTCTAGGACAAAATCCCATGTTGTATCATGTATAAAGATGTCTAGTATTTCCATTTTTTACTACCATTTTTATTATAGATATTATTATATTACATAAATAAAATGAGCTTATTAAAAAATAAGCTCATTTTTTACAACACGTCAGTTTTATATTTTATCCCAAGCATCTTTAACCGCTTGTTTAGCATGTTCCCATTTTAGCCTAGATTCAGCTTTTAGCTCTTCCCATGATTTCTCTAAACTACCCTCGACATCTTCGAATTGAGTATCACGGTCGTATTCAGAGCGTGCTCGACTACCAAGTTCATAAGCTTTTGAAAAATCTCGGTCATAATCTAAATCTGGTGTATCAAGTTGAGCTTCTTGATAATAGGGACGGGTGACATAGCTATTACGCCAATGATCATTTGGATCAATAGTAACACGTGGATTTTGCTGATGTTGATTTGTAATATCTACTTCTTTCATTAGAACTCTCCGAATCACTAATCGATTGAATATAAAATTTAGGAGAATATTTAACTATTCTCCTAAATCTCTTCAGATCAAAAATAATCAAATATTACTTTTGTTGATTATTTTGATTCGATCCTTGACGATTAGCGTCTTTTTGGTTTGAACCTTGTTGTTGAGAATCGCGCTTGTCTTGTTGCTGTTGCTGATGTTGTTGCTGGCGATTATCATCATTTGGTTGTTTTCTTTGCTGATTGTTACGTTCTTCATTCGGTTGATTATTTGTATTACTCATGATCGTATACCTCATTTAACTATAATAAAATTATCTGAGTACATCAGATGGTTTTAGTAAAACATATTTTTTTATTTTGAGGTGGGTGAGCATGTTTCACTATATTTAAATGTAATTGTTTTTTTATATTAACTAATTAATTAATAGAGACTTGTAGATATAACAGTCTTAGAAACAAAAACATTATTTAATATAACTTCATGTTTGTACTACAGGATGAAACAAATCAAAAAATTATATCCTCAGCTTATGATTTCTTCAATTTTTTTACATATATCTATCAAAAGGTTCTGTAACTTTATTTCTGGTTTTCCTTTATATTCAGTTCTAAAACTATAAATCTTGTTTTTATAATCAATACAATAGAAGAATGTCCCTACAGGTTTTTCCTTTGATTCAGATCCACCTTTTTTCAATAATCCTGTACATGAAACATAAATATCGGATTTAATTTTTTTCTTCCCTTTTTTTAATCATTTCTTTAGTTACTTGCATTGATTCAGCGGTATGCTTTTGAATTAATTTTGATGAAACTTTAAGTAAGTCTTTTTTAACACTTAAATCATAGCAAACCAAGCTACCAACTAAGATATTTCCAGAAAGTGGGTTGAGTGAGAACTGGTATGACAAATAACCAGCAGAAGCACTCTCAAAGAAAAATATTGTTAATTTTTTCTTCGCCAATATTTTACATGTTGTCTTTAACATTATTTGATCACCTTTTTTAATGATTGATTAAATTATTGAGTATTTAGTTTATTTGTTTTAATTTTAAATAATTCAAAATATTGGATTGTAATTCTATTATTTTATATATGTTTGAATAAAAAGATTTTTTTAAAACAATATGTTTTCTTGTTAACGTGCTTTAACAAAAAATCGGTATGAATAAAGGCAGTAAGTCGTAAGCTTGTTTTTATGTTTTCAACTTGGAGAGTGAAAATGCCAGTTGTCGTCAAAAAAAGGTTACTTGATTTGATACAGGATGATCATCAAAATTATTATGAGTTAGTTTCTTTTTTCCTTGACGGGAATATTGCTAACATTGAAAAAGAGAAGAAGTCTGTCAATTTATTAAAAATGGAACTTGAACAAGTATGTTTAGATGATGTTCATTTTCCCGATCAAATCGGTGATATAAAGCACTGGTATCTAGAGGAAAATAAAAAAACGGGAAATGCCTATCAAGATTATATAAGCCGAAGACAATTAGGTGGCCAGCGAGAATATTTTAAGAATATAGGTCAAGCCTTTGAATTTCTGATTAAAGTCTCACCGATAAAAAAAGTTGATGGCTCTTGGTTATATAGTATTGTCAATTATTGGAATGATCCTGCATTTCATGATCTTATTTTGATTTATTTGGAGGAATTGGGACTGGGTTCAGCTAAATCCAATCACGTATGTATTTATGATGATCTTTTAAGCGTTCTAGGTTTAGATGATTTTGAGCTTTTTCTCGATGATGAATACTACCACCATGCCGCAATTCAATTGGCTTTAGGGTATGCACCCCCAGAATTTATTCCAGAAATCGTAGGATTTAACTTCGGTTATGAGAAATTGCCTTTGCATCTTCTGATCACTAATTATGAGCTTAAAGAATTAGGGATTGATTCAAAATATTTTAACTTACATATTACGATTGATAACCTTGATAATGGACATGCTTATAAATCTTTAAAAACATTGGAAAAATTGTGTGTTAAATATAAGGATAAAGACGTCTTCATCGATAAGCTAAAACGTGGTTATGCATTAAATCAACATGGAATTACCTCACTGCAAATTATTAACAATCTCAACTTAGAAGATTTCGTTCATAAAATTTTAAAGCGGAAAGCTTTGATTGGGCAGTTAATGCATAACGAGAAACAGCAAATCGGATGTAAATCTATTAATCAATGGCTTTCTAATCCTGATGACATCGAAAGCTTTATCAACCAATTGATAGAAAAAAAATGGATCAAACTTAATAAAGCCCCTGAAGAAAGTTTGTTTTGGAAATTGATTAGCCATCAAGATGGAAAGATGTATGGGGTATTTAATCCCACAGAAAAACAAATTATTCATGATTGGATTGCAGGAGAACAGTACGCCTCTACTTTTCTTTCTTATCACCAACACGTTGATAAAGAACAATCGATCCATGATTTTTTATTTAGTTATATCTCAGATGGTGAACTGGAAAACTTGCAAATAAGAGTTAGTCAGACCAGTAATCTGGCCCTTAAGCTTTCAAAGTTGACACCTTTTTTAGCTCCAGATACTCATCACAAAACTATAGGGTTATGGAGTACGCAAAAATATACGGAACTTTTATTTCCTTATTTAACAAGTTCATTTAACCGATAACGATTCATCAAAACTTTTTATTTTCTAGCTAACTGTAAATAGGTCGCTACATGAATGACAACACTAAAAATACCGAAACGAAAAGCGCCTTAGCAGGTCAAACTCCTGATAAGTGCAATACGACAGAGAAAACAGCTCAACTTGATCAGGTCCGAACAGATGCAACCAATGAAGCATTGACGACTAATCAAGGTGTGAAAATTTCCGATAATCAAAATAGTCTTAAGGCTGGCGTTCGAGGTTCAACACTACTCGAAGATTTTATTTTAAGAGAAAAAATCACTCATTTTGATCATGAACGTATTCCTGAACGGATTGTGCATGCTCGAGGTGTCGGCGCACATGGCTATTTTCAGGCATATGAAGGGAATGAACGTTTTACAAAAGCAGGATTTTTAACTGATCCGACGATTCAAACACCTATTTTTGTACGGTGTTCGACCGTACAAGGCCCGCGTGGTTCTGCGGATACCGTTCGTGATATCCGAGGTTTTGCCATCAAATTTTATACCCAAGAGGGTAATTTTGATTTAGTTGGTAATAATGCGCCTGTTTTTTTCATTCAAGATGGCATTAAATTTCCTGATTTTGTTCATGCAGTCAAACCAGAACCGCATACAGAAGTTCCAACAGGAGGAAGTGCACATGATACTTTTTGGGATTTTGTATCATTGGTACCCGAATCTGCTCATGCGGTGATGTGGGCGATGTCAGATCGGGCTATTCCACGTAATTTACGTTCGATCCAAGGTTTTGGTGTGCATACTTTCCGATTGATCGATGCACATGAAAAAGCAAGATTTGTTAAATTCCATTGGACTCCAAAACAAGGCGTGCATGCACTTGTTTGGGATGAAGCACAAAAATTAGCAGGCAAAGATCCTGATTTTCATCGTAGGGACTTATATGAAGCTATTGAGCAGGGCATTTATCCTGAATGGGAATTAGGCGTGCAGATCATCGAAGAAGAAGATGAAATGAGCTTTGACTTTGATTTGCTTGACCCTACTAAACTTATCCCAGAAGAGTTAGTGCCGATAACACCGCTCGGAAAATTCGTACTTAATCGAAATGTTGACAATTTTTTTGCTGAAACAGAACAGATTGCATTCTGTCCAGGTCATATTGTACCTGGTATAGATTTTAGCAATGATCCACTTTTACAAGCTCGTTTGTTTTCTTATACTGATACGCAGCTGAGTCGTTTAGGTGGACCGAACTTCCATCAAATTCCGATTAATAAGCCTGTATGTCCTTTTCACAATCATCAACGAGATGCAATGCATCAATCTGAAATTCATAAAGGGCAGGCATCTTATCAACCTAACTCAATTGACAATAATTGGCCGATAGAAGTTCCTGTCGCTACTCAGAATGGTGGTTTCGAGAGTTATCAGGAACGTGTTGATGGTCATAAAATTCGTCAGCGTAGTGAATCTTTTTCCGACCATTTTTCTCAAGCACGTTTGTATTATCAAAGTTTAGCGCCACATGAACAGAAACACGTGGTGGACGCTTATACCTTTGAATTAAGCAAGGTTAAACGTCAATACATTAGAGAAAGAGAAGTGCAATCTATTTTGGCCAATATTGATATAGATTTAGCCCAACAAGTCGGCAAAAATTTAGGAATAAAAGTGCCTGATTTGGTCGAGAGTTTCAAACATGCCATGATCGAAAAGTCTGAACGACTTTCTATGCAAGCTTTTATCCCCGAAGATATTAAAGGCAGAAAAATAGCGGTATTAATTCATGATAACGTCAATGCTGAAAGTGTGCGTACGATTCAGAATTGGGCGATGAAAGAGAAGGTGATTGCTCATTTACTAACCCCAGTGCTCGCTCCAGTAAAAGGTATGCGAGATGAAGAAATCACATCTGATGGGATGCAGAAAGCCGAACCTTCGATTGCATATGATGCTGTCATTATCGTAGATGGTGATAATTCGAATATGGTTTCCGCAGATGGTGTGACCAAACATTATTTACTTGAAGCTTATAAGCATTTAAAGCCTATGGTCTTTTTAGGAGATAAATCAGCATTGTTGGATCAACTTGAGTTAAGCCCTGATGAAGGAACGCTTATACAGGACGATTTTCGTCATGTCGCAGAAAAACTAAAACATCTTCTGCGACATCACCGAATTTGGTCAAGAGAAGCGCTGATAGCGGCGATTCCAGTTTAGTTGATTGGGTATGATGATAAACACTAGATTGCAGTTATTTTGACTAAAACGACTGCAATCCTTTCGATGTGTTGGTAGTTCGGTTGTTCTAACTCTTCGCCAAATACATCAGGATCAATTTCTTCATAGCTACATTTCAAAGTTGGATAATTGATGATCCAACTTTGAATGGCTTCCAAAAATTTATTGCCGTATTGGCCGATTGAGATTCCTGTATATAGAAAAATGCTACCATTCGGGGCAAGTCTTTTTACAGCCTCTCTTAGAATGTTGAAGGACAATTCTGTGCCATCTAAATTGTTTCCACCATGCCGATACTGCCGTTCTTGGATATCCATTAGATAAGGGGGATTGGCAAATATAAGATCAAAATTCCCTTCTAAATCAGAAAATAAATTGCTATGAGTAGGATAAATATTTTCTAAGCCATTAAATTGTTGGTTTACCTGACTATAAAACAAGGCCTTAGGGTTAATGTCAGCAGTAAATACCTCAGAAATTGAGGGAAAGCGTTTGGCAATTGAAATCGCGACAGCGGATGTCCCACAGCATAACTCCACAGCTCGTTGGCAGGATGGAGATTGGGTGAGTAAATATTGCTTAAGGTGATAATAAAATCGATAGGTATCGGGGCCAAAAAATACGGCATCATTTTCTACGGTTGGAAAAGCAGAATGAATAAATAATTCATCCTCCAATGATGCAACACGGATTTTACTGAAACACTGATTGTTCTCAATGTGGATAAGATCTGCTTTTTCCAAGAGGACAAAGAGTTGAGGGTCTAAATCTTCAGGAGCGAAAGTCAGATTCCATCCGAAAATATCTCTAAGCGTTGTAGACCTTGATGACAAACTTTCCTTTCTTTTTATAATACGTTCATGGGTTAGTGGCGTAATTACTGTAAATCGATAATTTTGCTCTTTTAAAAATTTTAATAAAAAGAGCAAAGCATGTTGCTGGAGAAGCGATGTATCAAGGTGTTGTTTCATTATCGGTCTCTTATTTTTATAAAAACCTCTGAGCCGAGGTTGATTGTTTACTTAACCATTGACGATTTCACCACCATTGACGTGGATCACTTGTCCCGTAATATAGCTGGCATCATCTGAAGCTAGAAATAGAAAAGCAGGGGCGACTTCACTGGGTTGTCCCATTCTTCCCATTGGCGTATTTTTACCAAACTCTGCCACAGTTTCTGAGTCAAAACTACTCGGGATCAATGGTGTCCAAATTGGACCAGGTGCAACCCCATTTACGCGAATTCCTTTTTTCTGTTTCATTAAGTTATTGGATAAGCTCCGAGTAAAGGTTGTAATCGCGCCTTTGGTGCTTGCGTAATCAATTAATTCATCATGACCTTGATAACTGGTAATACTTGTGGTGTTAATGATGCTATCTCCTTCATTTAAATGAGGAAGTGCCGCTTTGGTAAAATAAAACATGGAAAAAATATTGGTTCTAAAAGTTGTTTCTAGTTGTTCATCGCTGATATTCACGATATCGCTTTGTTGAAATTGTACCGCTGCATTATTGATTAAAATATTTATTTTACCGAACTCATTGATCACTTTGTCGACACTATCAATGGCAACATTTGGATCAGTGATATCCGCTTTAATTAACAAACATTGTTGACCTTCTTTTTCTACAAACTGCTTTGTCTCCTCTGCATCCTCTTGTTCCTCTAAGTAAACAATAGCAATGTCTGCACCTTCTCTTGCAAATAAAACGGCAATAGAGCGACCTATGCCACTATCTCCACCACTAATTAAAGCGACCTTGTCTTTAAGCTTATCACTTCCTCGATGTGTTGTTTTGATAACCTCTGGGATAGGGTGCATCAGTGTTTGTTTACCAGGTTGATGCTGTTGTTCTTGAGCGGGTGCTGAAGTCGGATAATCATGGATTGTCTTGTTCATCTTAGGGTTTCCTTACTATGCATATATTCTATAATCTTTTTAAAACGTGTTATTTTGAGTAAAAGTTATATTTAGATTGGTTTTATTTGTATTTATTCCGTAGAGAGGGTTTAGTATATGTAAGTCTTTTAATCCAGATTTATAGCGTCAAGATTGTTTGGTTGATTTTTTCTGATGCGGATTTTTAAATTATGATTAATTAAAATGATGGTAATATTAATTTTTTTTGAATGGTTATAATTGTGACGAATTTTTTTCAGTTGAGGGTAGATATTATTTTCTATCGTGACTTTATTAAATAGTATTTTCTTGAATTGTTTTGAAATATTTTTAGGTTCTTTGTAACGTAATGGTTAAGAAATATTTAAAAAAACCATAAATAGCTCTGATCTTTCAATTGCTTAGCGAGTGAAGTAAAAAAAATATAAAAGTTATAACTCTTGTTACAACCATTTAGTCGACAACGATATAAATTTTTTACATAGTAGACAGTACTATTCGGGAGAATTATCATGAACAAGATCACTGTGATGATTAAAGATCAAGAAGAAAATGAATCTATAGTTGTTGCACAGCTGAATAACATAGAGGATCACGAAATTCCGTTCTTTAAGAGAGTGGAACATATTGAAGTTGAGGGGCGGAATATTTTTCCAAATATAGATTTTATTTTTGAGGATGAATTCGATGGAAAAACCTATAAAATAATTTCTGTTGTTAATGATAAGAGATTTATCTAAAAATCAGTTGCTTAAGTTTTTATGAAAACAACTCACTTATTTAAATTAGATAAGTGAGTTCTGTTTTATTGAAATATTTTATCGTGTTGGTATATATTAATTTAGATTATATTGTGTATTAAGTTATAAGTGTTTAAAAATCAAGAAAAGAACTTGCTGATTTTAGCTTAGCAAGCTCTTTATAATGAAAATATATTTTATGTTTATATCTATCAAGTAATTGGGTTGAGCCCTTTAACAATATCATTAAATTCAGAACCATTTAACCAAAAAGATTTCTTTAAGAAGAGGGTAGTCATAATACTTTCTGCTGCTTCACTATTCGGGCTTTCACAAAACAATCCATAACTATTGCCTAGTACAGTGTTGTTTTCAATAAGACGAATAAAGTAAGCATGTTGTTCATCAGCATAGCCAAGAATTGCATCACGTCGACTGTCCATTTTTCATGTCTCCACATCAAAAATATTTGAATAAAACCTAACGGCTGATAGACCAAACTTATTCGTAAATTAGATCAATAACTTAAATGCTGTGTGAAGATGAAATGCATTATAAGTCATTCATTTAAAATAAGAATCTCACTTTGTTTTACATCCTTGTCTAAGTTCAACAAGTGAGTGGTTGATCTATGAAATTTATTGTTATGCAAAATTAATTGCACGTCAACTTGAATTTGTAACTTTTTCAAGTTAAATTGAATTACTGTTGTTAATCACTTGGGTTGGGGGGAATGATGTCCAAAAAAAATGAATTTGAGCATGGCGGTGCGAGAGCAAATGCTGGGCGAAAGGCGCAATTCAGTGAACCGACCAAAGTGATTCGTGTTCCTGAATCCCAAGTGGATTTCATCAAAAATTGGTTACTGAATAATGTCAAAACCGGCACGCATACAGATTTGACCTCTTCAATGAAAATTCAGAATGTTCAAGCGAACAATGATCGAATTTACCACATTCCACTGGCAACGGAACGTGTTGCTGCGGGATTTCCATCGCCTGCACAAGATCATGTAGAGCAAGCACTGGATTTAAATCAGTTTTTAATTCGAAATGAAAACTCCACTTTTATTGTGAAAGCCAATTCACTTTCGATGTTAGATGTCGGAATTGACATTGATGATCCCTTGGTCGTTGATCGGAGTATCCCAGCGAAGTCGGGTGATATTGTGATTGCATTGATTGACAATGATTTTACCGTGAAACGCTTGATGATTGATCATCATTTTAACCCACCAAAAGTCTGGCTAAAGGCTGAAAACCCTGATTTTCAGAATATCTATATTCATGAGGGGCAAGAATTGGTGATTTGGGGTGTGGTGACATATAACTTGAAGCCGATGAGGTAGTTGTAAATGAATGTATCACAACGTATTTTTGCTTTGATCGATGTAAATAATGCTTATGTCAGTTGTGAGCGTGTATTTAATCCAAAGTTAGAAAAACGTCCTGTGGTGGTACTTTCAAACAATGATGGCTGTGTGGTTTCTCGTTCTTATGAAGCAAAAAAACTTGGCATAAAAATGGCTGTTCCATTGTTTCAAATTGAAGAGATTATTCGCCAGCATCAGGTCGAAGTACTTTCAAGCAATTATGCCTTGTATGCAGAAATGTCACGTCGTTTCATGAATATACTGGGTAGTTTTGTTGATCCTTGTGAGCAAGAAGTTTATTCGATTGATGAATGCTTTTTAGAGTTGACTGCCCATCAACAAAGTTATGATTTGAGTGAATATGCACGTCAGATTTTAGCGACAGTCAAAAACTGGTTGGGGTTGCCATGCTGTATTGGTATCGGATACTCCAAAACACAAGCAAAACTTGCGAATAACTTAGCTAAAACGCATGCCTGTTTCGATAGTGTTTGTAATATCGTTGATGAAGATCCTTGTATTATTGAAGACTTACTTCTTTATACACCCGTAGGAGAGGTGTGGGGTGTCGGACGAAAGATTCGACAGCGCTTAGAAAAAATGAATATTTGTTCAGTGATGGATTTAGTTCAAGCAGATCCTAAAATGATTGGGAAGCAATTTTCTGTAGTGATGGAAAATACAGTCAAAGAACTACAAGGAATGGCATGTTTGGAAATTGAAGATGTGATTTCAGATCGTCGGCAAGTGTTAAGCAGTCGTTCATTTGGTCAGCCAATTGAAGATAAAAATAGCCTAAGTGGTGCTTTAACTGAGTTTAGCTTGCGGGCAGTAGAGCGGCTTCGCAAACAAAACTTATTATGCAAGGCGGTTGGCATCAGTATCCGAACCAATCGATTTAACAAACAACAATATTATCGTCCATTTACCATGGTGTATTTGGCTGATTATAGTGACGATCGTTTAGAAATTATAAAAGCGGTACAGCAAGGTTTAGATCGAATCTATCTAGCAGGGCATCGTTATAAAAAAGCAGAGGTCATTTTGTTAGACATCATTCCGCGACACAGCCATGCGGTTGATTTATTCCATGATACGGATGAACTGATCGCGCGTCAGAATCTTTCGGTTGCTTTTGATGAGATTAATAAGCGATTTGGGCGAGATGTGATGACGTTCGGGCGATTGATCACTCCACAAGGACGAACTTGGGGGATGACTCAAAATCATAAATCACCCAGTTATCTGACCAAGTGGGATGAGGTTTTGAGAGTTGGGTAGATTTTTTAAATCAGCATTACCAAAGGCATTCGCGTGGAATATGTACGATGTGCTCTGATTGTTGAGCTAGTACAGCTTATCGAATATTTTCCCACCATTGCTTAAAGCTTTGCCGATCATTATCCAGTTCCACTAATTCACCAATCATTGGGGTTGCAAGACGATACTTCCTCGATTTTGAATACTCAGCAATTCTTGTGATCGGTTCATACCAAGGGTGTTTAGCTAAACTAAATTTGGAATGATGCACGGGAATCATATTGCGCGCTTTTAGTTCTTCAGTCGCTTGTGCCACTTCGTTTGGATGGCAATGTACTGCATGCCAAGCGGCATCATATTGTCCATTTTCCATCAATGCCCAATCAAAAGGCCCGTATTTTTGACCGATTTCGACAAAGTGCTTGTTATAACCGCCGTCGCCTGTATAAAAGATCTTTTTGCTCGGTGACTGAATAATGAAGGAAATCCACAAATTTTTTCCGCCATCGAAAGCACGTCTTGAATCATGATGTGTGGTTTCGGTGATAATGGTAATGCCATCGTCAAACTCAACGCGATCTCCCCAATCTTTTTCAATCAGCATGCTTTTGGGATAGCCCCAATATTCAAAGTGTTCGCCAACACCTAAGCCAGTGATCACATATTTTACTTTATTCTTTAATTTAAGAATGGTCTTATAATCCAAATGATCATAGTGATCATGTGAAATCAGTAAATAATCAATCTCAGGTAATTCTTCGACGGTGTATATATCGGTTCCTCGATAAGCGCGTGTTCCCCACGGCAAAGGAGAAACCTTGCCACTCATGACAGGATCAATTAAAAATTTTTTGCCGTGTAGTTGCATAAATACGGAAGAATGTCCGAACCAGATCATGACATCTTGCTGAGGGTCTAGTGTTTGGAGATTGGTTTTAATCGAGGGAATAATATCTTTGGGTCTACGATGAGGGATGGTTTTGATAAATGTCCTATAAAGTTCAAGAAAAGTATGAGAGCAATAGGCCATGCCTAATTTTTCAGTGAGATTGCGAAATTGACCTTGTTGGTAGTTAGGAGAGTTTTTGATACGTTGCAGTCGTTCACCAGAGGGGCTTTTGCCAAAAAGAGGATGTTGTAAATATAAGACGCAGATAAAAATAAGCAGGACGAGAGTGAGGGTGAAAACAATAAGCATAAATCGCATTCCCTTTTTATTTGGGCAGTTGATAATCAACATTAATAAAAAGTAAAAGCGACAAAATGATGAAATATTGTCTAAAGTCGACGAATGAAAAATCATCTATTCTTATTTAATATTTGTCTAAGTGAAGGAGAAAGGTATTTTGATCAAGCGATCGTGTTGGTATTGGTGTGATTGAGCAAAAGGAAGCCATTTAGAGGGCTGTGATTTATGCTAGACTATAGGCAAATAACAGTATTGAAAATGGCTGTGCGTTAGCAGAACGAGTAGGTAAAATGATTGGGCAGCAGAGAAACATATTAGCAACTTTAGGAATAGATGTTTGGATTCCTAGAGAGGTTGTATGTCAAAAAAATACTGCACCGAATCTATGGCGAGATCAAGTTGTCGAAGAAACCCCGCAATCTCCTGTGCTTACATTTGATACAGCGCCAATTTCTGAAAACATCCAAGTCGCACCAGTAGCAACGCCGCCGATAATTGAAACAGACGTTCCTCAAGCAACTGAAGTTGTCGTAAAGCCTGTTGTCAAAGACATTGTTGTTGAAAAAGAGCAGGTCGTTATAACGACACAAGTTCAAGCGTTTGAGCTGCAAATGTACGTTTTAGAAAGCTGTGCAATTTTGCTAGAAAGCAGTCAACTGAGCGATGCTCAAAGACAGCTGTGGCAGAATATTCAGAAAGCCAGATTGGGACAATATGCTGAGTTGAAATGGCCATTTCCATTGGCAGCTTTTCAGGAAAATCGTGGATTATCTTCATATATTCAAGGTTTCTTGGATGCGACCGCCACCAATAAAAAGATTTTATGTTTAGGTCATCTAGATTTTATTCAGCATTCTAATATATTGCATTTAGGCAGTTTGGAAGAAATGATTGCTCAACCCTTATTAAAAAGACGATTGTGGCAATTGATGCAATAAAAGAGTGGATGTTTCATAATGAAGAAAGTTGTTGTATTTAGTCAAATTAATCAAGACGTTTTAGCACGGTTACAGCAAGATTATCAGGTAGTGGTACTCAACCCAAAGTTGGGTGATATCAATGCGCAAATCCGAGCTGAAGTTGTGGATGCAGATGCCATGATTGGTGCTGGGCGTTTACTCAATCAAAGTAACTTAGCACCTGCACAAAAACTTAAAATTATTTCTACTGTTTCAGTGGGCTATGATAATTACGATATCGATTATCTGAATCAAAGAAAAATTTGGCTCGCAAACACGCCGCATGTATTGACAGAGACCACAGCGGATTTGGCTTTTAGTTTATTACTAAGTGCAGCACGAAAAATTCCACAATTGGATGCTTGGACCAAACAAGGGCAGTGGAAACGAACGGTTTCAACTGAACAATTTGGTGTAGATGTATTTGGTAAGACTTTGGGGATTATTGGTCTAGGTCATATTGGCGCAGCAATTGCTCGTCGAGGCTTTTATGGCTTCAATATGAACATCTTGTACCATAATCGCCGTGAAAAAATAGAAGTCGCTCAAGCATTCAATGCACAATATCTTGACTTGGATCAGCTTTTACAACAATCTGATTTCATTGTGGTTGCCGTTGATTTAAATAGCCAGTCACAGGCGCTGATTGGAGAGACTCAGTTTGAGTTGATGCAGAAACATGCTGTATTTATCAATATCGCACGTGGCTCTGTGATTGATGAGAATGCACTGCTTGAGGCATTACAACACAATAAAATCTTTGCTGCGGGCTTAGATGTTTATGCCAAAGAGCCATTACAGGCATCTCCCTTATTTGAGCTGCCAAACGTGGTGACTGCACCTCATATTGGTTCAGCAACGATTGAAACACGGAATAAAATGGCCAATCTCGCTTATCAAAACTTGATAGATGCTTTAGAAGATCGAACGCCACGTTATTTGGTCAATCCAAAATTTGAATAAATTCTTACATGTTGATTGCTGAATAATTGCTCTAATCTATGTTTTAATGCTGATTAATATTGCTACACTTGCGCCCTTTGTAATTTGGACTTGGGGTGTTTGTGTTCGAGAAATTAGCTGAGCAAAGTTTGGGCTTGATGGGGTGGGAAATTGATAATCATTGGGATTTGGATATTGACCAATGTGTGATGATTGCTGCACCACATACCAGTAACTGGGATGCTTTATATGCCCGTTTGGCTTTGAAAGCGTTGGGGGTAAATGTTCGCCTCACCATTAAAGACAGCTATATGAAACTTCCTTTTGGGCCTTTTGTACGTGCGATGGGCGGTATTGGTATCGATCGTGGCGCGAAACAAGAAGGTCAGGAACGACCAAGTATGGTTCAATTGATGAGTGACTTGTTTAAAACGCATCCGAAACTGGTGATGTTGGTGACCCCAGAAGGAACGCGCGCCAAACAAGAACAATGGAAAACAGGTTTTTACCATATCGCGGTTGCGGCAGGTGTGCCAATTGCATTGGCGTATATGGACTATGCCAAGAAAAAAACTGGTGTTGGCAAAATCATTTATCCATCAGGCGACTATGAAAAAGATATGACTGAAATCATGGCTTTTTATGCAGAGATTCATGCAAAGTTTCCAGAAAAATTTAGCGTAGACCAACGCTACAGCGCGAAGAAATAGCCTCTAAAAATATAAAAGAAGACAGTAAAAGCTGTCTTCTATAACACTTTGTTGCAAATTCCTCTCATTTTCAGTGCTATATTAAATTTCTCCATTAGAATCATAGAGAAACCCCTTGAGACCGCTGCTGCTTGCATGTGGCTTATTTGCCACGACCCAACTGAGTCATACTCAAGTCCTTTTACCTACACAGGTGATGGGAGCAACTGAAGTCCCTGATATTGGCGGTGGAATAGGGTTGCTTGATCAACAAAAAGAAAAATTCATCGGTGAAAAAGTTTATCGACAAGTTCATCGACAAATGCCTACTGTGCAAGACGCTTGGTTGGAAGATCAATTTTTACAAGTTTTCTCAGGTATTCTAAGTCAAACCCAACTGGGGCAGCCGATTGGTTTGGTGGTGATCAAAGATCCCCAAATTAATGCCTTTGCTGTACCTGGTGGTTTATTTGCAATAAATACAGGTTTGATTACGTCCGCTAAAAATTTAGATGAAATCGCTGGGGTGATGGCGCATGAAATCGCCCATGTCACACAACGACATTACAGTCGATCACAAGAAGCATTTAAAGGACAAGGCTTACTGGCTTTGGCTGGGATCCTCGTCGGTGCTGCAATTGCTTCGCAGGCAGATGGGGATGTCGGTTCAGCAGTAATGCTAGGGACGCAAGCCGCTTTAATTGATAAACAACTCAGCTATAGTCGTAATCAAGAGCGTGAAGCAGATCGTATCGGCATGCAATTTATGTATGCTGCAGGATATAATCCGCAAAGTATGGCGGATTATTTTGAAACCATGCATCGAGCCACCAGTCGAGTCAGCTTTTTGCCAGATTTCTGGTTCACTCACCCTTTAACCACTGAACGGATGAGTGAGGCAAGATTACGTGCCAATCAACTGCCTAAAGTGAAGTCAAAGATTTATGACCTCGATTTCGCGATATTAAAATGGTATACCCAAGTTGTTTCAAATCAAGCCACAGAAATACAAATTCAATCTCTAGCTACGCAGAAAGATGTTGCGGCGCAACTGGCGCTCAGTAAGTTTTATTTAGAGCAAGGTGATTATGCTCAAGCACAGTCAAATCTTGATTTGGTGAAAGCAAGATTAAAATCTCATATATTGGTTCCGCTTATTCAAACAGATATTTATTTGGGACAAAATAAACTTGAGCTGGCAGAGAATACGATTGCGCCCATTCAAAGGACGATGCCTGAGAATCGAGCACTATCTTATAAATTTGCAGAAGTCTTAATTCGACAAGGACAAGTTGCACAAGCACAAACCTTAGTTCAACGATTCATTCATAAGAACCAACGTGATATTCGAGGATGGCAACTATTGCAACAAGCAGCAAACTTAGACAAAAGCTCACCATTACAAGCCGTGAATGTCTTATGCTATCGTGCAGAGGTTGAGTATTGGTCAGGCTATGAAGAAAACGCGATTAAATCGATGTTACATGCGCAACGACTTGCAAAAGGGAATATGGCAATGTCAGCGAAAATTGAATCTCGTTTAAAGCAAATGCAAGATGACTATCGTAGGAAAATTTAATTCTTAATTTGATGTGGTGGAATTAGCTTGCTGAAAATTTGAGAGTAATTACATGGAAATTAAATTAGAAAAATTCAACATACAAGATTTTAAAATCTTGCCTCACGCAAGATTCTAACGCGTCAGGGTTTTAAGCATAAAGCATTTAAAGATTACGATGGATTAGCAGGTGAAATACTGGAATTAAACAATTGATTTAAGTCATCAATAATAAAAGAGTAAGTATAATTGCCGTAACATAAATAGAAATCAATTGAAAAGGAGGGGGATTTTATGATTAAGGGGCAATGTTTATGTGGCGCTGTGCAATATCAATATCATGGTGAAATTGAAAATAGTATCTTGTGTTATTGCCAGCACTGTCAGCAGGCGCAAGGTGCAATCGCGGGTTGGAATAGTCCGCTTGATCAAACAAAATTTGAATTGATCTCAGGCCAAGACCAACTCAAAGAATATTTTCACACTCCGAATAAAGCGCGAGTATTTTGTCAATATTGTGCCAGCCCGATTTATTCTTATCGTACAGATTTGCCAAATATCATTCGCTTGCGTTTAGGTACAGTGACAGAGGGGCATATTCCTGCACCCAAAGAAGAATTTTTTATCGAGCATAAACCAAAATTTATTGAATTAAGATAAGATGGCTGGCTTGAGTGGTAAAGAAGTTAAAAATTGATGAAGAAAATTATTGGTTTTATTTTTGCGATGAGTTTCGTAGGGGTGAGTTCAGCGGCTTCAGTTGAGCAATATGTACGTGCTGTAGAGAAAATAACAGCAACCTATGCGCAAGACATGCGGAGTTTTTTGCGTAGCCTAGATCCACAACTTTCACATTTCACGCCTGAGCAGCAGGCAAAATATTGCGCTATTGTAAATCAATATGTGCAGGACTCTTATGGGGCGATCGAAAAGAATCGGTCACATCTAACAGGGCAATACGCCACGATGACGAAACAAGATGTGATTCATCAAGTGACTGCATCAAAAGAAATGCAAATGATCGCTAAATACAATATTCAGTGTGATTTTAAATAAACAGGTGCGTGTTTGGGTTCATTGTTTAAATGAATCCAATTTATTATTAAATATATAAAAGGAGAGGTATAAAGCCTAACTGAGCTGATTAGCTTAATTTTGCTTTAATTTTAGAAGAAACTTGTGCAGGATCGGCACGCCCGGCTATGATCGGACGTAGAGAATTCATCACCTTACCCATATCTTTCATGCTAGTAGCTCCTTGAGCAGCAATCGTTTGCTCAATGAGAGAATCAAGTTCTTCCTCAGTCATAGCTTCTGGTAGAAACTGAGATAACACCTCAATTTCGGCTTGTTCTTTACTAGCTAAATCATCACGACCAGCGCCAGAAAAGGCTTTGATCGATTCTTTACGTTGTTTAATTTGCTTTTCAATGACCGCAAGAACCTGAGCGTCGTCAAGCTCAATGCGCTCATCGACTTCGATTTGCTTAATTGCTGCCTGTAGACCACGAATCACCGTTACTGATGCCATATCTTTGGCACGCATAAAAGTTTTTAATACGTCAGTAATTTGGTTCTTCAAAGTCATCATAGTTTTTCAGCAGTCAATCACAAATTAATTAGTAAAGGCGAGTAGTACGTACAGATTCGCGAGTCAATTTCTTTTGATAACGCTTAACTGCAGCAGCTTTTTTACGCTTACGTTCTTGAGTTGGTTTCTCATAGAATTCGCGTTTACGAACGTCAGCTAAAACACCAGCTTTTTCGCATGAACGTTTGAAACGGCGGATAGCTACGTCTACTGGTTCGCCTTCTTTCAACTTAACTTGTGGCATGTAAAATCCTCTAAGATGATGGATAAGATCTAACGCACTATTGCACTAGATCGCAAGTGAAGGTCAGTATTTTACTCATTTACAACTCAGATCACAAGTCTATAATAGCGCTGATACTATTTTTGATCGTTGTAAAGGCAGTTTAATGATTGTTTTGGGCTTAGAAACTTCGTGTGATGAAACTGGGTTAGCACTCTATGATAGCGAGCTCGGCTTACGGGGGCAGGTTCTCTATAGTCAGATTAAACTGCATGCAGAATATGGTGGTGTCGTACCTGAACTGGCGTCACGGGATCATGTTCGTAAAATGATTCCTTTAATTAATCAATTGCTTGAACAAAGCGGCGTGAAAAAACACGAAATTGATGCGGTTGCTTATACACGCGGTCCGGGTTTGATGGGTGCATTGATGACAGGTGCATTATTTGGTCGTACTTTGGCATTTGCTTTCAATAAACCTGCGATTGGTGTGCATCATATGGAAGGCCATATGCTTGCTCCATTACTTTCAGATACGCCACCGGAATTTCCGTTTGTCGCTTTGTTGGTTTCAGGTGGGCATACGCAACTGATGGCTGCACATGGTATTGGTCAGTATGAGTTACTCGGTGAGTCGATTGATGATGCGGCGGGTGAAGCCTTTGATAAAGTTGCGAAAATGATGAAACTACCCTATCCAGGTGGGCCGAATATCGCAAAACTTGCACTGCAAGGTGACGCCCAAGCATTTGCATTTCCACGTCCAATCTTGCACCAAGGTTTGGATTTTTCATTCAGTGGGCTAAAAACGGCGGTTTCTGTTCAGTTGAAAAAATTAGGTGAAGAAAATCGTGATGCGGATGTTGCTGCATCTTTCCAAGAAGCGGTTGTCGACACCTTAGTTAAAAAATCAGTGAAGGCTTTAAAGCAAACAGGTTTAAAACGTTTAGTCATTGCTGGTGGTGTTAGTGCAAATCTTCGTTTACGTGAGCAATTAGAAGCGTCGCTGAAAAAGATTAAGGCACAAGTTTATTATGCTGAGCCGGCCTTATGTACCGATAACGGTGCCATGATTGCGTTTGCAGGCTATCAACGTTTAAAAGCTGGGCAGCAGGATGATCTCGCAGTAACGACTACACCGAGATGGCCGATGACTGAATTAAAACCAACCTAAAATAGAACTGATCACTTTTATTGGAAGCTAAGCTTCGAGTAAACCTAGATTAGACTTCTTTCATAAATTTTTTGTTTCTCCTTATGGGAAAAAATACCGAGAGACTAAAGAATGATGAAGGTGGTCTATTATTTTTTTAAAAATCAGATGATTCATTTATATGCATGGTGAGGGGTTGGAGTCAATCCTATCGTGTTAAAGTGTCGGATAAATTATTTATTTTTATGAGCTAAGACTCATAGCGGAGTACAAAAGTTGAAAATTTCTTATGTTTTTACATGTGGCAGATTAGAGTCTTTATTTAAGATTCTATGTCTCATCCAACAGGGTGAGGGACATGACACATCTGAAGATAAAAAAATAATTGAGCAATTCAGAAAAGATATCTCTTTAGGGCGAACTTTTGAGGAAACTGAACTTTATCAACGGATAGAAAAGAGTGAGGAAAAAATCGTTATTAATCGCTTGAATAATATTCTTCGAGATAAACCACCTCATCAAAACAAATTTGATTTGGATGAATATAAGACGGGTGCATGGTCTGAATTTAGTGATTATAAGTTAGCGATTAGATTCTCTGATGCTAAAACAGCCTTGAGTCAAAAGCACTTTGAAAAGACAGGTGAATATATGACCAGTCGAGGTATTGCTAAATTGACGGGTTTTAATCCAGCTAATATCAAAAATATGTTGCAGCATAAAAGAAGTGTGGTGAAAAAAATGCTATCAACATTGGAAAAATTAGCAAAAGAATACTGATATTAAAGTTCTATAGAAGAGCGAAAGCGATGCAGAGGAACTTTTTTCTGCATCGATGCTCAAATTTGTACTTTTCCGAGTAAGCAAAAAATTAATTCGACTTATCCTTCTTAGAAAGTACAGCCAAACATACAAAAATAAAAACCATACCGATCCAACCAATCGTTGCGAGTCGCTCACCCACTAGCAATACAGCAAAAAGTGCGGCCACCAGTGGTTCAAATAAAGTTAAGGTTGTTGCGGTACTGGCAGAAATCGTTTGTAAGGCATAACCAAATAATAGATAACCTAAAAACATTGGAATCAGCATCATATAGCCAACAACATATAGATTTACGGGTTCATCAAATAAGTTTGAGCCTGTAAAAAATAAAGTCGGCAATAAAATTAAAGCGCCGAATCCAAAAATCAGACCCATTGATGCTCTAGAGTCAACACCTCGATCTATCATTTTCTTGGCAGCCCATGAATAGAGTGAGTAGGTAAGTGCTGCGATAAGTCCAAGAATGATTCCCAAAGTTTTTTGGTCGGTTGTAATGCTTTGCGATGAGCTTTGGGAGTGCGATTCTCCGATTGATAAAAGCAATACCCCAGCAACACCAAAAATAAAACTAATAAACCATTTTAGCGAGAGTGCCTTTTTATCAAAAAACTTTTCAAGTAGCGCTGTAAACAAAGGCGCTGAGCCAATCGAAACCACAGTACCGATGGTGATGCCTGCCATTCGCATAGATGAGTAGAAGGCAAGCGGATATATGGCAACAGAAATCATCCCAACCAACAGGAGAGGGAAATATGAACGGATCTGTGGTAAATGACCAAGGATATTTTTATGCGCGAGTAATGCCTGTAAAAGTCCACCGCCACCCATTGCAATCGCGCCAATCGCTAAAGGACTTAGATTGGGAGCATAAGAGGCCACAGTACCCGTCGTACCCCATAAAATTGAAGCGACTAAAACCGCGATAAAACCGTAATGCGAACTCAGGTTTAATGATGAGTTACTCAATTTTAAATCTCTTGTTCTAATAAGGATTGAGCCATTTGTCTGGCTGCAAAAACTTTGGCACTTGAACTTTCCAGACCCGCTAAGACAATTGAACCTTCTAAAAGAAAAGAGAGTAATAGCGAGAGCTGCTTAACTCTTTCACGATCATCAATCATTTGACTAAGATGATCTGCCACGATGCTTTCAACTTCATCTTTATGTTTTTTTACCACTAAACGTTCTGGACTATGGGCTGGAAACTCTGCCGCTGCATTTAATAAACCGCAACCGCGGAAACCATTTTCGTAGGCAAACTCGGCATGATCTTGATAGGCATCAAAAACAGCCAAGACGCCATCGATAGGTGATAGGATGGTTGCTTTTCTTTTCTCGTATAAATCTAACCACTCTTGATGACGTGCTTCGATATAACAGCTGACCAATTCTGATTTGGTTTTGAAATTGTTATATAGCGACATTTTTGCGACATTGGCTTGATCAATGATGCTGTTGATCCCTGTGCTATTGATTCCGTCTTGATAGAACAGCGTTGAAGCTGTAGCTAAAATTCTTTGTTTTGCAGATTTAGTGCTCATAATGATTTTAAATAGGTATACTGATCTACCTAATTCTAGGGTGGGGTTAGAAAATATGCAATAGAGAAGATGGATTTATTGATTGATCCTAAGTTTTGTATGCTGATGCGACCAAGATTAAAGAGAGCAAATAGTCTCTTTAATCAAATCGCTTATTTGGTTTTTTTGCTGTGAATCAAGGCGAGTCCATAAGTGGGCCATTTCTTATCGGTCTTAATGTTATTGACTAACCAAGCCACAAGCACCAGCGCGATCGATCCCAATAACACAGGAAAAAATAAGAAGCTCCAATGGTATTGAATGGTATTTGCGGTGAGCAAGATGACTAATGGATTTGCGCCAGCAGGTGGGTGAACGCAACGTAACAGTTGCATTGCAGCAATAGCGCAACCGACGGAAAGTGCAATACTCAATGCTGAAGTTCCTAAAATTTTAAGAAAGACTAAGCCAATCAAAGCTGAAACAAAGTGTCCCAGAATCACATTGCGGGGTTGGGCTAAAGGGGATTGGGCAACGGCATACAAAATCACGCAGCTTGCGCCGAAAGGTGCCATGATAAATAAATTATTGGTCCACTTGCTCAAGAGGACTAAGATCAGAATACTGAATGTCCCGCCAATTAGACTTCTAATAATATCAATGGATTGAGGTGGAGGAGCGAGATGCTCTTTACCATGAAATATCGACAACATTTTAATCTCACAAGATCGTTGTATTCAGTCAATAATAAGACTAAAATTAAAAATAGTACAGATCTGTACTGTTTTTAATTAGGTAAAGTTTTATGTCAAAGTCAGCAAGTAAAATTTTGAATACCGCCGAAAAATTATTTTATGAAAATAGTTTTGTCGGTGTTGGCGTTGACTTGATTCGAGATGAGTCAGGCTGTTCAAAGACTACGATGTACACTTATTTTAAAAATAAAAATCAGTTGGTGAGATCTGTACTAGAGTCTAGAGACGCGAAGTTTAGACAGCGGCTAATCACCTATATCGGTAATGCCACGGGAGTAGAGGCACTGAATCAACTCATTGATTGGCATCTGCTTTGGTTTCAAGAAGACAACTTTAAAGGATGCTTATTCGTCAGAGCGGTTGCAGAATCTCATTTGGGTGATCAAGAGATCATTATGATTTCTAAACAACATAAGATTTGGATTCGAGCATTAATTGCAAAATGTCTTGAATCAAACCCTCATGCAGATGCATTGGTTGAAATCATTTACACCTTGATTGAAGGTTTGATTAGCCGCTTTTTGGTGGAAGGATATGATGCAAAAATTGCCGCTGATATCAAAAGTTCAATCAACCAAATCGTGGATGCTTTTAGTCATTCATCTCTTTAGAAACGAAAGTACAGCAATTTTAAATAAGCCTTTGAAATCGTTTCAGAGGCTTGTTCTTGCCGCTTGGGGAAACATAATCAACCTGATGCGCAGTTTGACAATTTCTCTAGATTTTGCGAACCGATCCAGTGCTTAGAGAACTGATAGGCTGCTCGACCAGAGCGTTGACCGCGTGCCTGACACCATTTCAAACTTTCGCCACGAACCAGATCGTTATATTGCAAACCTGCTTGAACGATATAGTGTTCCACAATTTCTAAATAAAGCTGTTGATCCATCGGATAGAATGACAGCCACAGACCAAAACGATCAGAAAGGGAAATCTTTTCTTCAATGGCTTCTTGTGGATGTAGCTCAGTATATTGCGGAACATCAACTTTACGCACAGGCGTATTTTCGTGCATAAACTCAGGTAATAAATGACGGCGGTTACTGGTGGCATAAATAATGAAATTGCTCGAACCAGACTGTAGTGAACCGTCTAATACACTTTTTAAACTACGATAATTTTCATCTTCAGCGTTAAAGGCTAAATCGTCACAATAAACGATAAATTTCTCAGGGCGATGTTCAATTAGCTTTTGGATCTTGGGTAAATCAGATAAATCATCTCGTTCGATTTCGATGAGACGTAAACCTTGAGCTGAATATTCAGTGAGTAGGGCGCGTACAATCGATGATTTTCCTGTACCGCGTGAGCCAGTGAGTAAAACATCGTTGGCAGGTAAGCCATTTAAGAACTGTAGGGTATTTTGAATAATTTTGTCTTTTTGACGTTCAATCCCTTTTAGGTCTTCCAAATGCATTTTTTTGGGTTGTTGAATGGCGAGTAGTTGTTGATTTTCCCATCGAAAAGCGATAGCTGAGAAATCAGTCGGTTGTTTTGGTGCAGGGAGCGTTTGCTGTAATTGTGCCAAAACACTGGATAACGATTGGAGAATAGATTCCGGTAAATCAAGAAGAGCCATAAATACAAACCAAACACAGTGATCAATGAATAGGAATACTATCATTGCTGTTGTTGAAATAAGAAGATCTCATCGAAAAGATTGTAATAAGTCGATTTTATCCTTGATTGTTGCGACAGCATTTTGCATTGTATAGGTGCAGAATGAGAAAAAAATCATCAAAACTGGAAACACGAATGTCAAATAGACTTCTAGAAAAAAAGAATACATATCAGACATATAGAGTCGGTGTGTTACAAGAGCGCTTACGCCATGCAAATGGGTATGCGGAATGGAAGTCCATTGCACTAAAACTAGACCAAGAAGCTGGTACTGAAGCATGGAAATATGACAATGATTCGCCTTATTTTGATGCTGAAATTTTATCTAAACGGCATAACTTATTAAAAAAATATCGTACACAACATCGAACCCTTGATTTGATCTATGTATTAAGAGAAGGTTTATCCTATGATTTTGCCAATATTGGTCATCCGATGTTATTCGCTGAGACCTACTGCGGCACTAAAAAAATTATAGAAAATTATGTTGAAGAGGTCAGTGAATGCTTTGGTTATTTGGCATCCAGTGAATGTATTACTTTTCAGTTGAAAGAAAAAATAAAGTTTTTTGAAGAATGCCAAAAGGCTTATGGACAACCTGCTTTAATGCTGTCAGGTGGTGCAACATTGGGCTTGTTTCATACTGGGGTATGCAAGGCATTGTTGGAACGTGATCTTTTACCCAAGGTCATTTCAGGTTCGAGTGCAGGTGCGATCATGACAGGGATGCTCGGCGTTTCTTCCACTGATCAGATTCCCGCATTGCTTTCTGGAGAGCACTTTTTCCATGAAGCCTTCCGCTTTAGACGTCTTATGGAGTTGATCAAAGGTCATGGTGGCATTGCTGATGTGATGTATCTCAAAAAATTCTTGATACGCAACATGGGCGATGTCACTTTTGCGGAAGCCTATCAACGTTCAGGATTGCATATTAATATTGCGGTTGCGCCCTATAACACTGCACAAAATCCTCGAGTATTAAATGCTTTAACTGCGCCAAATGTTTTAGTTTGGAGTGCAGTGCTGGCTTCATGTGCCGTCCCTGTGTTGTTTCCACCAGTGAAATTAACCAGTAAACGTTATGATGGTCAGCATACGCCGTATCTAGCCAACACCAAATGGGTGGATGGCAGTATGCGCAGTGATTTTCCTCAGGAAAAAATGGCAAGGCTTTATAATATTAATTACACCATTGCCAGTCAGGTGAACCCGCATATCGTGCCATTTATGCAAAGTGATAATGAGCGATTCCGCCGTGATGTCTTGAGTTGGCCTGAACGGGTGGTGCGTCATCAGGGTAAAGCGATTGCAATGGATGTCATGGATTTAATTCGCAATTCAATGGGCGGTTTCTTTCCGATTCGACGTGCGCTCGATCATGGTTATGGGATTTTAGGGCAGCGTTATTATGGTGATGTAAATATCATTGCCAAATATGGTTTAAGGCACTATAGCTATATGCTACAAAATCCACGACCAAAATTATTTCAAAGCTTACAACAAGAGGGTGAGCGAGCAACGTGGTCTAAAATCGCTTCGATTGAAACACATGCACGGATTGGTAAAACCATTGAACATTGTTTAGCATTATTGCGTAAGCAGGAAGAAAAGCAGCAGAATGAGTTTTATTACGTGGATCTCTGATCCAACTATTCAATGGAACAACTGGTCGTTAGAAACGAAAAAGCGAAGTTATGATTTTGGACGGCGCTTATATACGTTTCAAGTTGAAAATCAGAAGTATTGGCTTAAATTTCATGTCGCTGATACCGATCCAGTAATAGAACCTGCTTTTCAAGGTGAATTGGATTTTTATCAGCTTGAAACAATAAAGACTCAGCATTTTCTATTGCCGCATCACATCATCCTCTTAGAACAGACTCCGCAATGTCTTCACCTTGAAGCGAAGGGTAGAGGCTTGATATTGTTAGATGCGGAAGAATTCTTCACCAATGTTTTGCTCAGCAAAAATATTGAGAGCATTCAACGGAAAATATCGGATGCTCTAAACACACTCGATTGCATACATCAAATGGGTTGGATTCATGGTGATCTAAAGCCAGTACATTTCCGTTTATATGACAGCGCTTGCAAGCTAATTGATTATGAGCAGGGTTTTAAATTATCAGATTCAACACCTGTGATGAATGCAACACCGCACTATATGGCGCCTGAGCTTTTTCATGGTGAAGCGAAAAGTATTCAAAGTGATTTATATGCTTTGGGCATTATTTTGTATGAATGGTTAACGAACACTAAATTAAACGCTGATACTTATTATGATTGGGCTGTACTGCATTGCCAACTACTACAGATTCAGCTCCCGCAAGAGCTTGAATGTTTTTTCCCCCTCTTAAATGGTTTAATGCAAAAGCGTGTTGAACAACGTTTTAAGTCAGTGCTTGATGCACAGGGTTGTCTAAAATCGATGGGGTTGTTGTAAGTATAAATACTTGATTTGAATATTATATGTTCATTTGACTGGTTTTTTTATCAGAAAGACTTGTCAGGATTGGTGTTTCTCACTAATATGCATACCCATCGGGGGCGTGGCGAAATTGGTAGACGCACTGGATTTAGGTTCCAGCGCCGCAAGGTGTAAGAGTTCGAGTCTCTTCGCCCCCACCAAATTTAAAAAGCAAGCATGTCTTGCTTTTTTTATGGTTAGGTCTGCTATGATCTAATCAAGCTGTTCTAGAGGATTGGTGTAATGGTAGCATGACGGTCTCCAAAACCGTTCGTCAAGGTTCGAGTCCTTGATCCTCTGCCAAATTTAAAAAAGGACTTATTGAAAGTCCTTTTTTTATTTCTGTTGTTTTTATCTGTATATTAAAAAAGCATTAGCTTTCAGATGCATGGTTTTTTTATAAAAAGGGCTTGTCAGCAGAAAGGTTTATCACTAATATACACATCCATCGGGGGCGTGGCGAAATTGGTAGACGCACTGGATTTAGGTTCCAGCGCCGCAAGGTGTAAGAGTTCGAGTCTCTTCGCCCCCACCAAATTTAAAGAGCAAGCGTATCTTGCTTTTTTTATGGTTAAGTCTGATATGATTTAATCATACATGTTCTAGAGGATTGGTGTAATGGTAGCATGACGGTCTCCAAAACCGTTCGTCAAGGTTCGAGTCCTTGATCCTCTGCCACTTTGCAAGTATGCAATGTATATAAAGATAGGCTTAGATCTTAATGATTTAAGCCTTTTTTGTTGTGTATTTAATCGTACTTTTATCGTTTCAAGAGGCTAAATAGTTTTAGCCTCTAAATTGTTATAACGTATTGAATCAAAGTGACATATCAAGATCATCATATTCGTTTAAGGTTTTTCCTCTTTGAATGTGTTCTTGATAATGTTGAGCGCGTAGCTGATCTAGTTCTGAGCCAGATACGCCATCTTTCCAATAACCTGCAATACGGACGTCATTTTTATCAAACTGTTTCTCGTCGACAAAAAAATGACGTAATGCTCGTGCCTCATTGCGTTCGCATGCCGCCCAGATCGTTAGATTTTCATAGTTTTCTAGTTGAAATGCTGCTTTTAGCAGGAGGCCTTTTTCCAGAGAGCGATGATCTTTATGCAATAAGTGGATCTGAATCTGATCGCGATTGGGTAATTCACAAGCAATATTTTTTTCAGAACTTTCTATATAGATATCAGCACTTATGCCATGTTTCCAATGTTTCAGTATCGAATAAACAGCGGGCACAGCAGTATCATCTGCAAAAATAACAACATGCTTTTGGGATGAAAAATTTGGAATAAAATGAGGTCTTGGTCCAATTAGTCCAATTTTTGTGCCGACTTGGGCTGAATTAAGCCATTGCATCGCAGGGCTTAAATCTTCATGTTTGACAAAATCAATTTCAATTTGAGCATTTATCGGATCAAAAGAACGGATCGTATATACACGAGAGATGGGTTGACCGTCTGCGTGCTGAGCAACCAGTAAACGAACTGCCAAATTTGGAGATTTCCAAAGTTCTGGTTGGGTTGTATGTATGGTGCCCTGAATTCGGACGATGGATGGAAAAGGGGTTTGGATTGACACAACGGTCATCTCCAGCTGTTCCATATCTTGTAAATGGTCTTTCTCTTTCAATAAATTACTGGATTTTTGTTTCGATTTCTCTGCTATTTTTGTCATTGATATAGCCTAAGTTAAACGATCATGATAGGTGTTGTGATGTGGAATAATCACAGTCTTTATTCGCTACGATAGCGAAGTGCCCCATTATTGTAAATGATAATTGTTATCAAGTGTGTGTATGGAATTGAAATGTCTATAGTACAAAGTCTTTAAATGAGTTTTCTTTTTAATTTAACTTAATGATATTTAGAATTTATTTTTATAAAGAATATTCGGAGTCGGATTGACTCTGATTAACCAATTAATAATTGAAAATGATTATCATTTGTATTATTTTGCTAAGCTATCAAACCTCGAACAAAAAAATATAAGAGAGAAGATTTTTAATGGTTACTTTGACAATCCATTTTGAGCTATCTGGATCAAAATCAATGATGCCTTAAATGATCATTTTCCAGTATTTTTATCACTTTATTTTTGAATGTTCGATTTGAAAGTATGAAATAGAAAATATGTTGAGGATTGAACTGTATGCAAAAAGATTTAAATCAAGATTTACTAAAATTTAATAGTAAAAATATAGATTTAGAGAATTACCTGAAAAAAATTTATGAAAATATATCAGGTAGAAACTCGAATAAAACAGCATTGATATTCAATGGTCAGCAGATCAGCTATGCTGAAGTAGGGCAGAATGTCATTAAGATTGCTTCTGCATTAAAAAAGCAGGATTTAAGAATAGGATCAGTGGTCGCAATCTGTTTGAGAAAAAGCCCTGAACATATTTATACCGCTTTAGCTTGTGCGTTAACGGGGATGATTTGGTTACCGATAGATATGGATTCACCACCATCAAGGCTTCTTTATTTACTCTTAAATAGTCGTGCTGAGATTGCGGTCAGTGACTCGTTGGTAGAAGGTATACCGAATTTAAATATCAATGAGGCGTTACTCAATACCATCGTCTGTGATCCAGAATGGCGTTATGAGATCAATCGTTTACCAGCGTATTATTTATATACGTCTGGAAGTACTGGTATGCCGAAATGTGTTGTATTAAACAATCTGGCAACTGCAAATGTACTCTCCCATACCATCGCAGAATGGAAGCTCAGTTCTGATGATGTTGTTATAGCGATGACACCTTTTCACCATGATATGTCTGTGTTTGATGTATTCGCTACCATGGCTGTTGGTGCAACGTTGATTGTTCCGTCATTTGAACAGAGTAAAAACGCTGTGGTTTGGGCCGAGCTATTGGAACGATATAAAGTCTCGATTTGGAGTAGTGTTCCAGCGATTGTGGATATGTTGGTCAGTGTGACCCGCACGGAGCAACTACAGTCGCTCCGTTTAATCGCACAAGGAGGTGACTATATAAAACCTTCATTAATATCCAAGTTAAGACAACAATTGCCGAATGCGCGCTTATTTTCATTGGGTGGCCCTACAGAAACCACAATTTGGAGTATATGGCATGAAATTGGTGATACGGATCAGACGGTTATTCCTTATGGAAAAGCATTAAAGAACAATCAATATTTTATCCTAAATGAAAATATGCAGCCTTGCCAAATGGGTGAGGTGGGCACGATGTATATGGTGGGGATAAATTTATCAAATGGATATTTACGAGATGGAAAGCTTGATTACCAAGATTTTGTTGAAATTCAGGTCAATGAGAATGAAAGACAAATTGCATTTCGTATGAGTGATCAAGGCTATTTCAGAGCTGATCAAAATATTATTTTTGCTGGGCGTCAAGATGGCTATTTAAAGATAAAAGGGGTGAGAATTTCGGCTGTTGAAGTTGAAAATACTTTATCGAAGAATCCGAATATTCATCATTGTGTTGTGGTGGGGTGTACGCATCCAACCACTGAAACACAGGAGTTGGTGGCGATTTACACATTAGCAGATCGTAATAATAGTACTGAGTTAAATGGTTTAGAATTAAAGCGTTTTTTAAAAGCTTATTTGCCTGACTCACATATCCCATCTAAATATTTAGCCGTCGATCATATCCCATTAACCCGAAATGGTAAGGTTGATCGAAAAACGTTGCAGACATCGGCTCAAGATCAAATTTACTCGCCTTCTGCAAAAGCGCAATCTAAATTTGATGATGTCGGAAATTCTGTTTTGATGATTTTTCGTGAATATATCGATGAAAATAAAGATGAAAAAATGGATATTTTCTATAGAAGTGAGATATTGGATATTGGAATTAAGCCGAAACAACTGATGGTTATTGCACAGAAGCTCTCTCAAAAGCTTGATACACAAATTGATTTCTATACTTTGATCTCATGTAAAACGGTTCAAGATGTTGTGAATCGAGTACAGCAGAAAATAAATCCTTAGATCATTTTGCAATAGCATAGATGCTTGTTTGAGTAGACTTGAATTGCAAAGGATTGCAATGTGCTTAAAAGCTGGATGGATAATCCGTTCTTTTAAGCACACAATTGCGATGATACGGTTTATACGAAATTTAGATTTGTGCTAAGGTTGCATTCATTTTTTCGCAAATACTTTCAACAAGTGGAGTGGGAAAGCGGTGCGCTTGATAGGTGATAATCATACTGAGTTGATGTTGTCCATCAATGACATTTTCCATGATTTCAAAATGTAAGCCGAACATAGATTCTTCGCGTTCAGGCAAGATTTGACGGTAAGGAATATCCCGCCCATGTGGTGCTTCTAATGCACCATTTAATGCATTATTTGAATGAATATGGATAAACACATCGAATAATAATCCTTCGTCGGCACGCATGCCTAAAGCTTTTTGTATATGGTTAATGGGGATATCCGCATATGCCATTGAATCATTAATCATGGTACTAATATTCTGAAGTAATGATTGGAATGAGTCTATTGGATTAAATACAGTACGGTGAGCAACCATTGTTGTGAAGTAGCCCACGGTATCAAAAAATTCAGGATCAGTTCGCCCAGATGCAGATGTACCAATCACGATTTCTTTGAGTTGTCCTTGTTTATGCAAAGCATCAGCGATAGTGGTATAGAGAACTGTAAAAATAGAAGCGTTGTGCTGTCTAGCAAATTTAGCAAGCTTGTTATGCATTTCTGATTCAAACTTGAGTTCTAGCCATTTGACCTGAGGTGTTTTTTTCGGAATATCAAACGCTTGACTTGGGATAGTGAGTTGTAACCCTTTGGTTGCACCCTTTAGCATATCTGTCCAGTAATCAATGTGATTCTGATTGATCCCTTGTTTCTGTTGAAGCAACGAAAAATCATGGATTGTTTGAGCTGGTGCTTTCCATATAGGTGTTTTGTCATTTGATCGAGCAAGATAAGCATGTCTGAGGTCTGACATAATCGTGTTTAAAGACCACTCATCAATGACCATGTGATGGACTAAAAATGATAATGTTTGGCGACCTTGTGTATTCCGAAGTAAGCGTATTCTGATCGGTAGTTCATGGCGAAGATCAAATTTATATGAGGCTGCATCTGCAAGCGTGATGTTTTTGCTTTCATTACTCGTCCAAAACCATTTTTTTTGATCCAACTCTGAAATTGGAACAGTCTGTTGATAGGTCTGTCCATCATGAGTATGGAATGTTGTACGCAAGCCTGCATGTCTCTCCACGATATCTTTAATTGCTTGAAAGAAGATGCCTTCATCTATTTCATCTAAAAACTCTACTGCAAATGGTAGGTTATAAATTGGACTGAAATCGAAACTTGAATATGCTTGCCAAAGAAAATCTTGAGCCAAAGTAAGCGGGGCTTTTGCTATATTTTTTAATGTATTGGTTTTAATTCTCTCGGTTTTGATGGCGGCGTAGGTCGCTAAACCTGCAGCAGATGGGGATTTAAAGAAATCATTAAATCGAATTTCAATCCCATGTTTGTTGAGTAAATTTCCAATAATCCGTGTTGCTAATAATGAGTGACCACCAAAATCAAAAAAGTCATCATCTAGGGTCAGCTCAGGCTCGGCGAGTGTATTTCTAAACTCCTCCAAAATGACCTGAGAAACGTAGCTTTGATCAGTTTCTACCTGAGTTTCTGTCTTGTTTTCAACAAGATGATTTGGTATTTCAATTTCAGTTAGCATGAGTGAAGCGTTGTTTCTTGAGTAATGTAGATATTTATCTTTTATTGCCTCGATGAAATTGGCTGTTTGATAGCATTGGTCGAGAATGGGGTGAAGGATTAAAAGCAGAAAAAAACCTTGTTCAGTATCAAAAATATAAGTAGAAAAAGGTGGATTGATTTCAGCATTCCAAACTTGTGCTTTCAATAGTGTTACTTGGTCAAATATTTCTTCAAGCTTACTATTTTTAAGTTCTAAGCAAGCTGACCAATCATCAAACTGATATTTATATAAATCACCGTCATCGCTAAATTTATAACGAACATTCAAATCAGGTGTAGTTTCAACAATTTCTCGAATTGTTTTGCTAATGAGTGGGAGATTAGACTCTTGATTTAGCTTCCATAGATTAAAGTGACGAGCTACTTGCTCTGGTTGTTGTAATTGTAACATCCAGATGCGCTCTTCGTAGTCACTAACAGGCATGAGAGATGAAGTTTCGGAAAGTTGTGCCAACATAAGTGAATCCTGTTTTATAAATTAAGCTATTTTGATCATTTTTCATTTCGCAAATTTTAGGCATCAGATTAAAAATTATATAATTCATGATGTTATGTGTTTGCATGCGTGTAAAATCCCCAGATTTTGAATGAATTTATCACTACCTCAACGCTTTACATGAAGTAACAGGGGTTACATTTTACTTAAAACATACTATAATTGATTCTCATTTACATCAAGATTATCATTTTTAATAATGACTGTAACAATAACCTATAATTTACTAATATCTTTATAAAATATTGATTAGTAAGTAAATAATTTTTATTTGAGACAGTTAATACCGCTTAAAAATGATTTTATAGACCCACGAATATTGATCTTAATTCATTGTTCTTGGGAGAGCTTGCCATTTAGTCACGACAAAATTAAGGAATTTTCATGAGAATATTCAATCATGAAAGGTCAATAAACACATTAAAAATTGAACATATTTTCAATCATCATTTTTGTATACAGCTCCATTTTCAATTTTTATCAGCTTTATCGCGTATTAGTGGGGCATGCCCCTAATGCAACTGGGTTTATTTTGTCTATTTATCATTTTATGTATCGTTTCATTGTTGCTCGGTGCTGAGCAAATTGAATGGTCTGCATTGCTTTCCTTTTCTGGAGATAGCTGGCTGACGCTCACAGCTAGCCGTATACCTCGTTTGATTGCGATTGTGCTAACTGGCATTGGATTGTCAGTGTGTGGTGTCATTTTACAGCACATTGTCCGCAATAAATTTGTAGAGCCAGGGACGTCAGGCGGTTTAGATGCGGCCAAACTGGGTATTTTGGTGTCATTAACACTAATTCCAGTAACGAGCACATTTAGCAAGATGCTGTTTGCGATGTTTTTTAGTTTTATCGCCAGCTTAATCTATATCGCAATTCTTCGCCGTATCCGTTTTAGGAATACGGTATTAGTCCCTGTGATCGGTTTGATGTATGGCAGTGTGCTGAGTGCATTAGCTGAGTTTTATGCTTATAGCGCCAATATTTTACAAAGTATGCAAGGGTGGCTCATGGGAGATTTTTCAAGAATCGTCCAAGGTCACTATGAAATCATTTACATCATTTTCCCGATTGTTTTATTGACTTACTTGTTTGCACATCGCTTTACCGTGATTGGAATGGGTGAGGAGATGGCTTCGAGTTTAGGATTGAGTTATGCGGTTATGGCTGCTATTGGTTTAATACTGGTTGCAATTACTGTGTCAACAACGGTCATTACTGTCGGAGCAATTCCTTTTGTTGGGCTCGTTGTTCCAAATTTAGTTGCACTGAAATACGGTGAAAATTTAGCTAAAACCTTACCAATCGTCGCTTTAGGCGGTGCTTCATTATTATTGCTCTGTGACATTATTGGTCGCTCAATTATTTACCCGTTTGAAGTTCCTATTGGGCTAACGGCTGGAGGTGTAGGAGGCATTATCTTCCTGATCCTTATTTTGAGAGGGCTTCGATAATGCGTATGGCGAAGCTATGGATCGTTTTTCTGATAGTGCTGTGTCTAGCTCTAGTGTTTGTATTCCTAAATTCGGGATTGGATTTCGATTATGTCATTCCTAAACGACTTGTTCGTCTTGCAACAATTGTTCTAGGCGGTATTTGTGTTGCAGTTTCCTCGATCGTTTTCCAGACAATAGTTGGTAATCGTATTTTAACCCCTTCAATTATGGGCTATGAAGCGATTTATTTATTGTGGCAGGTTTTACTACTGTTTGTTCTCGGGACGCACGGATTAACCCTATTGGGATTAAATGGCAACTTTTTTATTTCTCTTATTTTAATGCTGCTCTATTCGTGGGTGATTCATAAGTGGTTATTGCCATTTGGTCGAAACGATGTCTTTTTGCTACTGCTATTGGGATTAGTCCTCACGTTGGTTGTTGGAACGATTACTCAATTTATTCAGCTTAAAATCAGTCCTGGCGAGTTTTCTGTTTTCCAAGGGTTTAGCTATGCCACGTTTAATCGCTCTCAACCAGAAACACTCTTTTATTCTAGTTTAGCCGTAGCAGTGGTTTTATGGCTGGGCAGAAAAACACTGCCTGTGCTGGATGTTCTGGTTTTAGGTCGTGAACAAGCGACATCACTTGGAATTGACCATCATCGTTATGTCAGCTTTTATTTGGCAATGATTGCGATTTTGGTCGCAGTATCTACAAGTCTGATTGGCCCTACAGCATTTATGGGGGTGTTTGTTGCAAATATCGCCTATGCATTGGCGGGCAATTATAAGCATAAATTAACCTTACCCCTCGGATGTGCAGTCACGATAGCCATCTTTATTGCGGCTCAAATTTTGGTTGAGCATGTTTTCAATTACAAAACGACTGTCAGTATTCTGGTCAATCTCGTATGTGGCATCTATTTCCTTACGCTGACGGTTCGTGCCAGAGGTGTTACATGATTCAGGTCAAGAATATTCATAAATCCTATGGCGCAAAGCCTGTACTTTCTGACGTAAATGTTGAGTTTCCTACACAGCAAGTGACGTCACTGATTGGTCCAAATGGTGCGGGAAAATCGACTTTGCTCATGATGATGGCGCGTCTAGTTGAGTCTGATAAAGGTGATATTTTTTTAAATAATCAAAATATTGCCAATATAAGTACTGCGGCATACGCCAAAAAGATTGCAACTTTACGCCAAGCCCCAGGATTTAATCTGCGTTTAACTGTCGAGGAATTGATTTCATTTGGTCGATTCCCATATAGCCGTGGCGCTTTAACTGAGCAAGATCATCAAATCATTGATGATGCGATTGAATTCCTTTCTTTAGAGCCATTACGCAAATCTTATATTGATGAAATTAGTGGCGGCCAACGGCAAATGGCTTTTTTAGCGATGACGATTGCCCAGCAGACAGACGTACTTTTATTAGATGAACCCCTAAATAATCTCGATATGAAACATGCCGTTCAAATTATGCGTGCATTGCGACGTTTATGCGATGAACAAGGCCGGACGGTGATTTTGGTGATTCACGACATCAATTTTGCCACCAATTACTCAGACCATATTGTCGCATTAAAGAACGGCAAACTTCATTTTAGTGGACCAACAGAACAAGTCATTACAGAGGCACAATTAACGGATCTGTATGAGCTTGATTTTGAAATTACATACAGTGAGCGTGGCTGTATGTGTAATTACTTCAACTCATTTGGAGCTTGAATAAAGATGAACTGTAAAAGAAAGTATTGGGGTTTAGCCCTAATCATAACAGCGGCTATAACATTACAAGGATGCGATCAAAAAGCTGCTGATACTCCCCAAAATGTACAGAAGTTAGCTGCACCGATCACGGTGAAGCATATGCTTGGAAGTACCGTCGTTGATTATCTTCCGCAACGCGTTGCTGTACTTGATATGAATGAAGCTGATTTTCTGGATCAATTAAATATCCCGATCATAGGGATGCCAAAAGATTATGTTCCGCACTTTTTGGAAAAGTATAAAAGTGATAAGCAAATTCAAGATTTAGGTGCAATTGTACAGCCGAATATGGAACGCATATATGCACTAAAACCAGATTTGATTTTGATGACACCACTGCATGTTAATCACTATCAGGAGTTATCCAAGATCGCTCCAACTATTCATTACGACATTAATTTTAATGATAGTGAGAGCGATCATATCAATCTCGTTAAAGATCATTTGATGACTTTAGGTCAAATATTCAATAAAGAAGATTTGGCTCGTGAGAAAGCATTGGCACTTGATGCAGAAGTGAAGCAAGTACAGGCAGTAACCGCCAATCGTCCTGAAAAGGCACTGGTCGTTTTACATAATAATGGTGCATTTAGCAACTTTGGTATCCAGTCCAGATATGGCTTTGTTTTTAATGCATTCGGGGTAAAACCAGCAAGTAAGGCTAAAGATACAAGTTTGCATGGACAGCCGATTTCGAGCGAATTCATTAAACAGGCAGATCCAGACATTCTTTACATCGTCGATCGCACTGCCGTGATGGAACGTCGTTCAAAAGTTAATGCTGAAACTGTAGAGAATCCATTATTACGTCAAACCAAGGCTTGGAAAAATGGTCGCGTCATTTTTGTCGATGCGGATGCGTGGTACACCACTGCTGCAAGCCCAACTTCGCTCAAAATAGTGATGGATGACGTGAAAAAAGGCTACCAATAAGCTGCATCAAGAATAGCTGAATAAGATTTTAAAAGCATAAGTTTTCACTATTTTACTTGGTATTTCAAGTAGATGGTGCATAGAACAATGAATCACAACATTAAAGGTCTTCAAATGAATAATGTTATATATAACCGTAATTTAGAAAATGAACATCGTAAAATATTTAAAAAACATTCATTTGCATTAAATGGTATTGCTTCTGCAAGAATGGCGCTACGATTAGGCTATGCATTGGGCACAGTCTTTATGATCTGCGCATCAAATGCGCATGCTGATATGGCAAATGTCTCGACAAAGGGCATTGACCAACAACAAAATGCTCAGTCGAATGTCGCATCGTTACCGATCATTACTGTAAAAGCCGAACAAGAAGATAGCTACGCAGGTGGGCAGGTTTCATCGAACAGCTCTTTGGGTTTTTTAGGTGATAAAACCTTTATGGAAAATCCATTTAATGCCATTGCATATACGGATACATATATCGCAGATAAACAGGCAAAAGATATAACAAGTGTGATTGCGAAAACGGATCCATCTGTGTTCACAAATGGAGCAAGTGGTGGCTGGAGTGAAAACTATTATATCCGTGGCTTTGAGTCGAGCCCGAGTGATATGTCTATGAATGGGTTGTTTGGTATAACCCCATACTATCGAACTTCACCTGAAATGTTTGAAAGAGTAAATGTACTTAAAGGCCCATCTGCATTACTAAATGGAATGCCACCAACAGGTTCTATTGGTGGGACAGTTGATCTCACGACCAAACGCGCCACGGACGAGCCATTAACCCGTTTGACTACGACATATATGTCTGACTCTCAGTTTGGTGGGCATTTAGATGTTGGACGACGATTTGGCGCGGACAAAGAATTCGGTGTGCGAGCAAATGCGGTATATCGGGATGGTTCTGGACCAGTAGAAAAACAGGATTTGAAAACTGAGTTATTTTCATTAGGAATGGATTGGCGCGGTGATCGTGCGCGTGTTTCGACAGATATTTATACATCCAAAGATCGAGTTGATGGCGTAACACGAGGCATCAACCTTGGAAAAGATATCGCTATTCCAAAACCACCTAAACCAGAAACTTTACTCAATCCAGATTGGTCGTTTGTTGACATTAAAGACAAGGGCGCGATGATACGTGGTGAATATGATCTGACCAACAACATGATGGGGTATGTCACCTATGGTCAAAGTAAAACAGAATATAAATATAATGGCGCGATGTCAGCAACTGTTTTAGATAACATTGGAACCTTCCAAACAAATATTGGTCAACTGGCATTTGATGTCGATAAAAAGTCGGCAGATGTGGGGTTGAAAGGGAAATTTAATACAGGACCAGTAGGGCATCAATGGGTAGTCAACGCGACATACTATAAACATAATCAAGATGATTATGGGGTAAGAAATGTGGCAGGTGCTGAATGGACGACCAATCTTTATGATCCAATTTGGGGGAAAGCGGTTCCTTTTAATGCACCTCTAATATCTAATTCTGAATTGCAATTAAATAGTTACGGTCTGGCGGATACCTTATCTTTTATTGAAGATCGCTTACAGTTAACTTTAGGTGTACGTTATCAAGAGGTGGAAACCAGTAATTTATTTGTGCCGACATCGACTTTGACTAAATATAAAAAGAATGCAACGACACCAGGAGCCGCAATTCTATTTAAAGCGACAGATAAAGTTTCGGTTTATGCAAACTATATCGAGGGCTTAACCAAAGGTGATGCAGCTCCCCTTACTGCGGCAAACTATCCAACGATATTTGCCCCTTACAAAACGAAGCAAACAGAACTTGGTGTGAAGTTTGATCAAGGTACTTTTGCGCATACTTTGTCACTGTTTGAAATCAAAAAACCAAGTGCTTATACTGATTTAGTGACTAATGTATACACATCTGGGGGAGAGCAACGTAATCGAGGGGTTGAGTGGAGCTTCTTTGGTTCGCCAATTGAAAATGTACGTTTGATGGGTGGTGCATCTTATATCGAACCTGAAGTGACTAAAACAGCAATCCAAAGCAATGAAGGAAATATGGCCTTAGGTGTTCCTAAAACACAAGGGAAATTGGGTGTTGAATGGGATAGCGAAGTTGCACAAGGTGTTTTAACTTTATCTGGTAACGCAACGGCAGTTTCAAAACAGTATATCAATCAAGATAATACATTGCATATTCCTAGTCGCACGTTGATAGATGTCGGTACACGATATAAAACCTCAATCTCAAATCATCCTGTTACTTTTAGAGCAGACATCAATAACTTGACCAATAAAGCCTATTGGGGAATGCCTAAACTATCGAATTTGGCTTTAGGCGCACCAAGAACGTATATGCTATCTGTATCATATGACTTTTAATTTGTTGTAATCTTCAAACGAATAAAAAACCCGCAATCGCGGGTTTTTTATGATATTCATATTTTATTTTGGTAAACCATAGTGCTGGAAAGAAGACTGTTTAGGAATTCGATAAGCATTACGTCCCAGTAACTGATTAATAATCACTGAATTTCGTGTTGCACCGATCCCTAGATCAGGTGAGCCAACACCTTGTTGAAAAATCTCAGCATTTTGAATGAAAATTCGCCCTTGTCCTTGATCACAGCGTGAAGCTGTAAAGTCTTCTTGAACAATACAATCTTGTTGTTCATCAACAGCTAAAACAGAACCTTTCATATTTTCAAACCATTCAGGCCAATCATGGACATAGCCTGTCGCTGCAACCAGTGCATCAGTTTCAAAACTACACTGTTGATTCAGTTGTGTATGTAGACAGGTTAGATGAAGAGAACCTGATTCAAGTTGTTCGATTGATTCAACTTCACAGCTTGAATATAAGCTTAGTCCAGATTTCCCCCCGCCGACGGAGCGTTCATAGAGAACATCATAGATTTCCCCGATGGTCGAGAAACTAATCCCTTTATAGATAAGCCCTTGACTGGCTGCTATGTCACGACGTTTTGCTCTAGGTAGGCTTTGGAAATATTGCATATATGCTGGTGTAAAACACTCTTGTCCAAGTTTGGAATACTCCATCGGATGAAAACCTGCTGAGCGTGTCACCCATCGAATAGATGCACCTGCCTCGACCTGTTCTGGAGTCAGTGCATTAAATAGCGCAAGTACACATTCTGCCGCACTTTGGCCAGAACCTATGATTGTGACTTGCTTGCACTGTTTAAGCTGTTCCTGAATTTGTGCAAACTCTGCGGAATGTTTTACCAAAGGGTGTTTACATTTTTCTAGCCATTGAGGAATTCGAGGCTTAGTCCCAATACCAATCGCTAAATCTTGACTGATATATTTTTGTTTTTCGCCTGAGGCTGATTCACTTTCTATAATAAATTTATCGAGCTTTGAGTCATATTCAACATCAGTGACGTTTTCTCCAAATCGACAAGCCGGTAATTGTTTTGAAGCCCAACGACAATAATGATCATATTCACGTCGAGGAATTAAAAAACTGTCGTAATAATAAAACTGATGTAAACGATCATGTTGATGTAAGTAATTAATATAACCTAATGGATGGCAAGGGTTAGCCATGGTGACCAGATCAGCAAAAAAAGGAACCTGTAAGGTGGTACCTTGTAAAAGTAATCCTTCATGCCAACGGAACTCTGGCTTACGCTCCAAAAATATACTTTTTATCTCAGGGTGGTGTGAAAGTAGAGCCGCTAATCCTAAATTGAATGGTCCAATACCAATTCCAGCAATATCTATATTTTTCATGAGTATACTTTATATAATTCCACTAAGTTTAATGTTCAAAATACGGGTGAATGGGATACGAGAAGTTTTTCTACATCTGAAATGTTTCGACAATGAATAAGTTGAGTAGGTGAAAGCTGAATCGCGTAAGTTTCACGAATGCGCTTTGAAATGATCTTTAGATGCTGTGGACGAAGTCCTAAATGAGTGAAATTTATCGAATCATCGGTTATGTCATTATTAGATTGACCCAATGCCTCTAAATAGATTTGCAATAGTTGATGACGCTGTTTAGTTGTCTTTACCGTACTATTCTGAAGTGATCTATATTGATATTGAGCGACATTGTTCTTGAAGTATTGCCTGTTGCTTTGAAGCGCAGTAACTAACTCAGTCAAATCAAATGTAAAAATGTTTGAGTCGATAATTTGGTAGATAGCGGATTGAAGCATATGTAAAAAGTCATCAATCATCTCTGCTGAAAGCGCATCTTCGGCATAATCAATATCGAAGACTAAAGTCTCATCATTTGCTGTGCTAAAACGGATATCGATTGCAACTTGGGGTGTTTGAGTAAGCCCGTCCTGTAGTTGAATAGCATGTGATTCTGGCAGTACCGACCAAGATAAACCATTGGTAATGACGATAGGTAATACAGGGACTTTACCTGTTTTTTCAAATAGGAGTCGGGCGAGATCAACACCAGAAAATGAGAGATGCTGTAAACCCGCTAATATTTCTGTTTGTAATTGATTGGCTTGTTGAACAAATTGCGCTGTATATTTCCATTCCACAGCAATAAATGTGGAGCTATTTACAAATGGCCCCGTATATAAAGGCAATGTAGGAATAGCAACACATAATGCCCGATTAGTACTCCAATGAGACAACACTTGTAAAATGACAGACATAATGACTGAGTTTTTAAACAGTGAATGTTTGGCTCCAATTTTGGACAATTTTTTAAATTGATCTTTTGCAATGATTAGCTTTTTACGTTGGTAACGCGATGTCATCAATTGTTGTAATGGGGTCGTCCACGGAAGTTGTGGGATATCAGTTAATTTGGAAAATTTTTCTTCCCAATATCTTAAATCAGATTGCTGTTTAGACGAGTTATGAGTTATTTCATGTTCTAGTGTTTGTGTTTCAATATCATATTGTTGACCATCAAATAGTTCTAACATTAGTGTCGCAATAGATCGACCATCTAAAATTAATGCATCAAAGCGAACAAAAATCGTTAATAGATTATTTTCTAATAAAAAGACCGTGATATTCCATGGTGGTTGGTTTAAGTCGAAGAGATCATGTGTATATTGATGTTTATAAGATTCTATTTGATCAAAAGCGAGTTCTAGCGATAACGCCCGCAGATCTATTTCTTTTAGATTAACTGTAATTTGGTCACTTAGATATTGAGTTAATTTATTTTTATCAATATACGTGCGTAGGCTTTCATGTCGCCGTACCATTTCGATTAAACGTTGTCTTAATAAAACAATATCCATGCTGCCATGATATTGACGAAACTCTTGCATAGCGACACCCCCTAACGGAAGTGTTTGTGTACGACCTAATAAATACGCTTGTTGTAAGGCATTTAGTGGTTTTACCGATGTTATATGTGATTTTGGGTGCTGTTCTGATGCGGTGATTGGGATATGAAGCTGTTCAGGATCAGTTGCAAGCTTTCTAAGTAAATCACTGAAAGATTCAAATAAACTGCTAATCCATGTTTTGGGCAAGTGATCCAAACGGATATCCCAGTTGACTAAAATACCGCCATTGAGATTGACAACTTGAGCATCAAGCGCAACTTGTGGACCCTGTGAAATGACCCAATTCATTTCACCGAAAACCCGATGTACACGTTCAGAAAGTAAATCACCATCTGCTAAATCGAGTGCTGCTGTAAATACCACTGGCGCAAGTTCAGCACGTCCATGATAACGTGATAAATCACGTAGGATGTTGACACCTGGATAATGCGAGTGTTCGAGTAAATCGAGCATTTGATTTGCTATTTGCTTACACAGTGTTGCTAAACTATCTGCTTGCTCCATGTGAACATCAAGGATTACCAAATTAGCAAAATCACCAATACTCCGCTCGATATTTTTTAAAATAGGCTCACGCCAGAAGGTTGGAATGTTTAATCTAAACGCTTGATCTTGGGTTGCATTGCCAAGCGCATATGCAAATAACCCTAATATTAGATTAGAGATCGTAATGTGCTGTTTTTGTGCCAATTGTTGTAATGCTTTGCGGATTTCAGGCTGTAACCATGTACTTAAACGATAACTTTTTGCTGTTTCTAATTTTTCATGAGTGATAGGTAGTGATGGCGCAGGAGTAATATTGGGTAAGCGCTGTTTCCACCATAACCGATCTCGTTGGTTTAATTTTTTAAGATCGGGATCTGTGCGTATTTGGTGATGCCATTCAAAAAAGTTCGGGGGTGGAACGTATGATATTTCTGGATCTTCATAGAATAACGATAGATCCTCCATCAGCCGACGAAAACTTGATGGATCAATTGCGATCATATCGGTATCAATATGAAAACGAAAATGCCCATTCTTCAATACACTGATAGAAAATCTTGCGGTTTGACCATTACTTAAATCTAGTTTTTGATGTGTCCATTGCTCACGTTTTTGCAACAGCGCTTGCTCAAGTTTATTTTCGCTTAGCATCGAAAAATCTTCGACTTCTAATATCGGGTGGGAAGTCTCAGACATAATGTTTGGGATGCCATCGACACTTAAATTTAACCGTAGCAGGTCGTGTTCTTGATAAAGCCTTTGAATGGCTAAATTTAATTTTTGTAGATCGATGATTTGACCATCAAATTCAGCATAAAGATGGGCTGAAACCCCACCTAAATCTGTACTAGTAGACCGCCCAAACCAGCAGGCAGCTTGCATCGAAGTTAATTCACACATTGAACGATAACTCGGTTGACAAATTAATCTTGTTTTAGCATCATACAAATAAATGAAAATGATTACCAGTTGCATTTGATAGTCATTTTTAATTACATGCAGAAAACAGATCGTTTGTTTTGTCTCAATGTATTTCTTTTACTGCGATATAGATTAAAACTATATTTTAGTAATTAAAAAATATTGAAATGTATACAAAATCAATAGCTTGATAACCATTAAACCAGTTTTTGAATATTTAGAATGATATGAAAAATCAGATGATTGAATTTGTTTACTGGTCCAAGGAGAGGGCGCAGCGTTATCGAAACAAAGGTTACTGGATCGACCAACCTTTAACGCGAATTTTGACGGTAGGTGCTAAGTTGCATCCACATTCACCTGCGGTGATTTGTGGTGAACGACAGTTTAGTTATGCTGAATTGGATCAGCTATCAAGCAATTTGGCTTCGCGATTGGCTGAAATTGGCTTGGGTAAAGGTGATACCGCTTTGGTACAGCTTCCTAATGTGGCTGAATTTTATATTGTCTTTTTTGCATTGCTTAAGGTTGGTGTTGTACCACTAAATGCATTATATAGTCATCGGCAATATGAGCTGAATGCATTTGTTAGGCAAATTCAACCCAAGCTTTTAATTGGTTCACGGCAGCACGAAGTTTTTCGTAATAATCATTTTATTGATGCACTGCATGAGCATTGTCTAGCACCTGAGATCGTTCTCATGCTTAATCATCAGCCGACTGATTGTAGCTTGATTGAATGGATTGAAACAGCAGCGACAAGCGTTGTGGATATTGCGCCTACGCCTGCGGATGAGGTTGTATTTTTTCAACTATCAGGTGGAAGCACAGGAACACCGAAACTGATTCCACGTACACATAATGACTATGATTATAGTGTGAGAGCCAGTGCTGAGATATGTGGTTTAAGCCCAGCTACTCGGTTACTGTGTGCGTTGCCTGCACCTCATAATTTTATGTTGAGTTCACCAGGTGCATTGGGTGTTTTACATGCAGGAGGATGTGTTGTGATGGCACCTAATCCTGAACCGTTAAATTGCTTTGCACTGATCCAACAACATCAAGTCAATATGGCATCTTTAGTCCCTAGTGCTGTCATTATGTGGTTGGAAAAAGCACCTCAGTATCAGGCTCAAATCCAATCTTTGGCTTTGCTTCAGGTTGGTGGTGCAAGTTTTCCAGAATCTTTAGCACGTCAAGTGCCTAAGGTTTTGGGCTGTCAATTACAACAAGTCTTCGGAATGGCAGAGGGCTTGGTTAATTACACCCGATTAGATGATACAGATGAACAAGTTTTCACCACGCAAGGACGTCCAATCAGTCCTGATGATGAAATCAAAATTGTTGATGATCAGTATAGGGAAGTTCCAGAGGGAGAGGTTGGCATGCTTGCAACTCGTGGACCTTATACTTTTTGTGGTTATTATCAAAGTCCTGAGCACAATAGGCAGGTGTTTGATCAAGACGGATATTACTACTCAGGTGATCTTGTTCAACGTACTCCTGACGGTAATTTGCGTGTAGTAGGGCGGATTAAAGACCAGATCAATCGCGGTGGTGAAAAGATTGCATCAGAAGAGGTAGAAGAACTGATGCTTTTACATCCCGATGTTGTTCATGCAGCACTGGTCGCAATCAACGATGAGAAATTTGGTGAAAAGAGCTGTGCATTCATCGTTTCTCGTGCTCCTGAGCTCAAAGCTGTCATGCTTAGACGTCATCTCATGGAGCTGGGTATTGCACAATATAAGCTTCCAGACCAGATCCACTTCATTGAAAGTTTGCCACTTACCGCTGTAGGTAAGGTGGATAAAAAACAACTTCGCACAATTTTAAATACATCTATAACATCTTAAATAAATATTGAGCAGCATATGGCTATTTCAAAAATTTCGACCTATCTCATGCCTCAACCAGAGAGTTATCCAAATAACAAAACAGATTGGCAATTAGATCCTGCTAGAGCGGTTTTATTAATTCATGACATGCAACTTTACTTTTTGAATTTTTATGATGCTGAAAGTGAGTTGATTAAAACAGTGATTGATAATCTGGTTCAATTAAAAAATTGGGCACATCAGCACAATATTCCAGTTGTTTACACCGCACAGCCTTATGAGCAACCAGCTGAAGATCGCGCATTACTGAATGCAATGTGGGGACCTGGTTTGCCAGCCTCTACAATTGATCAGCAGAAAATTATTGATCAACTTTCTCCAGATCAACAAGATATTGTCTTAACCAAGTGGCGTTACAGTGCTTTTAAACGCTCAGACTTGCTTGAACGAATGCAAAATTGGAATCGTGATCAGCTCATTATTGGTGGTGTTTATGCACATATTGGTTGCATGATCACAGCTGTTGAAGCTTTCATGAGTGATATACAGCCATTTTTAGTCGGAGATGCAGTCGCTGATTTTTCAGAAGAAGAACACCGTTTGGCATTGCAATATGTATCTTCACGTTGTGGTCAAGTCATGGATACCGAATCTGTAGTGGGGCAGGTGGCAACAGGCATTACACGACCTTGGTTAGAGCAAAAGGTCCAGCAGCTCATTGAGGAAGATGAATTAGATCCAGAAGAAAATCTGATTCTTTATGGGTTGGACTCATTACGTATTATGCAGTTTTCTTCGGAACTCAAAGCGCAGGGAATCAATATTAGTTTCGAAGAATTAGGACGCACACCCACTTTATCAAATTGGTGGTCACTGGTTGATGCAAGGCAAAGGATTGCGGGATAAATGATTGGATTTATGTGGTACGAGGCAAATCCTAGTCGCTAATTTTATATACAAAATTTACATCTTTGATAGCGACTCCTTAGACGACTTGTAATCGTCATAGCAACGGAGCAAAAAATGATTTTATCGCCTGCTGATCAAGACCGAATCGAAAACTTTTGGAATTATTGTTTGAAGCATCAATATTTTAATATTGGCTATCCTGAGTCTGCAGATTTCGATTATTCCTCATTATTTCGTTTTTTCAAATTCTCTATTAATAATTGTGGTGATTGGAAAGATGACAGTAACTATGCCCTAAATTCCTTTGACTTTGAAAAGGATGTTATGCGCTATTTTGCTGAGTTTTTTCAAATTCCATTTGAAGAAAGCTGGGGATATGTAACCAATGGGGGGACTGAGGGTAATATGTTTGGGTGCTATCTGGCGCGTGAATTATTCCCAGACGCTACATTGTACTATTCAAAAGATACGCATTATTCAGTTTTGAAAATTGCTAAATTATTGCAAATGAAATCTTGTGTGATCGAGTCATTAGATAATGGTGAAATAAATTATGATGATTTAATCAACAAAATCCAAAACTCAAAAGAAAAGCACCCCATTATTTTTGCCAATATTGGAACAACCATGACAGGTGCTATCGATGATATTGAAATGATTCAAACGCGATTAGAGCAAATTGGATTTTTGCGGCAAGATTATTATATTCATGCTGATGCTGCACTCAGTGGCATGATTTTACCTTTTGTTGATCATCCTCAGGCATTTTCTTTTGCTGATGGAGTCGACTCGATTTGTGTGTCTGGTCATAAAATGATTGGTTCACCTATCCCTTGCGGCATTGTCGTGGCAAAACGTCAAAATGTAGGACGTATTGCAGTAGATGTTGACTATATCTCCACTCGTGATCAAACGATTAGTGGTTCGCGTAATGGGCACACGGTTTTACTTATGTGGGCTGCAATCCGAAGCCAAACATTTTTACAGAGACGGCAAAGAGTTCAACATTGCTTGAAAATGGCACAGTATGCAGTTGATCGCTTCCGAGCTGTTGGCATCAAAGCTTGGCGAAATCCCAATTCAATCACTGTGGTTTTTCCATGTCCTTCAGAGCGCGTATGGAAGAAGCATTATCTGGCCACTTCTGGAAATGTAGCTCATTTAATTACCACAGCACACCATCGTGACACTCGACAGATTGATCACTTAATCGACGACGTCATTTTTGATCTACAAGGTGCATCGAAACGTACTGTTGGTTTTTAATCATTTCTACGAATACGGTCTCATCGAATCAATCTTTATTTTGAGCTACAGCCAATCATCTAAAAATGTGCGGATATGACCGCTAGGAAATAACTTATGCAATTAAATATTCTAAAAAAACAGTTATTCAATGACGTTTTAATATCTTTATTTTTCATGATGAAAACAGGACAGCATAAGGATGGGGGTAACGAAAAGCTCATTCAGAATGCGGTTATTTTATTCAGTATAAAGCGAGCTGAATATGTGTGATTTAAAGTTATCTCAGGTGATGACAGAGCCATCTTTAGCCCCCGCACTGAAACCTGCATTTCCTAAATTATTGATCGGAACTTTAATTGCTGTGCTTTCAGGTTTAGCGATGCTAACTGCATTATGGGGAATGGTGCAACTCATTGGTAATTTGTCTGCTTATTGGGTCATCTTTTCTGTTACGTTTTGGGGTGTTGGCGCTGTATTCGCAGCACTTTCTTCATGGCTAGTACATGATGCTGAAGCTGGATTTTCAGCTCGTTTACGCCGTCAAGTGGTTCATCATCTTACTCGTTTACCTGCGACGACACTTGCCAAGCAAGGTGATCAAAAATTAAAGCGTTTAGTTTCAGATGATATTGCCACCTTACATCATATGGTGGCGCATTTACCTTCAGAAATTGCGATTTTTGTTGTGATTCCTGTGACTTCAATTGTTTTGCTGTTGTTATTGGTTGGTCCAATGGCACTTTGGGTGTTGTTACCCGGTACTATAGCTTCCCTGTATTATTTGATCGTCGTACCCCATGTCTCGAAACGGGATGGTGCTGCGCGGATGCAAGTCATGCTCGATATTATCGCCGCTGCTGATAATTATGCGCGTGGTATACGGGATAATCGAATCTATGGTCAACAGTCTGGTGCTTTAACCGCCTATACCCAGTCTGCACAACATTTTACTCAGAATATGGTTTCTTGGGTAAGCAAAGTGGCAACACTTGCTGCTGTCGCAACCGCCTTATTACAGGCCGTTGCAACTTTTGCAATTGCTTATCTTGTGGCTTATCAATATGACAGCATGACATTGGCTGCAACACTTTTTTTTAGTCTGGCGATCGTGACACCTTCGTTGCGCTTAGGGCATGGACTGGATTATGTGGCTGCTGGACGAGCAGCGGCTACTCGTTTAGCTCTATTTTTAAAAGAACCAACGCTCCCATCGGGACATATACAACAGCTTGAAGGCTATGCCCCTCTTGAAATTGTAGAGGCAAGCTTCGTTATTGATGGCCAATCAGTGTTTGAGCAAATGAGTTATTCATTTCCACCTCAATCAATCACGGCCATTACAGGACCTAGTGGTGTTGGAAAAACAACACTTCTTAGAGCACTTGCTGGTTTAGCGGTATTAGAAGAAGGTGTTGTCCGAGTTGCAGAAACGGATTTATCTGAATTACATGAAACGTTGCGACATCAAAAGATTTTATTTATCCCTCAAGGTGGCGATGTATTAGCGACAACAGTCAGACAAAATTTGGTCTTATCTGCAGTTGATGCAACTGATGAACAGCTTGAACAGGCGTTGTTCAAGGCTCAATTAAAAGTAGATCTGGATGCAGATGCAAGTTTACTTTCAGGTGGTGAAAAACAGCGCGTCGGCATTGCTCGTGCATTTTTATCATCAGCGTCGGTTATTTTATTAGATGAACCAACAAGTGCACTGGATGATGCCAATACTGAGAGGTTAATGCTTGAATTAAATGATCTCGCCAAAAAACAAAATAAAACGATTGTCATTGTCACACATGATTTAGCTTTGGCTGCTGGCGTAGACAGTAGGTTAGTGCTTGATGCAATCAATGATGCAGGGAGAACTCTATGAATACTGTAGCTAAATTAAACCATGAACAGATTTTTTCAAAGCTTCCTCCTGCTGCCAGACATAAATTAATTGCTGTTGGAATGGGATGGGTTTTTGTTGCAGCAATTGAAGCAATTGCTTATACCGTACTTGCATTTGCTATGGTGTATCACTGGTCTCCTATAGGCGTTGTGATCAGTGCAATTGTCGCTATTTTGGTGACAGTGATGGTTACTCGTGCAGGTTTTCTTACTGGTGTTCGTTTGGCTGGAGATTTATTTGAAGAATTGGGTCGATCTTTAGCTCGCGCCAAACTTTCTTGGTTTAGCAATGAACAGCGAACTCAAGTTGCGGCGATGGCAGGTCAGGGAATACCCGGATTTATGAGCGTTCCTGCACATCAACTGCAAACATTTTTACATGCGCCATTTATGCCGTTGTTCTTATTGGTTGGAATCGCATTACTTGCGGGGTTACGAACTGCACTGGTTGCTTTGGTTTTGGTTTTGCTCTCGTTATTGGCACAATTCCTTGCGCAACGTTCACTGATGCGTACCGACGAAAAACGTAATCGTGTTGATTTAGCTGCTTCGCAAGCAACCTTAGAGTTGGTGGATCATATTGAGTTATTGCGAACAGCAGCAGGTCCAGTCGGTGCGGTTCAACGAATTGAGCATCGTTGGCAAGAACAAGAAGAGACATTATTTCGTATTAATCGTGCTGCAGCATTTGCAAATTTTGTTGCAACCTTTGCAAGTGTTTTACCTATTGCTGGGATGGCAATCTTTCTCGTACTAACAGGTAGTCATAATGCTGCGCTAGTGCTGGCACTCTTGATATTGATTGGACGTGCGTCAGCCCCTTTAGCTGAACTCGCCGTGGCAGGTTTGCATATCAACGATTTGATTTCGTCTTTGCGAAACTTTAATCAGATCACACATCCACTGGAGTTAGCTAAGCCATTGCAAGCTCAAACTCCTGTTGGTTTTGATATTTCGATAAAAAGCATCAGTTATGCGCCTGCACTTAAACATATTAGTTTTGATATTCCATTCGGGAGTAGAGTATGGGTAACAGGACCAAGTGGGAGTGGTAAAAGTTCATTATTAGAATTGTTGATGCGGTTCGATGATCCTCAAAAAGGAAAAATTACTTTTGGTGGAATATCTTTAGATCAAATGAATGATGAGGATTTGGTCGCAAACATTGCTTATGTCACCCAAGAGCCGATTCTATTCACGGGAAACCTCGCGGAAAATATTAGGCTGGGAAAACCTGACGCCAGCCCAGAAGAAGTAGAAACTGTCGCTAGGAGGGTGGAATTGGGAACGGTTATTGATCGTAGTTCAGAAGGGATCAATCAATCAGTCGGACAACAAGGTGCAGCATTGTCAGGAGGAGAGCGTCAACGTGTTGCGATTGCCCGTGCATTACTCAAAGATGCGCCAATTTTAATACTAGATGAAGCGACCTCTGCTTTAGATGAAAAGACTGAGCAAGCAATTGTTGCCGAAATCTGTGGTCTGTCTTCTACCGTTATTTTCGTTACCCATCGTGATGCAACGATTTGGCAACCAACCGAAACCCTAACTTTAACCGACCTGACTTAATTATTGTTCAGCCCTTGAGTCTTTTGCAACGCTTAGGGGCTGTAGGATCATTAAAATGAATAAAGATCAATATAATATGTTCTGTTTACCGCCTGCAGGGAGTAGTGCGAGTATTTATCATCCATGGAAGAAGCAGATATCTGACAATATTCGTATTATTCCTATTGAATATTCGGGTCATGGGCTAAAAATAAATGAACCGTTGCTTGATGAACCTGATCTATTGGCGATGCAAATTGCCAATGAAATAGAAGCTTACCCCGAAACCGCGTTTATTTTATTTGGACATAGTGTGGGAGGTGGTTTGATCTGGAAAGTACTCAATTATTTGGATGAAAAACCAGTGATTGATCAGTTGAAATTGATTGCAATCAGTAGTCGTCCAGAACATAGTTATATCCAACATATGCGTTATAAACATGCGTTGACGGATAAAGAAATTATAAATGAATTAAAGCGATATAATAATTTCCCCGATGAAATCCTAAATAATCCTGAGGCAATGACTTTTTTCCTCAGAATTATTCGAAATGATTTTTATCTAAGTAGTCAATTGTTGGGTGAAAGACTGAGTAAAACGAAAGTTCCTGTCATAGCATTTTATGGTAAAGATGATCCTGATATTCCAAACAAAATAATGATGGATGCATGGCAGCAACACACAGACAATTGGTTAGGTAGTGTTGAGTTGGACGGAGATCATTTTTATTTTTTAAATCCCGAGACACGAATAAAAATGCTTAAAAAAATTTCACAAACAGTAGAAAAACTGACGTTAAATGTCGCTTGATATGCACGCCATTCCTGAGACAACAGATTGGAATACACAGTCCATACAATCCTTGGATCATTTCAATATTCAACATGAAAAAATAACGCGCTGCGGATTAGAAATACATAACATTCAAGTTGAACAATTAACAACGCTAGCTCAGCTTGATGACCTCTATCAGCATTTTAATATCTTTTTTCCTCCTAATATAAAGAATGCAGGGTTAATTCGACAGTTAGAGTTTTTTACGGGACGTCTGGCTGCGAAATGCGCCTTACATGATCTGAATTTGCAGGATTGTGTTATTCATCAAGGTCACCAAGGTGAACCAATATGGCCTGACGCTGTTATTGGAAGCATTAGTCATGTCAGTACTCAGCGTTTATGTTGTGCTATTGCATATGCTCAAAATCATAATTGTGCTGATAAGACGTTTGGGATCGACATAGAATCGAAAAGGTGCCAAAGTTTTTTTCAACAGAATGATGAAATTTACCATGTTTTTCTGAGTAAAGATGAGCAAGCAGCTCTTGCAAATATAGGCTTTCAAAAACCTGATTTATATTTGCTGGTATTTTCTGCAAAAGAGAGTGTGATCAAGGCTTTTTATATTAAGTATAATCAAATCATTGATTTTAAATTAATTAATTTTAATGGGATTGTGGGGGATTTTATTTATTTTCGTATTCATCCCGTTTCCTCACTGAAGAATATCAGTGTAACCAAAGTTCATTTTTTCGATACAGATAACGAGATAATTACAATTTCTTGCATTTAAAACACTACACATTATTGATAATGATAATCATTTGTATTAATGTGTTTAAGCACTTATACATTTCCTATATTTAGAAGAAGCAACACTAAATCCGCTTGAAAAAATCAATGCGAGAGGCAACTTAAACATGATGCAAACTAAAACATCCGCAGAGCAAAACTTAGAGCATAATGATCAGCAGAAATTTTCATGTTTTTCTACGAAAAATTATCATTTAACGGTGAATGACTTTGTTAAGACAATCAATACACCTGCTGCAAATATCACATTGTTTAATGATGAAATTGCCAAGTGTTTTGATGAGATGAAAAGACAGGGTAGTCGTAATCCGATTCTGATCGGTGCAATCCCTTTTGATATTACAAAGAAAAGTAGCCTAAATTTTTACGCTGATTATCAAAAAAAACCACAAAAAACATCGAATTTTCATCCGTTGCGAGATCGTGATCAAGTTGAAGTCATAAATAAATCACTATTAATTCAACGTCAAAAGTTTGAAGGAGCAGTGCAGCTCGCTCTAAATGCTTTTGAGGCAAAAAAGGTTGAAAAAGTAGTTCTTTCTCAAGCTGTTGAGTATGAATTTGATCATCAGCAAAAACCTGAAAATTTGCTAAGTGCGTTATTAAAACAAAATCCAAATGCCTATAATTTTGTGATTCCCGTAGAGCATAATCATTATATTTTAGGTGCCAGCCCAGAATTACTTTTATCGAAACAGGATCGCATTGTAAGTAGTAACCCTTTGGCAGGATCTAGACCTAAATCCAATATTTCAGAAAAAGATTTGTGTAGTAAACAAGAATTACATCATTCGGAAAAAGATCAGAATGAGCATCGAATCGTGGTCGAAAACATACTTAAAAATCTAGTGAGTTACTGTGTTGAGCTTAAAGTTTCTGAATTTCCCGATATCTTAGAAACCTCAACCATGTTGCATTTATCATCTGAGTTTCAAGGTGTTCTCAAAAGACAAGCACCCAATGCACTCAATCTTGCATTGGAGTTACATCCGACACCCGCTGTATGCGGTTCACCCACAGATGTGGCTAAGCAATTTATCTTAGATCATGAAGGTTATGATCGGCATTATTACACAGGCTTGGTGGGGTGGATGGATGCAGATGGTAATGGAGAGTGGGTTGTCACTATTCGTTGTGGTTTGCTCAGTGAAAATAAAATGCGCGTGTATGCGGGTGCAGGAATTGTTAAGGGATCTGATGCTGAAGCAGAATGGTTTGAAACCGAAGCAAAAATGCAAACGATGTTAAATATTTTTAATTCAAACAGTGCTGTTTGATGATGAGTCCTGATCAGTCTTGGCATGATATAGCGTGTCTGGGCTGATCAGTACATGCTAGGTAAAAAATTTATAATGAGAATTTGATTGTGAATATGACTGAGAAAAAGATTGCATGGGTTGTTGGAGTAAACCAAGGAATTGGACTAGAAGTCATGCAGCGTTTATATGCTGAAAATATACAGGTGGTCGGTATAGATAAAGCAAAAGATCAAGTCCCTGAGCATTTTAAGGAAATGATATATGTTTGTGATATACGTGATGAACAGCAAATCGCTAAACTCTGTCGTACCTTATTGTTAGAGAGTCCTCCAGACTATTTTATCCATGTCGCTGGGGTTTTACATTTGGGTGAACATGATGAAATTTCGTTTGCACAATGGAGAGAAACATTTGAGGTCAATCTATTTTCACCATTTCATTTTTTTCGCCATTTAAGTCCATATTTTAAAAAGAAAATGATGGGAAATGTGGTCATCATTTCATCTAATTCAACAAAAGTACCCCGCATGAGTATGTCTGCATACGGTGCATCAAAATCTGCACTCACATATTTCACCAAAACAGTGGCGCTTGAACTCGCTCAGTATGGTGTACGCGTTAATATTATTTCCCCAGGTTCAACAGCGACGGCTATGCAATATCAATTATGGGAAAATGCTCAGGGTGAACAGAATACAATTCTAGGTAATCTTGCGCAGTTTAAGGTGGGGATACCGTTAAAGAAAATTGCGAAAGTAAGTGATATTGCCAATGCAGTCATGTTTTTCATTGGTGAGCAATCATCCCATATTACGATGCATGATTTAGTTGTTGATGGTGGAGCAACATTGGGCGGTTGATTTTATAGTAGGTTTTCAATTGAATCTCTCAACTATCTTATCGATGGTTGAGAGATTTTTGTTGATGTTGTAGAAAAATGACAACTGATATAACTCTGTATTGTATTAATAAATAAACTTAGAAATTTTATCTGCGCTTTCAAGGACTGCATCTGCAATTTCATTTCTAAAATAATCCTCTTCATACGTACCGAGCGGGCAACTTACAGACAATACGGCTGTAACTTTACCTGTGGATTGTTTAAAAATGGGCACAGCACAGGCGGCCATATCGTGATTGTAATGCCCCCAACTCACCATCGATCGTTGTGTTTTTACAAAGCTGAGGCGTTGAAGCAGTTCTTTAAGATTTTTCGGCGTCAGTTCTGAAAAGGTTTCCCATTGATTAAAACTTTTATAGCGATCACGAATCTCTGTTTCTGCTAAGTCTGCCAATAACATTTGCCCGATGACTGTTGCATGAGCGGGCCAACGTGTACCTAAACCAATATTGCTGCTAAATGTTCCATTCGATTGCACATTATTGATAAAGACAATATGTGTACCTTCCAAAATAGATAAATGTACCGCAAGTTTGGTTTGATCGCGCAGCTCTTTCATTAAAGGGGTGGCTAGATCCAATAAAGATTGTTTGGATAGGCTATTGAAACCGAGTTCCATCACTTTTGAATCTAAAGCATAGGTTTTTTGTGATGCTTTTCTGAGGAAACCACAGGATTCTAAGGTGTAGATCAGACGGAAAGCGCTAGAACGGTTTACGTCTAAAATTTCAGCAATTTCCGTGATGGTCATTTCTTGAGTTTGCTGATTAAAAGCTTGCAAAATTGCCAGACCACGTACCAAGCCGGGTACTAAATAACGGTCATCATTTTTTATTAGATCAGATTCTTGAGAGTCTGTTTCAACACTTGAATTCATCGACTTAATTTTCCTGTAAAAACGCTAATTAGCAAATTTCATTTTCTTAATGTTTCTATTGTAACTGCAAAATTGATGCAGAAGATAGTTTTATATATAAAACCTAATTTCACAAGTAAAACGTAAAATAATGTGTAATAAATATCAAGTATATGAATAATAACAATATATATAGTTTGACAAAAAAATGAGCATAGGGGTATTCTTAATAAAAGTTTGTTATATCAAATTATGTTTTATATATAAAACAAATGAGGATGCAAGGATGAGTTGGATCTCAGTTTGTCAGCAAGACGACATCACCGAAGACGAGCCAAAAGCCATAGAAGTCGACGGTAAAAAAATTGGGGTATTTTTCATCGATGAAAATTACTTCGCTATTGAAAATGTATGCCCACACGCCTACGCCTTATTAACAGAAGGCTTTATTGAAGATCAAACCGTGGAATGCCCATTGCATGAAGCAATTTTTGATATTCAAACAGGTGAATTGAAAAGTGGTCCGGGATGCCGAAATTTGTGTACTTATCCCGTACGTGTTGAAGGGCAGGACGTTCAAATTCAACTATAAGTCATATTTATAAGGATGGAATCTCATGAAAACATTTAATGAGAAGCTCGCGAACTGGATTCATGCCACGCCAGCGACAGAAGCAGGGATTAACAATATTCAAATACCGGGACAGCCAGAACTTTTGGTTTGGCAAACGCGTTATAAAGAACCAACGGTTTATGAGCAAGACTTTGTTCAGCACTTAATCAGCGCATTTTCATCAGGTGTAACCGAACTTGCAGATTTGGTTCAGTCTTTAAACCAACAAGGTTTTCGTTGTGAGTCTGGTGAACTTTGGACTTCTGAATCATTCTCAGAAGAAATGCAACGTTTAGGTTATTGATTCAAGGAAGAATAGTGATGAACGCAGCAGTATTAGCCACGCCAAGTGTCGAAGAGTATTTAGATTTAGGTTTACGTGATCAATGGCATCCAGTGCTTGCAAGTTGGGAAGTTGCAGCAAATCCAGTGGGGATCACTCGTTTAGGTGAAAATATTGTGGTTTGGCGTGATGACCAAGGTCAAGTCCATGCCTTAGAGGATCGTTGTCCACATCGTGGTGCGCGTCTTTCTTTGGGCTGGAATCTTGGAAATCGTGTGGCTTGTTGGTATCACGGTGTAGAAGTTCGCCATGATGGCGTGGTCGAAGATGTACCAGCTGTTCATGAATGTCCAATGAAAGGCACTCAATGTATTAAAAGTTATCCAGTAATTGAAGCACATGGTGCAATTTTTCTTTGGTTCGGTATTGATGCAAATGAAGAACCGAAAGCACTCGATTTTCCTGAACAACTTGCGAGTGAAGACTGGAGTGCATTTCTTTGCCAAGCAGATTGGAAAGTGAATCATCAATATGCGATTGATAATGTGATGGATCCGATGCATGGCAGTTATTTGCATTGTACTTCGCACTCAATGGCTGAAGGAGATCGCACCGCAGAAATGAAGCACCGTTCAACTGAGCATGGTTTTATTTTTGAAAAGGAAGGTCAAGTTGGTGTCAATTTCGACTGGGTTGAATATGCCAATACGGGTGCAAGCTGGTTACGTCTCTCGATTCCTTATCGCAAAGATTTTGGTCCGGGTGGTGAGTTCTGGATTGTGGGTTACGCAACACCGATTGATGCCAATAATACTCGCGTATTCTTCTGGCGTTGCCGTAAAGTTAGTGGTTGGCAACGTAATGTGTGGCGCTTCCTTTATCGCAATCATTTAGAAAAACTGCATTGGGATGTATTGGAACAAGATCGCATTATTTTAGAAAACCTTGCACCGAATGCACGCCAACAAGAATTCCTCTATCAACATGATGTCGGTTTGTCTCGTTTACGCCGTTTAATGAAAAAAGAAGCAGAAAAGCAGTTAAAGAAAATTGCCGCGTTGAATAGCTCAAACCGTATTGAAATGCAGGAAGAAGCGCATGGTTAATGTCGCATTGTTACAAGGTAAAAAAGTCCTTGTCACTGGTGCGGCAAGAGGCTTGGGGCGAGATTTTGTGCAAGCAATTGCAGAAGCAGGCGCTCAAGTCGTCATGGCAGATATCCTAACCGATCTTGTGCAGACAGAAGCAGCCACTTTGCAGGCACAGGGTTTAAACGTAGAAGCTGTCACGATTGACTTGGCGAATGAAGATTCGATTGAACAAGCTGTTCAGCACACCGTTGAATATTTAGGTGCAATAGATGGCTTGGTGAATTGTGCTGCACTTGCAACCAATGTCGGTGGCAAAAGCATGATGGATTATGACGCTGAACTTTGGGATAGGGTGATGAGTATCAATGTCAAAGGCACTTGGTTGGTGACAAAGGCTTGTGTGCCTTATCTCAAACACTCTGAAGCTGGCAAAGTCATTAATGTGGCATCGGATACAGCACTCTGGGGTGCACCAAATCTGATGGCCTATGTGGCAAGTAAAGGTGCTTTATTAGCAATGACTCGTTCAATGGCGAGAGAGTTAGGGCAGTTCAATATTTGTATTAATACGCTTTCACCGGGACTAACTTTGGTAGAAGCCACCGAATATGTGCCACAAGAGCGTCATGATTTATACGTCAATGGTCGTGCCATTCAACGACAGCAGTTACCGCAGGATTTAAACGGAACAGCCTTGTATTTATTATCGGATTTGTCCTCGTTTGTGACGGGACAGAATATTCCAGTAAATGGCGGTTTTGTCTTTAATTAAGGAGTTGTCTCATGATTACAGGGATTGAGATTTTAAAGTTTGGCGTTGAGGACAGAGCTGCTTCGAATAAATTTTTGGCAGACTTTGGTTTAACGCAAAGTAGTTCGGATATCGAAGGTGCTGATCTTTATCAAACCCAAAATGGCAGCAAGATTTATTTGTTTGATTGTGATGATACACGTTTACCTCCAGCAATCGAGTCAGGATCAACCTTACGCGAAGTGACATGGGGCGTTGATCAACCTGAAGAAGATTTGTCTGATTTAGCTGTTCGATTGAAAGAGGTTGATGGTTTTCAGACAACAGCAGAAGCCGTGCAATGTATTGATCCTAATGGGATGACCATTCGCTTTCAGAAAAGTTTTACCCAAGAAATACCTGCGTTAAGAACCGAAGGGATCAATCAGTACGGAACAGTCAATCGTATCAATGCTGCTAGTCCTGTTTATGAGAAAGGTCAACCTGTTGCGATTGGTCATGTGGTGTTCTTTACTCCAGATTTGGAAAAAACCGAAAAGTTCTATATTGAGAAGCTTGGTTTTTACTTATCTGATGCATATCGCAATCGTGGTGCATTTTTACGCTGCCGAGGCAAGGGGTATCATCATGATTTGTTCTTACTTTCAGTACCCAATAAACCCGCAGGTCTAAATCACGTTGCCTTTGTGGTACGTGATATTCATGAAGTGATTGGTGGTGGGTTAAATATGAATCGTTCTGAATGGTCGACTTTTATCGGTCCGGGACGTCATCCGATTTCTTCGGCTTACTTTTGGTATGTCAACTCGCCATTAGGTGGTGCGTTTGAGTATTACACCAATGATGATTATTTGACTGAAGAATGGCAACCACGGGTTGAAGAACATTGTTTAGAACTATTCACTGAATGGGCGATTGAAGGCGGTCTTGATGATCATACCCGTCGTCAAGTCAAACCTGCATAAGACTTAATCGGGCAGGGAGATCAAGCTATGGAAAGAATCGTAATCGTGGGTGCCGGGCAGGCAGCCGGTTGGGCGGTAAGCACGCTACGTCAAAATGGATACTCAGGTGAGATTCATGTGGTATCCAATGAAGATCAAGTGTTTTACGAGCGTCCACCACTTTCTAAACAGGTGCTATCAAAAGAAGCCAGTTATGAAAGTCTGCATCTGTTTTCTCCAGAGCAAATGCAAGAATTTAACATTCAGTGGCATAAGCCTGCTGTGGCGACCCAAGTTGATCGTCAGCAGAAACATGTGGTCTTGGAAAGTGGTCAAATTTTACCTTATGACAAGTTATTGATCGCAACAGGGAGTCGTGCACGTATTCCAGTCAATACATGGCAGTTCATCCCAAATGTGGTGACTTTACGTAATGTGCAAGATTGTGAGCGTTTAGCTGAAATCTTACAACATTCGCAAAAACTAGCGGTGGTTGGCGGTGGTTGGATTGGTCTTGAAATTGCAGCAACGGCACGGAAACAAGGCAAAGAGGTTCATATTTTTGAATATGGTGATCGTCTCTGTGCTCGTAGTGTCAGTCCTGATGTATCTGATTTCTTGAAACAGATGCATGAACAACAAGGCACTCAGATTCATTTGAATAGTAAAAATTTGCATTTGATTGAAGCCGGTCATCAGAAAGTTGAAGTGGTGAATCATCCAAATGTAAGTGAATTATTTGATTGTGTGGTGGTTGGCGCTGGTGCTGATATTGCCAAAGAACTGGGTGTCAATGCAGGCTTGGAAGTCAAAGATGGCATCGTGGTGAATTGTTTTGGGCAAACCTCCGATCAAGATATTTATGCCGCAGGCGATGTTGCAACTCATCCAATGCTTGGATATTGCATTCAGTCTTGGGCAAATGCTCAGAATCAAGCGATCGCAGCAGCGAAGTCGATGTTAGGTATGGATACTGAATATGCTGATATTCCTTGGCTTTGGTCCGATCAATATCACTTCAATATTCAAATTTTAGGGACTTATCAGCCTGAAAGAACCAAGCAGATCGTGGTACGTAAAAGTACGGATGATCAATGTAGTTATCTTTATTTAGACGATCAAAATTGCTTAATCAATATGATCGCAATCAATGATTCAAAACTGGTCAAACTGGCTAAACGTTGGATGCAGTCCAATACCATTTTAGACCCAAAATTATTAGCAGACCCTGAATTTAATGTCATGAAATTAAAACCATAAACATTAAATCCGGTTCATGACTCAATCGAAGGAATGAAGTATGAGTAATGAAGTGAAAAGTGGATGGAAGCATTGGGTTCCAGCTTTCGTTCTGATGGTATGTGTTGTTCTCGCATTTTTCGACAAAATCAGTATTGCGGTTTTGTTTGCGGATCCAACCTTCCAAGGCGCAATGGAGATTGCAGAGAACAAAGCCAAACTCGGATGGTTAATGACCAGTTTCTTGCTGGCTTACGGTTTTTCATCTGTATTCCTCAGTTTCCTTGGCGATATTTTTGACCCAAAGAAAATGCTGTTTTGGAGTGTCGCCTCTTGGGGTGTGCTTATGTTGTGCATGGGCTTTACCACCAGTTATGCAGGGATGTTGTTCTTACGTATTTTGCTCGGTTTAGCTGAAGGGCCTTTATTCGCTTTGGCTTATACCATTGTGAAACAAACTTATACCGATCGTCAGCAAGCACGTGCCTCGACCATGTTTTTGTTGGGAACACCGATTGGTGCTTTCCTTGGTTTTCCGATCACTGCTGCGGTATTGGCAAAATATGATTGGCATACCACATTCTTTGTGATGGCCGCTCTAACACTTGTTGCTTTGTTTGCGATCATTATTGGTTTACGTGATTTAAAGCTTAAGAAAACCATTGAACTGCAATCCACCAGCAAGCGCGTCAATTTCAAAGGTCATATTCAGAACACCAAAGTTTTATTACAGAACCGTTCATTTTGGTTGGTCTGTATCTTCAATATTGCATTGATGACGTATTTGTGGGGATTAAACAGTTGGGTGCCTTCTTATTTAATCCAAGACAAAGGTTTCAACCTTAAAGAGTTTGGAATGTATTCAAGCTTGCCATTCATTGCAATGTTGATTGGTGAAATCGTCGGTGCATTCCTTTCTGATAAGACAGGTCGCCGTGCAATTCAAGTTTTTGGTGGTTTATTGGTCGCAGGTATTTTCATGTACGTGATGGTACTGATGACTGATCCAATCTTGGTGATTGCTGCGATGTCTTTCAGTGCGATGGCTTGGGGTTTTGGTGTGGCATCTGTATTCGCTTTGCTCGCTCGTGTAACTACGGCTGACGTCGGTGCAACTGCGGGTGGGATTTTCAATGGAATGGGTAATTTTGCCAGTGCAATTGCACCTGTTCTGATTGGTTACATCGTAATGCAAACACATAGTTTTAATTTAGGAATTACCTTCTTGGCAGCAGTCGCCGTTCTTGGATCGTTCTTCTTGCTTCCTTTATTGAAACGTTATTAATCAAAAGATCTAGGAGTTAAAACATGACTACTCAACAATTTGAATCATGGAAACAGCCTGATGGCACTAGTTTAGATGATTGGTTAAACACACGTATTGCTCGTTTTGAAACACGTAAATATGACTTTGATGCGTTGAAGTTCCAAGCAGATTATGACCCGAAATATCGTCGTGCTCAAATGCGTTATATGGGTACTGGTGCAACAGGTGTGGTCAATGATGGCAACACGGTTCCAGCAGAAAACTTCACTTTTTCAACCATGGTACTACCTGCACAGTGTGAAGGTCCTTTGCATATTCATCACGATGTGGAAGAAGTGTTTTTCATGTTGCGTGGTGAGATTGATCTGTTCATTGAGCATAAGGGTGAGAAATTTCAAACCAAGCTGAAAGAGCGTGATCTGATTTCAATTCCCCCAGGGATTTATCGTGGTCTATTTAATCCTGGTCAAGAAGATGCCTTGATGTGTGTGATGTTAGGTGCTGGGAAACCAACCATTCCCAACTATCCACCTGAGCATCCATTGTCTCAAATCAAGCGTTAATTCGACGAATAAAAGTATTTGAGGAATGAAATGATGACTTTGATCGACATATTAGCCAAATACCCAGTGAAAACTATTGAGGTCAATGGTCAAGTGCAAGCCTACCGTGAAGCAGGTCAAGGACAACCACTGATTTTATTGCATGGGATTAGCTCGGGTTCAGCCTCTTGGGTGAATCAGCTCGATATGCTCAGTCATCATTTTCATGTCATTGCTTGGGATGCACCAGGTTATGGCATATCAACTGGCTTAAATACGGAACAGCCCAATGCCGCAGATTATGCACAACGTGTATTGGGTTTAATGGACGCTTTAGCGATTCAAAAAGCCATTGTGGTAGGGCATTCGCTTGGTGCGCTACAGGCCAGTGCTTTTGCTCATCTTTATCCTGAACGTGTGCAAACCTTAATCATCGCCAATGTGGCACAAGGCTACCAACGTGCAGATGATGAAACTAAAGCACAGGTCTATCAAAAACGCCCAAATATGCTGAAAAGCTTGGGCAATGCGGGCATGGCGGAGAGCCGTGGACCACATTTAATTTATAAACAAGAAGCTCAGGCACTTGCTTTGGTAAACGAGGTCATGAGTCATTTAACTTTAGATGGTTTTACGCGGGCATCGTATTTGCTGGCGTATGACGAAATCAGAAATTATTTAACCAATATCAACGTTCCTTGTGTGGTGATTGCAGGTGACAAGGATGAAATCACCCCTGCGCAAGCGATCAAGGAACTTGCTATCGAAATGCAATTGAGCCGATGTCATCTCATCACAGATGCAGGTCATCTGAGTTATGTCGATCAACCTGAACAGTTTAACGACATTGTTTTATCGGCAAATTAAGATTTAAACGAGAGATATGGATATGAGCTTCCAAGTTGAAGGAAAAGTAGCAGTGGTAACAGGTGGCTCGTCAGGCATTGGTTTGGCTGCTGTTGAAATTTTAGTTGCAGAGGGTGCCAAAGTGGCGTGGTGTGGTCGAGATGAGCAGCGGTTAGCAGCATCAAAACTTTATATTTTAGAGAAATATCCGCATGCCAACATTTTCACCAGTATTTGCAATGTTTTAGACAAAGAAGATGTAAAACGATTCGCACAACAAGTGAATCAAAATTTAGGCAATGTTGATATGTTGATCAATAACGCTGGTCAGGGTCGTGTGTCGAATTTTGAAAATACCCAAGATGAAGACTGGATGAAAGAAATTGAACTCAAGTATTTCAGTGTATTGCATCCCATCCGTGCATTTTTAAATGATTTAAAGCAATCAGCTTGTGGCTCGATTAGCAATGTCAATTCGTTGCTGGCATTGCAGCCCGAACCGCACATGATCGCAACCTCATCTGCACGTGCGGCATTGTTGAATTTGACGCATTCACTGGCGCATGAATTTACCCAATATGGTATTCGCGTGAACTCGATTTTGTTGGGTATGGTGGAGTCGGCTCAGTGGAAACGCCGTTTTGAAATCCGATCAGACCCAAATTTATCTTGGGAACAATGGACAGGAAATATTGCAAAGAGTCGTGGTATCCCGATGCAGCGTTTAGGAAAACCCGAAGAACCTGCACGTGCTTTGGTGTTCTTGGCTTCGCCATTGGCATCCTATACCACAGGTTCAACATTAGATGTCTCTGGTGGATTTAATAAACATTTATAAGGTGCTCACATGAAACAGTTGATGATGATCGGTTTTGGCGCGATGGCAGCAGAAGTGTATGCACATATGCCACATGACTTACAACTTAAATGGATTGTGGTACCTGTGCGGAGCGTGGAAAAAGTACAGGCACAAGTCTCGCCCGATGTTCAGGTGATTAGTTCAATTGATGAGTGTCACGGCAACCCTGATTATGTGATTGAAGTTGCTGGCCAAGCCGCTGTGAAAGAGCATGCTCAGAAGGTACTGGCGAAGGGTTGGACCATCGGTTTGATTTCTGTTGGAACTTTGGCTGATAACGATTTTCTCATTCAACTGAAAAATACGGCGGAACAACATGATGCACACTTACATCTGCTTGCAGGTGCAATTGCTGGAATCGATGGTATTTCTGCCGCGAAAGAAGGCGGTTTAGAAAGGGTTACCTACAAAGGCTGTAAAAGCCCAAATAGTTGGCGCGGAAGCTATGCCGAACAATTGGTTGATCTTGATCAGGTTCGTGAAGCAACGGTTTTTTTCCGTGGTACAGCCAGAGAGGCGGCATTGAAGTTTCCAGCCAATGCCAATGTCGCGGCAACTATTGCACTGGCAGGTTTGGGCATGGATGAAACCATGGTGGAGCTCACAGTTGATCCGACGATGAACAAGAATAAACACACCATCGTGGCAGAAGGGCTGTTTGGTGAAATGACCATTGAGTTGGTGGGGGTGCCATTGGCAAGCAATCCCAAAACCTCGACTTTGGCAGCACTAAGTGTGATTCGTGCGTGTCGCAATAGTGTTCAAGCGATTCAGATTTAAAAGGATTTGATCATGATAAAAGAAATTTATATCGCAGGTGAATGGCGATTAGGCAAAGGTGGTACGATTCAAAGTTTGTTTCCAGCAGATCAGTCTGTGAATGCTGAGATTTCAACCGCGAGTTTGGAAGATGTCAATGAAGCGATAGAGAAAGCGGATCTGGCATGGCGTAAAGCTGAATGGCGCAATAGCCTACCGCATGAACGTGCCCGTATTTTATATAAGGTAGCAGACATTATCGAAGCGCGTGTTGATGAACTTTCTAAACTACAAACACGTGATAATGGAAAGCCACTGGCGGAAACACGTGCCTTGACCATGAGTGCAGCTGCAACAGCGCGTTATGTGGCAGCAGCTTGTGAAACGATGAATGATGAATTGACCACGCAACGTGCAGCAGATTTCATGACCATGAGTGTGCATGAACCTGTGGGAGTGGTCGCGGCAATTACCCCTTGGAACTCACCGATTGCCAGTGAAGTACAAAAGCTTGCACCAGCCATTGCGGGCGGAAATGCTGTGATTTTAAAACCCGCAGAAGTGACTTCTTTGATCGCACTGGAATTAGCAAAAATCTTTGAAGAAGCCGGTTTACCTAAAGGTTTATTGAGTGTGCTTGTCGGACGTGGCTCGGTGATTGGTGATGCAATTGCGAAGCATCCACTGGTACGCAAAATTTCATTTACAGGTGGAACCAGTACAGGTCGCCATTTGGCACATATCGCAGCAGATAAACTCATCACAACATCTTTAGAACTTGGTGGTAAATCGCCAACGATTGTGATGCCAGATGCGGATATTGAACTCGCTGCGAAAGGTGTGGCTTATGGGATTTTTAGTTCCGCAGGACAGGCATGTATTGCAGGCGCTCGGTTGTTTGTGCATAGCAGTATTTATGAGCAATTCCTAAATCGTTTGGTTGAAATTACCAAAGGCTTACGTGTCGGACATCCTGAAACAGCAGGTGTGCATCTCGGTTCTTTGATTAATCCAAAACACTTAGCTTCGGTGGATGCTTATGTTCAATTGGCTAAAAAAGAAGGGGGGCAAGTCCTTGTTGGTGGTCATGCATTGACTGATGGCGAGTTAGCAAAGGGCAGTTTCTATTTACCGACCATTATCACAGGTCTCAATAACTCAGCACAAACTTGTCAGGAAGAAATTTTTGGTCCTGTGCTAGTCGTGATGAAATATGACGATGAAGCTGATCTGATTGCTCAAGCCAATGATAGTTGTTTTGGGCTTGCAGCAGGGATTTGGAGTGAAAATTACCGCAAGGCTTGGCAAATTGCCCGTGCTTTAGAAGTCGGTACAGTTTGGATCAATACCTATAAAAAATTCTCTATTTCAGCGCCGTTTGGTGGCTTTAAAGAAAGTGGTATCGGGCGTGAAAAAGGGCGTTTAGGCATTTTATCTTACATGCAGCAAAAAAGTATTTATATGGGATTGAGCGAGCAGCCAAATCCTTGGTGTGATTAATAAATTCATGGAATGAATAGTTTTTTTGAGGAATAAACCAATGACAGAACGTGTAAATGTAGGCGAAGCCATCGCGCGTGTTTTAGAAGCACATCAAGTAGAAAGTATTTATGGCGTGATCTCGATTCATAACTTGCCGATCGCTGATGCAGTTGGTCGCCGTGAAAAAATCCGTTTCGTGGCAGCACGTGGTGAAGCAGGTGCAGTGACAATGGCAGATGGTCATTCACGCTTTAAAGGTTTGGGTGTCGCTTTAACCAGTACAGGTGCGGGTGCAGGAAATGCAGTCGGGTCACTCATTGAAGCGATGAATGCAGGCAGTCCAGTATTGCATTTAACAGGTCAAGTTGAACGTGAATATTTAGATCGTGATGCAAGTTTCATTCATGAAACCAAAGATCAGCTCACGTTCTTACGTGCATCGAGCAAAGCAGCATTTCGTATTACTAGCCCTGACAATGCAGTCGGTGTGATTCGTGAAGCGATTCGAGTGGCAACCACCGTACCTATGGGGCCAGTCAGTGTTGAGCTACCGATTGATGTTCAAGCAGCTGAAATTGATTTACCACTGAATTTAGGTCCAGTCAAAGCCCTCGAATTGCCGCAGGCTGAGCAAGTTGAAGTGGATTTGATTGTTGATGAAATCAAGAAAGCCAAACGTCCAATTTTTTGGATTGGCGGCGGTACGCTGAATAGTGTCGATGAAGTCAAAGCGATTGCTGACTTGGGTATTCCAGTGGTGTCATCAACGCATGCGCGTGGTGTATTGGCAGATGATCATCCACGTAGCCTAGGTGCATTCCATAACTCAGCAGGTGTTGAGCAACTTTTAAAAGATGCTGATTTATTAGTTGTGGTTGGCTCTCGCTTACGCAGTAACGAAACCAAAACCTACTCTGTGGAGTTCCCTGACAATATTATTCAAGTTGATGCCAACCCTGTCGCACAGCAACGTAATTACAAAATTCGCAACTTTATCTGTGGCGATGCCAAAGATGTATTGCAACGTGTATTGACTGGCTTACAAGGTGTATCAAAGGTCGATGCAGAATATGATGCAGCCGTGGTTCAAGCAAAACAGGCTGCAATAGATGCCTTACGTACACAGCTTGATCAATATGCTTTGATCTGTGATTACCTTCGTACAGCATTGCCACAAGACGGCATATTTGTGCGTGATATCACCATGTCAGGCAGTACGTGGGGCAGTCGTTTATTCCCAGTACAAGCACCAAACCAAAATATTCACTCTTTAGCAGGCGCAATTGGTTTAGGTTTAGCAACCGCAATTGGCGCTTCGATTGCCAATCCTGACAAGAAAGTCATTGGTTTGGTCGGTGATGGTGGTCTGATGCTCGGGATCGGTGAGATTGCGACGATGGCGCAAGAAAATACCAATATGGTGCTCATGATCATGAATGATGGTGGTTATGGGGTGATGCGCGGCATCCAAAAAAATTACTTTGGTGGTCGTCAATATTTCAATGAATTGCATACCCCAGACTACAAAGTTCTAGGTGAGGCGATGGGGGTGAAAAGCTGGAAAGTCGCTAGTGCTGATGAGTTTAAAGCTGTGATTCAAGAAGCCGTTGTATTCCAAGGACCAACGGTCATTGAACTCGATATGAACTCGATTGGCCCACTTAACTTTGCTGGACCACCGCAGAAAAAATTGTACTAATCCGTTTGGGCATTGGGTCATTGGGAGGTGTTTCCGAATGTCGAGATAAGTTGTAGGCAAATTTTTTTGCCTACAATGGGGTGGAAACTATGTTTTACAGGTAAAACAAAAACAGGCCAACAGGATCGTTGGAACAAAAGCGAAGGAATATGATATGAATAAGACATTTATTATTGCGATGTTTGCTGCATTGTCTCTGGGTACGACCACCAATGTATTTGCACAAAGCTCAGCATTAGAATGGAAAAGTGAAGACGGAACGGATTCTGTCAAACTCGGTGGCGTGGTTCGACTCAATCAACGCTATGAAAATTGGGAAGGGCCAAATGGTGGCTTTGGCAAACTCTATTTTGATATTTTCAGAATTGATCTGAAAGGTAAATTTGACGACGCCTATTTTAATGCGAGTTATCTTTTCCAAGATCAAGGAAAACGCTCAATTGAGAAAGCCTATGTCGGTTATAACCTCAATGAGAATCACAGCATCGAGGCTGGTTTGGTCTATAAGCCTTTTGCAATTTATCCTTATCCACAAAATGGTTGGACTTACCACATTCCATTTTTCTTGGGATATGGAAATAATATCGCACCCGGCTTGAATTGGAATTTTCAGAATAAAGACTGGGATATGAAGCTCGGCTATTATCCTGAAATGCTCGCAACCAATTTACGATACTCACCTGAAAGTGCCACTTATGATGATTTGGCTGAAAATGCGTTTCCAACACAGCAAGCCTATCAAAATGAAAAACGTCATCAGGTGAATACACGGATTGTACGCAAGTTAGAGACGGAGTTTGGTAAACAAGAGTTTGGCGTATCAGGGGCGATTGCTCAGCTACACAACAAGATTACTGATAAAGATGGTAAGTATTATGCTGTTGGTTTGCATACAGATAACAATTACAAACGCTTTAATTTACAAAGTTCGGTGATTCATTATCAGTATGATGCGAAAAATCCTGACGGTGTAAATAGCGATATGACCTTGATGGGCGCGAATGGGTTTACACCTGCCTACTTTATTGCTTCTGAAGGAACGATTGCCAGTTTAAACCTTGCTTATACCTTACCCGTTCAAGACATGGGGAAACTCAAAGCAATCCGTTTCTACAATGATTATAGTTACTTAGACAAAAAACGGGATGATTGGTCTGATTCGCAAATGAATACCACAGGGATGATGTTTATTGCTTCGCCATTTATGGTGTGGACTGATTATACATGGGGTAAAAACGCCAATATCATTGGTGGTGCAACCAATGCCACAGGCTTTACTTCAACCGTCTCTCCAAATAGTGACAAATGGCTTTATCGTATTAATTTGAATATTGGATTTAGTTTTTAAATTGACTGTATATACTTATCAGGAGGAGTAAGCCAGTTTTATGGTTTACTCTTTTTTATATCTAATTTTTTAAGATATTTAAGCCAAAAAATGTGTTTTTCTGTATTCTGAAGGGGAAACATGTTCCCAATGTTTAAATGCTCGGCTGAAGGCACTTTGTTCTGCATAGCCCAGTAGAAGTGCGATTTCGGTCAGTGAAAGTGCTGATTTAGTCAGATAAGTTTTTGCAAGTTCTGAACGAATATTTTTGATTAAGTCGCTGTATTGTAGGTTATAAGTACTTAACTTTCGATAAAAGCTTCGTAAAGACATATTTAATTGATTGGCAATATTCTCAGCAGAGGGTTCGCCAATTTTAAGCATATTGACGATTAATAACTGTAAATCTTTTAAAAAGGTATCTGGATTTGGAATAGTATTTAACAGTGCTTCAGCTTGTTGGTCTAATAGTTTCCTAAGATAAGGGTCACTACTTGGGATTGGAAGGTGAAGAATTTCAAGTGGTAGCCATAACCGTAAAACCTCAGAATCAAAGATAACTGGACAACCATAGACCTGTGGATAGGGAGTTGTATCTGCTGGTGCAATTGCCGAAAACTCTATTTTCAAGGGTGCAATCTCGGGACGCTGCAGAATCTTTCGAATTGTACTCAGCACGCCAGAAATCAATACCTCATTAGAAAGTTGTGAATTTTTATGCACCACAGGAGTCCAACACATGCAAAAGCTATCTTCTTTTTGAACAATTGAAAATGAAGCTGAATTTTGCAAAATAGGTTGGAAATTCTTAAAACAATTCAAAAAATTATTCAGGTCAGGGTTGGAAAGCGCTAAATAACCTAAAATATGAATATGATGAGGTTCTGCCAGCTCACCAATATAATGACCTAATACTGGGGTCGGATGTTGTTGATAGATTTCCTCTAGTAAATTCCACCATTTATACAGCGGCATTCTTGATTGATGGGCATACTGTTTAGTCAGTTCATCTAACTGAAAATTTGAAATATTATTTCGCTGTAAATACTTTGCGATCAGTTCCAAGAGAACTGAGGGGATACTTGGCATTTCAGTCATAATTGCTCTGTTGGTATCAAAGTCAAATCCTTTAACCTAGTGTAAATAAAACATTAAATCCATAAGCTTGAATCTATTTACCAAGTAATTTTAACGTATTCAACCCAAAGAATCTTTATCATCAAAGGACAGAATAGCTGTGTTCACATCCTAAAATGTCTAATTAAAATTTATAGAATTAAGTCATGCTTTAAAAATTAGTATTCATCAATTTGACTTTAATTATTTTGAAGTGGCATCTATGGTCAAGCTTTTTTCATTAAATGTTATTACTTTCCACTGATATTTCTTTTAATTGATCTTCATGATGATTGAGAGATTTTACTGGAAGGATTTTATATTTTGGAGTGGGAAATGTCAGATTTAGATCGAGATGTAGTTACTAATGATTATTTGCTTGATGTGATTATTATTGGTGCAGGCTTTTCTGGAATTGCGGCAGGAGTAAGACTCAAGGAGGCAAAGATCAATAATTTTATTATTATTGAAAAATCAACTGAGGTTGGTGGTGTCTGGCGAGAAAATACCTATCCTGGTTGTGAATGTGATATTCCATCTTCTCTTTACTCTTATTCATTTGCTCCAAATCCAGATTGGAGCCATGTTTTTGCTAAACAAAAAGAGATACAGCAATATATAAAAGATGTGACGAGACGCTTCAAAATTGATCAAAATATTGTATTTAATACTGAGTTAGTCAAAGCATCTTGGTCGAATGAACAACAAATTTGGTTGATTGAAACCAATACCGGTCGATATAAATCAAAATTTGTATTCTTCGCGGCTGGTCCTTTAAGTGAACCTGTTACTCCTGTAGTCAAAGGTTTAGAGCGATTTAAGGGAAAAATATTCCATTCTGCTCAATGGGATCACTCAATTGATTTAAACAAGAAACGAGTTGCCGTCATTGGAACAGGTGCTTCAGCAATACAGATTATTCCTGCGATTCAACCTATAGTGGATAAGCTCTATGTATTTCAAAGAACAGCACCTTGGGTTATTCCAAAACCGAATATGATAATTGGCAATGTACCGAAAAAGGTACAGCATAAAGTTCCTTTTACAATGCACTCAATACGACGTTTGACCAGTATTTCTATGGATATGTTTAGCTCAAGCGTAAATCAACCTAAGACTTTAGAGGTATTAGGAAAAGGATTGATTAACTGGATGCATTATCAGATTAAAGATCCTGTATTACGTGAAAAGGTTACTCCAAAATTTACAATGGGTTGCAAACGAATTCTATTTTCAAATACGTATTATCCAGCATTGGCCGCAGAGAATGTAGAACTCATTGATCAAGGTGTTAGAGAAATCACCAAAAATGGTATTTTAGTTGATGGAAAAGAAATCCCATTAGACATTGTTGTTTGGAGTACTGGTTTTGAAGTTGCAAAACCTCCGATTGCAAAACGTATTATTAATAAAAATGGCACTTTGCTGGATGATGTCTGGCTCAAAAATACGGTACAAGCTTATAAAGGGTGTATGATTAAAGATCTTCCCAATGCCTTTATGGTTCTTGGGCCAAATAGTATTAGTTATAACTCCTTAATTTCTACTGCTGAAAATCAAATTAATTATGCTGTAAATGCAATAGAATTTGTATTGAATAATAAATTAAATAGTTTTGAAATAATACATTTTGCTGATGATCAATATAATCATAAACTACGAAATAAGCTGAATGGAACAGTATTTAATCAAGGTGGTTGTTCAAGTTACTATTTAGATGAAAATAAGGTTAATGTTTCTATTTATCCTTGGACTATGCAGTATATGAAAAATGATTTAGAGGAATTTGATCATTCTAACTATCACTTCAAATAGATAGCACATTAGACTTCTTTCATAAACTCCTTTTCTTTCTCCTGATGAGAGAAGTATAAAAGGTTTAAATACTTATGAAAGAAGTCTAGTATTTTAAAATCTTATGACATACATAAGGTTTTTTTGTGATCGTTTTATATTGAGCTGGAAAAATAGGCACTTATAAAGTGCCTAAAAATAGGAAGCATTTTAATAATTTAAGCCATTAGCAAACACGTAGTTTACTTAAAGATTTGACTGCTGGCGAATTTTCTAGAACTTGTAATGCTTTCATGGTGTCGCCCTCGAAATAAGGATGATAATTTGGCTTAATCCAGTGTCTTAAGCTAAAGAATACTGCTAAAAAACTTGGTACTTGATTCGTCCGCGCATTTTCGATGACCGTTTGACCTAGAGCACGAATGAGTCCATAGCTGCTATATGATTTTGCTTGCTTATCTTGTTGTGCTAGTTTTTTAAAGCATTGATAAATCGAAAGTGTGAATACAGGTGCTACAGCCATCATGATCATTTGGCGTTGTAGATAAGCCAATATTTTATTTTCTTCACCACATAAATGCATATATAAATCAAAAGCTACACTACGATGTTCTACTTCCTCTGCAAGATGCCAAGTCATAAGATCAGACATAATTTCATCTGCTGTTTTATTTTGCCATGGTTTGTCATTTAAACACCAAGTACCAAGCATGGTTGTAAAATGTTCAACAGCTGATGCCATGCCTACACGGATGGTTAACCAACGATATTCTAGTTTTTTTGATAATACTAAGCCAAGGGGAGAAGTATTGAGTTGTTTGAATATCATATCTAAAGAAGAAATAAATTCATCAATCTCATAGCCATAATATCTTAAATAATCTTGTGCAACTTTATGCGCCGAGGCATGATGAGCTTCCTGATGCACAAATCCTTTTACATCGGCACGAAGTTTTTCATCTGTGACATAAGGCAGTGCTTCATTAAAGGAACGGCACATCCATAATTCACCTACTGGCAAAATTAAATGAACGGCATTAATTAAATGAGTGGCAAAAGGGTTGTCATAGATCCAGTGCTCAGGAGTTTGACTAAAATCAAATTGGACACGGCGTTGTTCTAGAAAGTGATTTTCTAATCGTTGTTTAGGGTGCATGCCTGTTCTCCTTAATTTACGGCTTTTAGAAAATAATGGCTCAGTTGTTCGGCATTCTGGGACGGAATCCAGTGAGTCGCATCTAGATGTACTTCCTCATAAGGGCCTGCAAAAAACTGTTTATTGAGCTGGGCACTTTTCTTGCCAATGGCAATATCTTTATTGCCCCAAATAAACAGAGTGGGAACTTTGACTTTCTTAAAGGTTGAGCCAATAGGGGCCAGTGGCATACTGCGATACCAGTTAATAGCTGTGCCAATACGATTTTCTTTAATAAAGTATTGATTAAAATCATTTAGTTGCTCAGGAGTCATGCCTGAATTCTTTAATAAATAATTGCTTAGAAATCTAGATCTCTTAAATAGCAGTTCAGGGATAAACGGCAACTGAAAAAAGCCAATATAGTAAGAAGTGAAGATTTGAGTGCTACTTAGCATCGCTTTTAGAAATGCACCAGTATGAGGGACGGAAACCAATGTGAGATGTTTAACTAAATCTGGATATTGAAGTGAGAGTTCGCATGCCACAATTGAACCCCAATCGTGGCCGATGACATAAACAGGTTGTCCCTGTAGATCTATGAATGCTTTTACATCAGCAACCAATTCATTGATGCTGTATTGAAAACGCCCTTTGGGAGACGCTGCTATGCTATAGCCACGTTGTTCTATAGCAAATGTTCGGAAGTTATGTTGATTTAAAATCTTAGAGGTTGCTTGCCAGCTTTGCGCAGTTTCTGGAAAGCCATGTAAAAGAATGACGGGTTTTCCATTTATAGGACCTGAATCAATGACCTTGAAAATCAGGTTGTTACGGTGATATTCGCTGTATCTAGTCTCTGTCTGTTTTGCCATGCTGATCTACTTACAAAATAAGCCTATTTCAATCGATAGTAGTCGGCAGTGTAGGACTTGTCTTGACAGTGGATGATGCGATTTAACTTAGTGTGCCATACACTGAGTTTTTATTCATTTGGGGATATAGCTTGGACTTATTATTTTAAAACAAAAAAGCAAAGCCGAGGCTTTGCTTTTTTAATTTTCTGAAAAACTTAGATTTTGTTAATCAAATCATTGATTTGTTTTGCTTGTTCAGCCGCATTACCTGTATATGTCGCAGGTGTAAGCTCTGCTAAACGCGCGCGTTCATCTGCTGGTACTTGTAATAGTTCATCACCATTCACGAAATCAACCATCATGTCACGTGTCATTGCTTGACCACGCGTCAATGCTTTTAATTTTTCGTATGGTTTTTCAACGTTATAACGACGCATAACGGTTTGAATTGGCTCGGCAAGCACTTCTTGCGCTTGGTCTAGATCTTCATTAATACGCTGTGCATTCAGCTCAAGTTTGCCGACACCTTTTAAGCATGCATCAAAAGCAATCAAGCTTTGTGCAAAACCAACACCCATGTTACGGAGTACAGTTGAGTCAGTTAAGTCACGCTGCCAACGAGAAACAGGAAGTTTTTCACCGAGGTGACTCAATACTGCATTGGCAATACCTAAGTTACCTTCAGAGTTTTCAAAGTCAATTGGATTCACTTTGTGTGGCATCGTTGAGGAACCCACTTCGCCATCTTTTAACTTCTGTTTGAAGTAACCAAGCGAGATATAACCCCAAACGTCACGGTTAAAGTCGATCAAGATGGTGTTATAACGACGTAATGCATCAAACAATTCAGCCATATAGTCATGTGGCTCAATTTGTGTGGTGTATGGGTTAAATGCTAAACCTAAAGACTCAACAAATGCTTGTGCATGCACTGCCCAGTCAATTTCTGGATAAGCAGAAAGGTGAGCATTGTAGTTACCAACTGCGCCATTGATTTTGCCAAGTAATTCAACATTTTCAAATTGCTTGATCTGACGTGCTAAACGATAGGCAACGTTTGCCATTTCTTTACCCAATGTAGTTGGGCTAGCGGTTTGACCATGGGTACGAGACAACATTGGTTGTTCAGCATGTGTAGTTGCCAAAGCTGAAATCGCATTTAAAAGTTGCTTCATACTTGAAACTAAAACTTCACGACCATTTTTAAGCATCAATGCATGAGACAAGTTGTTGATGTCTTCTGACGTACATGCAAAGTGAATAAATTCACCTGCATTTTTTAATTCATCAATGTTGGCAATTTTTTCTTTAAGGAAATATTCAACTGCTTTTACATCGTGATTGGTGGTGCGTTCGATCTCTTTAATGCGGTTGGCATCTTGCTCTGAGAAGTCTGCAACAATCGCATCTAAAGCGGCATTGGTTTCAGCGGAGAATGCTGGAACTTCGATGATTTCTGCACGATTTGCCAGTGCTTGTAACCAACGCACTTCAACTGTGACTCGAGCGTGGATTAAACCAAACTCAGACAAAAAAGGGCGTAGTGCATCGCATTTGCTTGCATAACGTCCATCAAGTGGTGAGAGTGCGGTTAAAGCATTCATACAGATTCCTTAAATTTAAGTCTCTCCTTGTGGGAGAGATTTAGAGAGGGTACATAAAAGGCATAAAAATAAATTCGTTGTAGCATCGGTTTAAACCACCTGATACTGCAAACGAGCGAGAGCTTGAATATCGTGCAATAATTTACGTTTGCTAAAAATCATACCCCACGAACTGCCACCGAGTTGTCGCCATAAGTGTGCAAGCTGTATGCCGGTAAACAGACAAGCTCGAATGCGATTGGTATGGTTCATATCTTTGAAGGCTTCAGCATTGCCACGGACTAAAATCCGTGGATTAATTTGACCCGCAGTTTCAACATAAGTTTGCGCTAAACTGGCAATAATACTTGGGTGTAAATAGTTATTATCGAAAAAAGACAACTGTTTTAAGATTTTTTGTTGTGCTTTTTCAATGATTTTTACATATTCTGGGTTGCTGTAAACTTTCTTTTCTAACTGCAATAGTGCCATTGCATAAGACATTGGAAGTTTGGCAGTGCCCAGTTTAGGAACTCTTGATTTAGGCGCGGTATTAAAAGGCTGAGTAATACAGCCTTCTAGGGTTTTTAAGCCCAATGAAATATCAGCGAGTTGATTAAAAAAATCTAAAGTCTGCGTTGCACTATTACTGGCGGGACGAATATTTAAACTGGCTTTGATCAGTAGTTCTAAATAGAAATTACCACTGTCACCAATACTTTGTTGACCTGCCATCGCCGTCATATGCGTAAGCTGAGTTGCCTGAAAGACAGCCGCCAATGCCAAAGCACGGTTTTGTCTAACATTCAACGCTTGAGTGGGCTGAAAGGGGAACTCCGCCATGCTTCGCTTCCAATGTCCTTAAATAAAATCTGGCTGAGGTGCATTGGTATGGTGAATAACACCACCGCCTAAGCAGACCTCTCCTGAATAAAACACCACACTTTGCCCTGAGGTAACGGCTCTTTGTGATTCATCAAATTCAACACGAATTCCGTTTTCTGTCTGTTCATCGCGGTAAATTGTACATGCTTGATCCGACTGACGATAACGCGTTTTAGCAGTACATCGGAAACCTGTGCTCGGAATTTCTTGTTCACCAGCAACCCAATCAATCGACTCACTCCAAAGCTGTGTACTTTGCATGAGTGGATGTTCGTGTCCCTGTCCAATCACCAGTCGGTTATTGGCAATATCTTTGTGTAATACGAACCATGCACCTTCTTGTGCACCCTTCATACCACCAATCCCGATACCACCGCGCTGACCCAGCGTATAGTACATTAAGCCGTGATGTTCACCAACTTCTTTACCATTGTCTAAAACAATTTTTCCAGCTTGAGCAGGGAGGTATTGTTTTAAGAAATCACTAAAACGACGCTCACCAATAAAACAGATCCCTGTTGAATCTTTTTTCTTGGCTGTAGCGAGATCTAATTCTTCTGCGATTTTGCGTACCTGAGGTTTTTCAATTTCACCAACAGGGAACAATGTTTTATTAATTTCACGACCATGAACTGCATGGAGGAAATAGGTCTGATCTTTATTATTATCTACACCACGTAATAACGGTGCATACGTTTCACCACGTGAGTTTTGCATCGTTGCACCGCGACGCGCATAGTGACCAGTTGCAATAAAATCTGCGCCAAGAGTCATCGCGTGATCGAGGAAAGCACGGAATTTAATTTCTTTATTACAGAGTATATCTGGGTTGGGTGTGCGACCAGCGGCATATTCTGCTAAGAAGTGCTCAAACACACGATCCCAATACTCCATCGCAAAGTTCGCGGTATGAAGTTTGATACCAATCTTATCTGCAACGGCTTGAGCATCAGCCAAGTCTTCTAGTGCTGTGCAATATTCCGTACCATCATCTTCTTCCCAGTTCTTCATGAAAAGACCTTCAACTTGATATCCTTGTTGAAGTAAAAGCGCGGCAGAAACAGAGGAATCTACACCACCAGACATACCGACGATGACACGTTGTTGCATAGGATTAAGCATCCAAATGAGGGGTTAATGAGGGAGAGAAAGGGTGCTCATAAATAAGCGATAAAGGATATTTTTTGCCAGCGAGGGCATCTTGAACAGCTTTTAAAACCAATGGGCTACGCGCACGTGCTGATTCTTGTAGTTCATCTACATTCATCCATACCGCAGCAACGATGCCTGTATCTAGTTGTGCATTTTCTTCAACTGAAGTGACATGTGCCAAGAAGCAAAAACGGTAATAGGTACGATCAGGAAACATCGGTGGCGTATAGGTATAAATACCGAGTAAGTGATCAACTTCAACATGATGACCTGTTTCTTCTAAGGTCTCACGAATTGCTGCCTGGATAATGGTTTCATCACATTCAACATGACCAGCAGGTTGATTAAACACGGTATGTACATAGCCCTCGCTGTGTTCTTCGACAAACAAAAAACGTCCGTCTTTTTCGACAACAGTGGCGACTGTGACATGAGGTGTCCAAGCGGTCATAGAAAGCACCATGATTTTAAAAAACGTATTCTACAAAATTTGGGGCAAGATGGCTAGGTTAAAGCCTTTTCTTGTGACTTGTATGCTTTTAATAAAAAATAACCTGAAAACAGGCCTATTACGAACCCAAAACCAAATACGGGACCAAGCATGATTAAAATTTCATTATTATAAATATTTGAAGAATCACTTGTTCCATATAAAGCAGAATAAAAACAAAGGAACAATACTGGTAGAGTTGTTGATAGCCCACCGAGTACACCACTGATTAACACTATTCTAAAATGACTTTTTACTTTGGGGAAAATGATATAGTTCATCAAAAAAGAATAGATGATGGATTGAATACCACAAAACAGAAGTATGAATAAGTACATACCTATTGCACTGGTGATGATAAACCATATTGCTTCTAATACAGTGATGCTGAAAATATACCGAGTAATAACATGTTCGCCAGAGTATATTTCACTAATAGTAGAAAATAATATGATGACTAAAAATATGAGTGAAACAACAAGCGAAGGTAAAATAAAACCCAAATATAAGAGTTTTTTCGATGTTTTGATCATTGTTATCTCTTAATTATGTGGTTACTTGGTTTTATAATCATTCTTCACTTTCACATAATTCAGCGCCGAATAAGGTAAAAATGCTTTCTCTTTATCTGTGAGAGGGCGGACTTGTTGTACTGGACTACCCACATACAGATAACCGCTTTTTAAGACTTTACGTGGCGGCACTAAACTACCAGCACCGATCATCACATCATCTTCAATGATCACGTCATCTAAAACAACGGTATTAATTCCGATTAAGATACGATTACCAATAGTACAACCATGTAAAGTCACATGATGCCCAACAGTCACATCTTCACCAATCACTAAAGGTGAACCGTTTGGTTTAGATTGATTTTTATGGCTGACATGCAACATACAATGATCTTGCACATTACTGTTTTTGCCAATCTGAATTGAGTTCACATCACCACGAATCACGGCAAATGGCCATACTGAAACATTCTCAGCTAATTTGACATCACCAATCACGACAGACATGTCATCGATATAACAGCTAGAATCAATATCAGGTGTTTGGTCTAAATAAGCGCGAATGTTCTTGGTCATAAGGGGCATCAACATAAAAGATAGCGGAATTATAAAATAAAAAAGCACTCGGACTAAATAGTCAGAGTGCTTAATTCACTTATTCAAAAATGAGGATTTAGAATAAGTTACCAAAGAATAATTTAATATGATCAATCATACGTGCAAAGAAACCTGCTTCTTCAATTGGTTTTAACGCAACAAGTGGTTTTTCGGCAATGACTTTACCATCAAGACTAGCAACCAATTTTCCAATCACTTGACCCTGCGCCAAAGGTGCATTGAGTTGTGGTTGTACCACGAGCTGAGTTTTGATTTTATCAGCTTGTCCTTTTGGCATGGTGACATTGAAGTTTTCAGCTAAGCCAATTTGAACGTCATCTTCTTTACCAAACCAAACTTTTGCTTTGGCAATGGCTTGGTTAGCAGGCTGTACATTTGCAGTTTCAAAGTTTGCAAAGCCCCAAGAAAGGAGCGCACGCGTTTGATTGGCACGTTCGTTCATGCTTGGTGTGCCGAAGATCACTGAAATCAGACGCATAGGACCACGTTTACTTGATGTGGTTAAACAGAATCCTGCTTCATTGGTATGACCTGTTTTTAAACCATCTACACTTGGGTCAGTGTAGAGTAACGCATTACGGTTACCTTGTTTAATACCGTTATAGGTAAACTCTTTTTCTGAATAAATCGGATAGTATTTTGAGCTATCCTTAATGATATGTTGCGCCAAGATCGCCATATCTTTTGCAGTCGAGTAATGACCTTCAGCAGGCATACCTGTTGAGTTGATAAAGTTGGTATTGGTCATGCCAAGACGTTTAGCTTCTTGGTTCATCATATGAGCAAATGTACCTTCATTGCCCGCGATGTGTTCAGCCATTGCTTTTGATGCATCGTTACCAGATTGAACAATGATGCCGCGCAGCATTTCAAGCACAGTTGCAGAACCATTTAATGGAACATACATACAAGACTCAGCACTACTTCCACGACACCATGCCGATTCGTTCATGCGGACTTGTTCTTCTTCGGTCAGTTTGCCTTGTAGTAATTTTTGTTCAATGATGAAACTGGTCATCATCTTGGTCATCGAGGCAGGTGCAAGTTTTTCATTTTCATTTTTTGCAGCGAGGATCTGACCTGTTTCATAATCCATTAATACATAGGATTTATTATTTAATTCTGGTGGAGCAGATAGGACAGTTGCTGCATATGAAAAGCTTGGCAAAAGTAGTAATGCAGCAATAGCGCTTTTTCTAGTCATTCTAGGTGGTTCCAATATCTTGTATGGTACGGATGAGCCTAGCATTTTAGGATAAAGCAAAGCCGACTTCTATGGGGGAAGTCGGCTTTTTCATACAGTATTGTAACTAATACATATCGGGGACTTTTATTTGCTCATACCTGATACGTTGATGCGGTTATTTTGAATTAATAATTTCGAACATCTTCGCAAATTTGACGATTCTTTTCATCAGCGGCAGCTTTGGCATCTTTACGCGCTTCGACGAGGAATTTTTGGAAATCTTTTGCTTTTGCCCGTTTATTGAGGGCGTCAACGGCTTTAGATTCTTTTGGTAAGTATTCTTTGACCAAGCGTTCGTAGCCTTGTGTAAACTTCTTATCTTCGTCAATTAAACTTGGACAAATTTCAGAAAGCACATAAATTGCAGCTAACTCTTCTTGCGTTGTTGTTTGCGACATAGGAGTCACTTCAATGTTTTCTGACTCATGTTTTGCATTTGCTGCATATGCAACTGGTGTTAAAGCACTTGAGGCAATAAGCAATGATAAACCTAGTGTTTTAAAAACATTTTTCTTCATAACAAACCAAACTCAAATTAAGACTTAAACAATTTGAATAACTTATAGCATAGAAGAAAAATAAAATTGTATATTTGCTGTAGGGAAAGTGGAGGAAATGTGGTTTTAAAGGCTCGGTGTGTTGAACCGCTGCGGCACTTTAATAATTGATTCATCTTCGAAAATTAAAGAGTTTAATCGCTAGGTTGAGTTGCTTTTGGTCTTGGCTTGACTTGCGATTTATTCTACGACATGATTAAAAAACAATCAAAATATCACGTCTGATGAGACTAACTTTTCAGAATGTTTCAGCAGATTAGCAATCTAAATAATAAATATGTGGCGTTGTGGTCACTCTGCGCAAGCTTCGTTTTTCACAGCAGCAGACTTTGAGTCTAGTAGCTACGCAAGCCTGTTAGGGATCACAGGAGTGCTACTTGATAAGGAGCAGGGTATGGCGACCAAATTTGAGGGCGGTATTGACATCGCATTGAAGTTACCACCACATCAATTCGAAGCGACTGTTGCTTTTTATCGTGATGTTATCGGTCTAAAGCAAATTACAGAAAAGGGAGCGGACGTAGGCTTCGAATTCGGTCCAGTCAAATTGTGGATTGATATCGCGCCAGAGATGAGCCAAGCCGAGATTTGGCTCGAATTATTTACGGATGATTTTGCTAAGGCGGCTAAACATCTTAGTGATGCTGGTGTTGTTCGTTGCGATGCAATTGAACCATTGCCAGAGGGCTTTCGAGGGGGATGGATTACAAATCCAGCCAACATTATCCATATGGTTCGTGAGCCAGATGCTTGGTAATTTCATTGTATTTTTAAGTTGCCAGAGTTGAACTAAATGTGGTTTTAAATCGACCTCTATCATCATTATTTGCCCTTTTATTTCTCCTATGAGGTGAAATAAAAGGGATGTATGCATGTATGAAAGAAGTTTAATATTTAAAACCACAAATAGACGATTCTATTACGCTTCAAAATCTACGACTTCTTGGCACACTGTCTTTTGCTCAGCTCGGTCAACTTCTTTTGTCGCTTCTCGTGCATCTTTTAACAAATCTTTGAACTCGGCATCTTGCTGCAAGCTTTCAAGTGAAGCTGATTTGTCAGAATAGCCACTTAAGTAAGACGCTATGATGGTTTTAATGTTCTGGTCGAACTGGGCATTTTTACCGATCAATTTTGGACACATTTCGATCAGCACTTGCGCATTGGCGATATCATCTTTGATCAATGCATTTGCTTCTTGAACTGAAACCGCTTCATTTGCATAAATTGCTTGCGCTGTTAAAAGTGAGAAAGCAACCCCAAAAACTCGAATAAATTTAGATAAATGTCTCATGATTGTATAAATTTCTAATACTATGAAGTAATAAATATATATAATTCAATGAATAATTCAATTGAAAAAACTGTGTAGTAGACGGGCTATTGACATGTTATCAATACATGGTTGAAGTAGCAGCAAGCGCGAATGAGAGAGACTGGATTTTAGTGAATATTTTAATTGCAAATGATGATGGTGTATTCGCACCTGGGCTCCAAGCTTTGGCTTTAGCATTAAAACCTTTAGGTCGAGTTGTTGTGGTTGCCCCTGAAAGTGAGCGGAGTGGTTACTCAAGTGCATTGACCCTAGATCGTCCTTTACGTCCTATTCAGATTTCCGAAGATGTTTGGGCAGTGAATGGCACACCTGCAGATTGTGTTTATTTATCGACCAATGGACTTTTTGATTTCGAATTTGATCTTGTGGTCAGTGGTATCAACAATGGGGCGAATTTGGGTGATGATGTTTTATATTCAGGCACTGTGGGCGCAGCGTTTGAAGGGCGCTTAATGAAACATCCTGCTATTGCAGTTTCATTAGCAGGAGCAAATGTACGCGCATACGACCACCCTCAACAATATGCACAAGCAGCACAGTGGGTGCATGATTTTATTGCTCAAGGCTTGCCAATTTTACCGCCACGTCATATTTTTAATATTAATATTCCAGATGTTAAACAGATCAAGGGCACTCAAATCACTTATCAGGGACGCAGAGCGCAGTCAAAACCGATTAGTAGTCATGTTGATCCACGTGGGCGACAAGTTTATTGGATCGGTCTAGCTGGTGAGGCAGTAACTGATCCTCAACAGGCTTCGAGTCAGATTCAGTCAGACTTCTTTGCTGTTTCAAGTGGATATGTCAGTGTCACACCTATTCAAATGGATGCAACCAATTACACAGTGTTAGACAATTTGCATAATCATGTGAATGGTAAATAACTTGAATGTTATAACTTTGTGAAGATCGTGCGTGAATGCTCGTTTTTTCTCACTTTTTTGGTACTCTAGGGCGCAAATAGATTAAGGATTTTTCGATGAGGGCGAAGATGCACTTAAACCATGTCTCGATTTTTCAATCACAAAAAATGATCAAAACAATCGTATTGTCTATGGCGGTTGCAACAGCGGCTGTTGTAACAGGTTGTGCATCTAAACCACAGGTGAGCGGTGGTGCAAGTTATACACACGCACCCAACTATTATACTGTTCGCTCTGGTGATACTTTGAGTGGTATCGCAAATCGTTATGGCATGAATTATTTAGATATTGCTGCGCTGAATGATATTGCGCCGCCATATCGAATTTATGTCAACCAATCATTGCGCTTGAAAGGTTCAGCTGCGCAGCGGACTACATCGACGCAAGCAATGGCGCAAACAGCTCCGATTCAGCGTCAAAGTGTCAATTTACCTACCCAACGACCTGTTACCCCACCAACCCAAACAGTTACACCACCGACCCAACGACCTGTTGTTCCAGTCGTGCCTGTCAACCCTCCATCTACTTTAGCCTCTGGCTTACGTTGGGTTAAACCATCAAATGGTCCAATTATTCAAACTTTTAATTTGGCAAGTAATGTAAAAGGCACACGTTACGGTGGCAATGTAGGTGATCCAATCTTTGCTGCTGCAAATGGTCAAGTGGTCTATGCTGCGGATGGCTTGAAAGAATATGGCAATTTGGTCTTGGTTAAACATGTTGATGGTTATATTACTGCCTACGCGCACAACAGCAAAATGTTGGTGAAGAGCGGCGAAAATGTGACTGCTGGACAAAAAATTGCAGAGATGGGTTCTTCAGGAGCATCACGTGTCATGTTGGAGTTCCAAGTACGGTTGGATGGTAAGCCAGTTAACCCAACAACAGTACTCCCTAACTAGTTTCATAACGTAAACAAACCCTCAACAAATTGTTAATAATCTCTAGTCTAACAATAGACTTCTCTGTATACTTATTATGTTTGCTTTTATTAGAACAATAAGCATATTAATAAATTGAGAGGGAAGTTTATGTTAGATCAATTGCGTGCAATGGGGGTTTTTGCTTGCGTTGTAGAAAAAAGCTCTTTTAGCGGAGCCGCCCGGGATTTAGGAATAACAACAAGTGCGGTCAGTCAACAAATTCGTTCATTAGAACAAGAAATGGATGTCACATTACTTCATCGCTCAACACGAAAACTCAGTCTTACAGAGGCTGGACAGGCATTCTTTTTTAGTTGCCAAGAAATGTTGGCTGCGGCTGAGCGTGGCAAAATTAGAATCAATGAGTTGCGCGATGATTTGGTCGGCGATTTACGTATTGCAACTACGCCTGAGCTAGGTGCATTACATGTCGTTCCAGCACTTTCTCATTGGATGTCAGCGCATAAGGGTCTAGCTGTTCATTTTGAAGCAGACCATCGCTATATTGATTTGATTGAAGAACGTATTGATATTGCGATACGTATGAGTTTAAAAGTCGATGATCCTCAACTAACGATTGTTCCTTTAGCGCGTGTCGATCAGGTTTTAGTTGCATCACCTAGTTATTTGAACCAAGCACCCTCAATTACTCATCCGCAAGATTTATGTCATCATGAATTATTGCCCATCACTTTGATGCAAAACGTTCAGCACTTTTCATTTCGTCATGGTTTAAGTGGCGATGTCGTGAATGTTGATATGAAAACACGTTTAGGTACAAATAATGTTTTTGTCGCGAAATCACTGTGTCAACAGGGGCTTGGGATCGCGCGTATTTTATATATGGATGTTCAAAAAGAACTGATCAGCGGTTCATTGGTTGAAGTCCTACCAGATTGGCAACTACCTGTTTATACCTTACAAGCACTCACATCCAAGCGGGAACAATATCCAGTAAAAGTACATCGTTGTATTGATGCACTTAAACAATATTTTGCCCAATTGCCAGGTGGACGTTCCTTACAGGGTGTTGCTTAAGGCGATTGAAATTTCATAGCTTCGAGATTTAAAAAGCCATGCTCCTCAAGGGAACATGGCTTTTTCTTTATTTACGTCGCTTTTTAGCGAAGGATTTAAGGGTTTTAGTCTCGGCTAAAACCTCTTCAGATGCTTTGCTTGCACTGCTGTCTTTCTTACTTTTTTTCCGCTTTTTCTTTTTCTTTGGCGTTTCATCCTCAACGGCATCACCATCTTCGATCGCTTGCCAATATTCCAGTTGTTCCATTACGGCAGCATAGATGGAGTTTTTACTATATCTTCCTTTCTTGTCTAATGTCCCCACTGGGCGCGCCATTAAGATTTCTAAGGCTTGATCAATGGTATCAATCGCATGTACATGGAATTGCCCCGCTTGAACAGCCTCACTTACGTCTTGACGTAGCATCAGATGTTGCATGTTTTGGCGTGGAATAATCACCCCTTGTTTGCCAGTTAGACCTTGCAACTTACATGCATCATAGAAACCTTCAATTTTGGCATTGACACCACCAATGGGTTGAACTTGACCCAGTTGGTTCATCGATCCTGTAATTGCCCAAGATTGATCAATTGGGATCTGACAGATCGCCGAGATTAAAGCTGACAATTCCGCAACGGTGGCACTGTCACCATCGACTTGTCCATAGCTTTGTTCAAAAGCGAGTGCGGCAGAGAAATGTAGAATTTGCTCACGCCCAAAATGCGCTTTGAGGAAACTAGACATCAGTAACACACCTTTGGCATGAAGTGAGCCACCTAACTCTACGCTACGTTCAATATCCAGAATATCGCCGCCACCTTGGTAAACTGAAGCAGTGAGGCGAGAAGGCAAGCCAAATTCAACATCAGCGTAGTGAATTACGGAGAGGGCATTGATTTGACCTAGACGATGTCCTGAGGTTTCGATCAATTGCGTTCCACGCGATAAATCTTGCCAGTACAGCTCACGGAGATAGCCCAAGCGATATTGGCGATGATGCAGGGCTTGATTGACGTGATGATTGGTAACTAGCTTGTCATCCGCTTTAAAGGCATGGTGATGGGCTTCTCGAATGAGATCACCAAGTGTCGAAGCGTGTAATGACAAGGAGCTTTGATCTTCAGCTTGGCGACTAGAGTCCGTCAACAATGCGGCCAACGCAGAACGATCAAAGGGCAATAGCTTATCTGCTTGAACATAGTCGGCGATCAATTGCATGTAAGCCTGTTCGTTACTGTCATTACGTTGTAATGTATCGGTGAAGTCAGCACGAATCTTAAAAACACTACCAAGCTCAGGCTCTATTTCTAAAATTTCATAATAAATTTCAGGTTCTGCCAGTAAAACTACTTTAATATCTAAAGGAACTGCCGCGGGTTCAATCGAAATGCTACCCGTTAAAGTTAGCATGTGTTCCAAAGACGAAAGCTTGAGTTTTCCTGATTTTAAGGCACGTTTTAAACCTTGCCATGCATAAGGTTGTTCAAGTAAATGCTCAGCTTCGAGTAATAGAAAACCACCATTGGCGCGATGCAATGAACCAGGACGGATCAAAGTGAAATCTGTGGTAATGGTGCCATTATGGGTTAACTGTTCGACATGACCCAATAAATTGTAATGGGTTGGGAAGTCTTCAAAAATGACAGGCGCACCACTGTTTGGCTTGTTTGATGTAATTACATTTGCTTGATAGCGCGCTGGCACGCGATTGAATAAAGCAGGGGTAAAATCATCTTCCTCTTGTTCTAAAATAAGCTCAACATTATTAATAATGTCATCAGCATATTGTTTTAAATATTGTTCGAGATGTTCGACCTCTTTATGTCGGCTTAGAATCTGGTTGATCCGTGGCATCACCACTTGTGTTGCAATATCACGATTTAAAGTCGAAACTTGATCTCGCGCATCATCTTCTAAATCACCTAAATGTAGACCTAAACGGTCTAATTTTTTCTCCATATAGCGGAGATTTGATTTGATATCCGCTCGTTCTTGGCTGGTGAGCGTATTTAGGTCATCTTGTGTTAACTCGTGATATTCATCATTCTTGAGTAACATCGGAATAAAGACATGTTTGTCATTTCGAGAAATGAGCTTTAGATCAAGTTCTTCACCTTCTTTGGTGAGTTCAACCAATGCCTGTTGTTGTACTTCGCCTGTGTCTTGGCGAATGCGCTCAATACGATTGTGATAACTCTCTGCGCTAAAGCGACGTTCCAATTGCTTTAAGCTGATTTGCCATGCTTGTTGTAGTGCATTTTGGAACTTTGTACCTTGACCCGCAGGAAAACGCAAAGCAAGTGGCTGTCTTGGGTTTTTGAAATTATTAACATAGACCCAATCATCAGGAGTCGGCATGGTTTTGGCGTGTTGCTGTAGTAAACGTTTAATCATGGTACGTTTACCCAGTCCTGCTGTTCCCACTGCAAAAATGTTATAACCCGAATAGGGGAGTGAAATCCCAGCCTCAACTGAAGCACGCGCGCGATCTTGACCTAAAAAGTTATTCAGCGGTTTTATGCGTTTAGTCGAGCTTGGGATTTTGGCTAAATCTGGAATATGCGTTAGTTGGTCAGCGCGCAAAGCTGTATTTGTCAGTGTTGGTTGTATATCGGGTTGTTCAAAAGCATTTGGAAAAATATTGGTATTTGCTTTAATCGTGTTTGTTGGTGTTAGAGATAAAGTTGTTGCAGTCATTTGGTCGAGTTTTTGGGTCACTATTGCTATCCAACAAAGAAACGAAAGTTAAGTAATTAAAGGTATACAGTTTTGGGTCTAAAGATCAAGCGAACTTGTGTTTTTTATCGACAAAACAAAACAATGATTGCATAAAGCAACTTGCAAGCTGAGGCAAGAAACGATTGAATAGGCACATTTGAACATTTTGGAAAATAATAAGCAATGACGACTCAAGCCTCTGGTTGGGCGGCTGCATTTAAAGCATTTTTAGATCGCCGTGCGCTGATTATGTTTTTTCTTGGTTTTTCAGCAGGTATACCGATCCTTTTAATTTTTTCTAGCTTATCTTTATGGTTAGGAGAGGCTGGTATTGATAAAACTGCGGTGACGTTTTTTAGTTGGGCGGCATTGGGCTACTCATTTAAATTTGTTTGGGCGCCATTGATTGATGAGTTGCCAGTTCCATTTTTGACCAAAACATTAGGCCGTCGCCGTGCTTGGCTGTTGATCGCACAATGCCTGATTATCTGTGCGATTTGTATTATGGCTTTTTCTGACCCTGCACTGGGGCAAAGCTATTTAATTCAAATGGCAGCAGGTGCGGTACTGTTGGGCTTCTCTGCGGCAACTCAAGATATTGTGATTGATGCATATCGTATTGAGTTGGCTGAAACAGAAATGCAAACAGTATTGGCATCGACTTATAATGCAGGCTATCGTATTGGGATGATCGTTGCAGGTGCAGGTGCTTTATTCTTGGCTGCTTATTTGGGTACAGCTAAAGGCAACTATATCTACGAAGCTTGGAAATATACCTATTTGACCATGGCTGCTGTCATGGTGATCGGGATTGTAACCACACTGGTCGTACGTGAGCCACTAGTCAATCGTATTTATAAAAACTATAAGAAAACAGATTATTACCGTTTGGTGTTTGTCTTTTTTATCGCAGTCGCCACATTTGTGATGACTTATATCTATTCTGGTCAACTTACACAGGCGTTGATTCAAGCAACAGCGATTAAAGACACAGCAGCATTATTTGGCTTAGAAGCGTTGAGGTTTTTAACAGCGACAGCCTGTGCTTTATTGATCGGTTTTGGACTGGTCAAAATGGGTGTTGTAAACCAACAGATGGCGAAAGAAACATGGGTCGCGCCGATTCTAGATTTCTTTAAACGTTATGGCGTGAAACTCGCGTTGGTGTTGTTATTGCTCATCGGCTTTTTCCGAATCTCTGATATTATCGCAGGGGTGATTTCCAATGTGTTCTATCAAGACTTGAACTTTAGTAAAGAGCAGATTGCTGAAGCAGTTAAAGTTTATGGTGTCTTGTTTAGCTTAGTTGGTGGTTTCTTAGGTGGTTTGCTGGCACAACGAATGAATATCATGAAGTTGATGTTTATCGGTGCAGTGCTTGCAAGTTCAACCAATTTGATTTTTATTGGCTTAGTAAAATCTGGAAAACCATTAGATCAGGTTCATGTCCAAGTCGGCAGTCAGTCTTATCAAGTACCAACGGATGAAGTGGGTTTCTGGAAGTTACAAGTGCCACCCGCTGTTTTGAGTGAAGCGAACAAAGTTGAAGTCACTGCATCTTATCTCGATAAAGTGCATGAAAAACCGATCTCGATTTCACAACCTTATTTGGTTGGAGATGCACAAAAACCACAAATTCAGATGTTGCCCATCACTAGTAATAATGAAATCACTCTACATGAGCAATCGGGTAGTATCGTGGTGAGAGGACAGTATTTTGGTGAGCCATTAACCGCGACACAAAAAATTGTGGTTGATTTGGATGGTCAAAATTTTGATGCAAAACTAGATCGAAATGGTGTTTTTAGCACTGTGATTGAAGCGAAACAATTGCTTTCTTCACCATCTAAGCAACTTGATGTTGCGGTGTTGGATGGCGATCAGTCGATATTATCTATATCGCATGGTTATCAGTCGAATACTAACCACAGCGTCGGAAATGAACTGGATGTGAATATTGATCCTTTACCACTGATTAATCCTCAGTCTACTCAAGATGTCGAAATCAAGGGTAAAGTCATCAAACAGTATAGTTCTTTATGGTTGTATTTTGCGATTGTGGTGGATAATCTTGCTGCTGGTTTGGCTGGCGCAGCATTTATTGCGTTCTTATCGAGCCTAACCAGTGTTTCTTTTACAGCGGTTCAATATGCTATTTTTAGTTCATTAATGACATTAACACCGAAATTATTGGGTGGCTATTCGGGCACGATGGTCAGCAATATGGGCTACCCGAATTTCTTTTTAATGACGACTTTGATTGGGGTACCAATTTTAATCCTCGTGGTTTGGGTTGCAAAGCTGTTACGCGAGCATGAAAAACCATCAACACAACAGACAGGTGAATAACGATGCGCATGTTACATACGATGCTACGTGTAGGTAATTTAGAACAATCTTTAAAGTTCTACACTGAGGTACTTGGTATGAAATTGCTACGCCAACGCGACTATGAAGAAGGGCGTTTTACCCTTGCTTTTGTTGGCTATGGCGATGAAGAAAACAATACCGTACTTGAGTTAACTCACAATTGGGATACTTCGAGCTATGAGCTTGGTAATGCTTATGGACACATCGCGATTGGTGTGGAAGATGCTTATAAGGCATGTGAAGACATCAAAGCGCGTGGCGGGAAAGTGGTGCGTGAAGCAGGTCCTATGAAGGGCGGTGTAACGGTTATCGCTTTTGTTGAAGACCCAGATGGTTATAAGATTGAGTTAATTCAACAGGATCAAAATGCACGTAATAACTAATTTGAATTCATCTTAAGCTGAAGATTTCTCATTTAAAAGCGCTAGCATTATTTATATAGCCCAGTATGATATGTCGATCAAATGGTCAACAATATTGTATTGGGCTTTATTGTACTTAGTGGGTGAGTAGGAATAAGATATGTTCAAAATTTTGGCACTGGATCGTTTTACATTACTCTTGGTTGCGATGGTTGTACTAGCAACATTTTTACCAGTTTCAGGCCAGATCGCATCTTATTTTAATATTCTCACAACCGTTGCTATCGCGATACTTTTCTTCTTACACGGTGCAAAGTTGTCGCGTGAAGCTGTGGTTGAAGGCATGCTGCATTGGAAGATGCATGCTCTCGTCTTTGCGTTTACCTTTCTACTTTTCCCTGCAATTGGCCTCATGGCCCGACCGATCTTAGAGCCGCTTTTGGGACAGCAGTTGTATTGGGGTTTTCTGTTTATGTGTTTTCTGCCATCAACAGTACAGTCTTCGATTGCGTTTACCTCGATGGCCAAAGGTAATGTCGCAGGTGCTGTATGTAGTGCGTCATTCTCCAATATCATTGGTATGATTATTACGCCTATTTTGGTCAGCTATTTTATTCTTGGACAAAGCCAACATGGTTTTGATCCAACTCAGTCAATTATTCAAATCACACTATTATTATTAGTCCCATTTATATTAGGTCAAATATTACGCCCTTATATTTTTCCTGCAATGCTCAAACGACCAAGTTTAGTCAAGGTATTTGATCAAGGCTCTATTCTAATGGTGGTTTATGGGGCGTTCAGCAGTGCCGTAGTTGCTGGGTTGTGGCAGCAAGTGAGTGGGTTAACACTATTGTATTTGATCCTTGCATGCTCAGTTTTGCTCACCATTGTGATGTTGTTGGCCTTGTATGTACCGAAATGGCTAGGATTCAATCAAGCGGATCAAGCGACAATTTTTTTCTGTAGTTCAAAGAAGACTTTGGCGAGTGGGGTGCCTATGGCGCAAATCTTATTTATAGGACAACCTCTAGGTATGATTGTGTTGCCAATTATGATCTTTCATCAAATCCAGTTGATGGTTTGTGGGATAATTGCCAATCATTGGTCGAAAACAAGACAAGAATAATTCGCTAAATCTATTTTGTTGGCGTATAATGCTCGGCACTTGTTGGCTTTGCTCTGACCTTTAGAGTCTCGGTGAGTCAAAAGAAATGGTCTGTTGTGGTGTTGATCTGCAAGTGTAAAACACTTTGCTTTCCTCGTTTTGAGAGTGATCAATTGCGATAACAGCTTAAGCCTTTCTTACTAATTAGGAGCATCGAGCATGCGCGCCGATATTCATCCAAAATACCAAACTTTAGTTGCTACTTGTTCATGTGGTAACGTTATTGAAACTAAATCTGCTTTAGGTAAAGAAACGCTTTATCTTGACGTATGTTCAGCTTGCCACCCATTCTATACTGGTAAACAAAAGAATGTGGATACTGGCGGCCGTATCGACAAATTCAAACAACGTTTTTCTGGTATGTCACGTTCTATCAAACGTTAATATCAAGAAAACAAAAAACGGGCAATATGCCCGTTTTTTTGTGTCTGTATTTTCTAAATCTCTCTCAACCTTCCTGTTAAAAAGAGAGGAGAAATCCCCCTTTATCAAAGGGGGATTCTAAAAGTATTTAATAGATCAGTATTGCATGCTAGAGGGAGGACTTTTATTGATCTTGTACGTCAGTTAAGCGATCAAGTTTCTTCTGAAAGTAATTACCTTGTAAGAAACGACTCTCTACATTCCATGCATTTGCAAATAAGTTCATGTCATTCAGTTCATTTAAGAATATTTCAACAGGTTTCTGGGCAATGAAATGCAGTACTTTTTCTTGTAAAGCGACCATCTCTTTATCTGATGCGAGCATTTTTGATAATGTCGGGTGAAAACTGACGTATTGGGTGTCAATTTGCTGAAGAATCGTATCGCTATAAATAGAGTTGCCAAAACCACGAATAGCAACTTCAGCACCATATTGGCGAAGTAAAGCGATTTGCGGCTGTGCCTGTGTTAGGTTCTGTTGCAGAGCTTGCTCGGAGAACTGCAAAATAATTGGATGGGCTTGTTTGCTTCCAATAATGGTCAATAATTTTGCAACTAATTCAGGAAGCTTTTTATCACTTAATAGGATGTGATGGTTCAGGTTGATAATCAGTTTTGCTTTTGGATATTGGGTAATGAAATTATGTAATTGTTTACATGCTTCTACCAATATCCAGCGGTCTAATTGAACGGACAGCTCAGGATCATCTTTTAAATCAGCAAGATCGCTTAAATCCTGCCATTGGTTGTTATGTATAAACCCACTGGAAACTTCGTAGGTATGGGTGTATTGATCTTGTTTGTCATAAGTTTGCTGATATTTTAGATGAATATCACCTGTATCTAACTTCTGTTTCAGCTCTTGTAATAGGCTGATTTGAACTGTTTTAGGGATATGTTCAGTGGTTAAACCGATATTGGTATCAATCTTCGGCGTGTTAAAGACAGGTAGCGCCAGTAAGAATGCTTTAGAAAGTATGCGTTCAAAATGAGCTTCGTCAGGAATCTGTTTGGTTAGTTCACAATAGCCCAGTTTTAAATGTAATGGGAAGTTGTATTGTTCAGTGATCAGTAGTTGTGGCTTTTGCAGACCGTTCAAACTAATCAATAACGAGTTCAATACCACTTTAGATTCTGCTTGGAATAAAGCCACATAAAGCGCAGTATCGACTTGATATACAGGAACGCTCACTTGTTCTTTAATGAAGTTTGGAATATTGGAGAAATAGGCTTTTGTCGCGTGCCAATCCTTTTGAAAAACTTCATTTGGACAGTTATTTAGACTAAAGAGTACCAGTGCATTTGAATTGGCTGGGTGGTTTGTGAGTTGGCGGTTAATTTGTTGTAACGCATTAAACAAACTCGAACTCTTTTCAGTTGCTGTGGTATTTGGAACCGCAGCAGCTACAGATTGTTGTGTTGTCTCACATTCAATATTGAGTTGGATTTCATCTTCATTGCCAGAAGGGAGGAACTCAACGTGTAGCGGATTATTTTTTATGACTGGATTCTGAGTACGTAGTTCAAAGCGTGCTTGTTCAAACTGACCCTGTGAAATTTTCTTGAAACGTAACTTAAACTGACTCAAATCTTCAGGTTGTAAAACATCGAGAATCGGTAAACCAACTAGATCGTCGGCACTGTCAAAACCAAATAGCGTTGCGTATTCGGCATTTACTTCGATATGAATGCCTTCTTGTAAGATCGCAACGGCTTTGTGGCTTTCTGCAACTAGAGATTGGGCTTGGGTTTGAGCTGCTTCTAATTCACTTAATAAACGATGCTCAGCTTGAACCAAACGACTGTAGGAAAGTGTGCGAACGATGTTGATGTAAAACTTTTCTGGCGATTCGAGATTCAAGACATCATAAATACCTTTATGAATATAGGTCTGATATTGTTCAGCCTGATAATCATCCGGCTCAAGTAATAAAACCGGTAAGCTAGGCTGTGCTGAGGCTTGAATGAGCGATAGGGTTTGTTCAATTTTTAAATCGTATGCACGACCAAAAATTACAATATCCCAAGCTAAGTTTAGTTGCTTTTCAAATGCTTTAAGGTCATCAAGTAGGGTTGCTTGAATTTGATGATCTTGAGCCGCAAATAATGCCGAAATTTGATTATACCGTAATTGATTGTCATCAATGATGAGTAAACGAGTTTCAGTCCGTTTTAGTTTTTTAGAGAGTAAAGAATTTCTCACTTCAATGCTTCCCATAAGTCTTGATCAATTTTATCCATATTTTTTTGTGCCATAAATCGACGAAGAACAGGTTGTTCTTCATCATTTAGTAGTTCAAATTCGAACTGAACAAAACTTTGGGTAATGAGTTGCGCGTTTAATAAATACACTTTGACTTCCTCTTTCCCCAATCTTAAATGAACAGCTTGGTGTTCCCGAAAAATTTGCGAACCTGGTAATATTAAAGTTGTTTTGGTTTCATCCAAATTTTGGTTTTTTAATAAAAGTGCTGGATGGTAATTACTGATATGCAGATCGGCTTGGATGCGTGCAGCACAAGGGAAAATTTCTTGCGCTAGTACTTCCAAACCCAGTTCTAAGCTTTTCTCCGAGGACTGTTTGAGCCAGCGAATCACACCACCACGCCAATGTCCATGTGAGGTTTCTTTGACGAGAATATATTCACCTGTTCTTAAGTTCTTGGGTGCATCTCCAGACCACTTAATACGATAACCATTGACACTAATATCCAATATATCTGCCTGATAGACCGTTTTGCTCTCACGGTTTAAGCGCTGAATCGCAGATTCTTGGTTTTCTGTTGTATTCTTTTTGTCCCAAGCCGACATGAACCTTGATTCATTTTGTAGTCCATAACTATGATCTAAAAACAATGTTTCTGAAAAATTCTTTGCTTTGGACAGGTAAAAATGTGCGGTCAATAGACCGAAACAAATATGCAGTTGAGCGTTGTATTCATAACGTTCATGGCGACGCTCTGCGATGGTTCCTAAAATCGTCTGCACATGAAATTTTAAAGCAGGGGTGAGATAGACCTTTTCATTTTTGGACACGTATTCTGCATTTTTATGTAGGGTGGCTGTGACATGATCCAATAGGCTATGCGTACTAATAAAAATATTTGGTAGGAAACCAGAACTTTGCTTTTTATTATAAATCGGTGGGTGATCTTTGCTTGTATCGACCACATATTTGGTTAAGTCTGTTTCTTTGGGTAGAATTTGAACCATCTTCGCCCAGTCAAAACTACACTGGAACAGCGCTTGTATTTCAGATTGGCGAATTTGATTGGTATTAAAAATATCCATCAAAATGAGTTGGGCGTAGGCTTGAGAAATATTGCCTAATGAACTCGATGTCCCGTGAACTTGATCTAAGTTGGTATGGTGATATCTATGTGTAACAGCGGCATCATAGAGTTGATGTGCGATGAGCCATTGTCCTGCAACGGGTTCACTATACAACATATGTTGTTGGTATAAGAGTTGGGTTAGTTGTTGTAAAGATTGAAACGTTGCCAGTGTTCTTGCTGTTTGCAAGTTCTTCTTTTGATTGAGTGCAAATATAGAGAACTTTTGCTGGTCTAACTGTTCATTGCTACGTCTTACAATATTGATATAAACCGCTGCAAAGTAGCAGCGCAATAACATCGCAAGTTCAATGATATGTTCATTGCGGTCAGAGCTAATCACACCTTGATTGAAAAAATTCTTTTCTAAACTGCCTAAAACATTTTCAATGGTCGGGTGTAGCACTTGGACTAAATCAAAACGCAAAGTTTCAGAACATTCTAACTCGCTCAGTTCTAATAATGCGGCAAAGAGTGCTTTGGATGTATCACCCAATTGCATGATGGATAGATTGGAAATCCATTCATTCAAACTTTTGGTGTTTGTGTCACAAAAACTCAGTTTGTCCCGTCTTAGTACAGTTGGAATTTGAAAAATATCCGAAAAAGCTGTGTTCATCATTGTGTTATCAATCTCAGAATGTTTGAGCCCCAAAAAGCGGTGTTTTATTTTTTTCGCCCGCAATTTCCCTCACAAGTTTTGGAACTAAATATCCCGGTAAACTTGCTAATACATCACTGTATATATGGTCTATCTCTGAAGACCTTAAATCAAAATGTTGAGCACCTTTGACTTTATCTAAAACATGCAGGTAATAAGGCATCACTCTTGCTTCAAATAAACGGCTACTCAACTCAGTCAACGTTTTTGCAGAATCATTCACACCTTTGAGTAAAACCGCCTGATTTAACACGGTAATATGATGTAATGATAACTGTAATAACTTTGAGCAAGTGAAATCATCAAGCTCAGCTGCGTGGTTTGAGTGTACCACTACTATTATGCGTAGCCTACTGTTTTTTAAAATAGAAATCAGCTCTTTATCGATGCGGTTGGGGATAACAATCGGAACGCGTGAGTGAATTCTCAGTATTTTAATTTGAGGGAGAGATGCGACTCGTTCTAGCCATAAAGCGAGTTTTCGGTTACTAAGTGTGAGTGGATCACCGCCACTTAAAATGACTTCATTGATCTTCGGATTTTGCTCAATGTACTGCTTGATCTTGATCCAATCATCATTCTTAGGCAGATTTTCTTGATATGGAAAATGACGGCGAAAACAATAGCGACAGTGAATCGCACATGCGCCAGTGAGGGTAAGTAAAAACCGTGATTGGTATTTGTGTAAAACGCCGGCCATTTGGTTAGCCGCTTCTTCACCTAATGGATCTGTAACGAATGCAGGATGTTCTTCTAGTTCTAAATGATGCGGTAAGACTTGTAGTAGGAGCGGGTCTAAAGGATCGCCTATGTTCATTTTCCCGACGAATGCACGAGGAACACGTAATTTGAACTGCTCAGAGGCGAGGATTGCCCCAGATAATAACTGTTCGGTAGATAGCTCAAGCAGATTTAACAGCTCTAAAGGATCGGTAATTAGATCACTGAGTTGTGATTGCCAGTTTTTCTCTTGATGTAAATAGTTTATCATGCCATACGTAAAAATAGTGTGAGGACTACGCCTGTGTGTTGTAGTCTAGCATTAATAAAGTTGAGTTTTAAGTTTGGAGTGCGCCTTTCATGGCCTATTATTCTACAAATGATTTTAAAGCAGGCCTTAAGGTTATGCTTGATGGTAACCCATGTTCAATCATGGAAAATGAATATGTAAAACCAGGTAAAGGTCAAGCATTTAACCGCGTAAAATTGCGTAATTTACGTTCTGGTAAAGTATTAGAAAAAACGTTTAAATCAGGTGACTCTTTAGAAGCGGCTGATATTGTAGAAGTTGAAATGGATTACCTCTACAACGATGGCGAACTTTGGAATTTCATGGATCCTGTCTCTTTCGAGCAAATCGCTGCAGATAAAACTGCAATGGGTGATGCTGCGAAATGGTTAAAAGACGACTCAAATGAAAAATGTACCATCATGTTATTTAATGGCGTACCTTTGACCGTTAACCCACCTAACTTCGTGGTTCTTAAGATCATTGAAACTGATCCAGGTGTACGTGGTGATACCTCTGGTGGTGGTGGTAAACCTGCCAAATTAGAAACAGGTGCGGTAGTACGTGTTCCATTATTCGTACAGCAAGAAGAAAGCGTTCGTGTAGACACCCGTACTGGTGATTATTTAGAACGTGCATAATCGAATCTAACGATAAGATTATCGAGGGGATGATGAAAATCATCCCCTTTTTTAATGCCAAAGTATTAGATAAGTCAACTTTTAAAAACGATAAACTTACGAAGATATTTCCGAAGAGAAAATATAGGTATGGAAAGCCATGTAACAACTAACGAAAAGTTATGTATTTGAGAGGTTCTGAATGGAAACAACACAAACAAAATCATCGCTTCCCTCCAAACTTTTATGGAGTTTGGTTGCCATTGTAGGCGCTATCTCATTTGGGATACTCGCAGTGAGTCGAGGTGAACATGTCAATGCAGTTTGGCTGGTCCTTGCTGCGGTCTGTGTGTATAGCATTGCTTATCGGTTCTATAGTTTATTTATCGCGACTAAAGTTTTTGAGTTAAACCCTAAACGGTTGACCCCAGCGCATCGCTTGAATGATGGTCTGGACTATGTGCCAACCAATAAATACGTTTTATTTGGTCATCACTTTGCCGCAATTGCAGGTGCAGGACCGTTAGTTGGACCTATTCTAGCTGCACAAATGGGATATTTACCCGGAACAATTTGGCTGTTAGTGGGTGTGGTCATCGCAGGTGCAGTACAAGATTTCTTGGTGTTATTCATCTCTACCAGACGCGACGGTCGTTCATTGGGTGAAATGGCAAAACAGGAGTTGGGCACCTTTGCTGGTGTGATCGTCATGCTGGGTACCTTAGGCGTGATGGTGATTATCCTTGCCGTATTGGCCTTAGTCGTGGTCAAAGCACTGGCCGAAAGTCCATGGGGGGTATTTAGTATTGCGGCAACCATTCCAATCGCTCTCTTCATGGGTATATACATGCGCTATCTGCGCCCCGGGAAAATTGCAGAGGTTTCGATCATCGGCTTTGTTCTGATGATGGCGGCAATTGTATTTGGTGGCGATGTTGCAAAACATCCTTATTGGGGTGAGTTTTTTACCTTAACTGGAACACAGCTAACGTGGGGGCTGATTATCTATGGCTTTATTGCCTCAGTGTTACCTGTTTGGTTGTTACTGGCACCGCGTGATTATCTCTCTACATTCCTTAAAATTGGTGTGATCGCAGGTCTTGCAGTCGGTATTTTATTTGCGATGCCTGAATTAAAAATGCCAGCAGTGACGCATTTTGTTGATGGAACGGGTCCTGTTTTTTCTGGAAGTTTATTTCCTTTCTTATTTATTACCATTGCTTGTGGTGCGATTTCAGGTTTCCATGCCTTGGTAGCGTCAGGCACAACCCCAAAACTGGTTGATAACGAAGTCAATATTCGTGTGATTGGCTATGGTGGTATGTTGATGGAATCATTCGTCGGTATTATGGCGATGATTTGTGCCACTGTTTTAGACCCGGGTATTTATTTTGCCATTAACGCACCAGCAGCTGTTTTGGGAACAAGTGTTGAAACTGCTGCGGAAGCGGTACGAAATTTAGGTTTTGTGGTAACCCCTGAAATGTTGACTGTGTTGGCACATGAAGTGGGGGAAAGCTCGATTTTATCGCGTACAGGTGGTGCACCAACTTTTGCAATTGGTATGGCGCATATCATCTCGGAAATTTTTAATAATCGTTCGATGATGGCATTTTGGTATCACTTTGCGATTTTATTTGAAGCCTTATTTATCTTAACAGCGGTAGATGCCGGTACACGTGCATGTCGTTTCATGGTGCAAGATACGGTGGGTATCGTTGTTCCAGCAGTGAAAAACTCAAGTTCATTCGTTGGGAATTTAATCGGAACATTTGTTGCGGTTGCAGGTTGGGGATACTTTGTCTATCAAGGTGTGGTTGACCCTCTTGGTGGTATTAATTCTTTATGGCCTTTATTTGGTATCGGTAACCAGATCCTTGCATCGATGGCATTGATTTTAGGTACGGTTATTCTATTTAAAATGAAAAAAGAAAAATATGTTTGGGTTACGATTGTACCAACTGTTTTCTTGATCATTACTTCAATGACCGCTGGATGGCAAAAGATCTTCCATGACAATCCTAAAATTGGTTTCCTTGCTCAAGCCAATCGTTTCTCGGATGCGATTGCACGTGGTGAAGTACTTGCACCTGCAAAATCAGTGGCTGAGATGCAAACCATTGTATTGTCAAATCAGATCAATGCTGGGCTGTGCGCGTTCTTTATGATTGTTGCTATTGTGATGATTATTGCCTCGATTGGCGCGATTCGGAGAGCCTTGGCAAGTCCAACACCAACAGCCAATGAAGCACCTGCGGTCTATACCGAAACGCCGATGACTGCAAACAGTATCAAAGGAGAGTGATGATGGATTTTAAAATTGCTCGTAAAGGAAGTGCAGTGATTGTGAAGATCATTAAATTCACCATCATGTCGCAAAAACATTTGTTATTGTCACCAAGAAACTGGTCGAAAATCGCGGTTTTATGGCAGCATTTGCAACAGAGTTTTCGTTTAATGGTCGGTGTCCCTGACTATGAAAATTATGTGCAGCATATGAAAACACACCATCCTGATTTAACCCCAATGGATGCTAAAACTTTTTATCGGCATTGTGTTGATTCGCGCTATCCAAGTGCGGGCGGTGGGATGAAGAAATGCCCTTGTTAGAAATAGAAATTATTTGATTTCTTTGAAAAAAATCTAAAACAGTGTATGTTGATTCATACACTGTTTTATTTTTGGGGGATAGAATAATGTGGGGTCTGGAAAAAGTTTCAGTTCAAGAAAACAATCAGCAAAATCAAAAAATACAACAAGATATTCAGCAGTATGGGCATAAGATCAAAAGTTTTTTGCTCGAAGTGAATCAGCTTATTCTGGATAAACCACAACAAACTAAATTGGCGCTGACCTGTTTATTGGCAGGTGGTCATGTGCTGTTTGAGGATTTACCCGGACTTGGAAAAACAACATTAGCCAGTGCATTGGCACGCTTAACAGGTTTGCAGTTTCAACGGATTCAATTTACCAATGACATGCTCGCAAGTGATGTGATTGGGATTAACATGTTTAATCAAAAAGAACATTTATTTGAGTTTAAAAAAGGGCCTATTTTCACTCAAATTTTGCTGGCCGATGAAATCAATCGTTGTAGTCCAAAAACCCAAAGTGCCTTATTGGAAGCAATGGAAGAAGGTGCGGTCACCGTTGATGGGGTGCATTATGAATTGCCGCAGCCTTTCTGGGTGTTGGCGACACAAAACCCACTATTTCAAAGTGGGACATACGCATTACCAGAGTCACAATTGGATCGCTTTTTAATGCGTTTATCGCTCGGTTATCCATCACGCCAAGCTGAGAAATTACTCTTACAGCAAAGTTCTCGTCATGTGTTGATTCATCAGCTAGTCGCGGTATTTGACCAAGCCGATATATTGCATTTGCGTTCATTGGCTCAGCAGGTATTTTTAAGTAATGCCGTCTTAAATTATATTTTAGATTTGGCTGCTGAAACACGTAAACAACGTCATGGTCTGTCAACGCGCGGTGTATTGGCGCTCAAAGCGGCTTCACAAGCACATGCATTGGTTGAAGGTCGTAGTTTTGTGACCACAGACGATGTACAAGCTGTTTTTGTGGCTGTAGTAGCTCATCGCCTAAGCTTGACCGAAGTGGAGGCAAAACAAATTTTGCCATTGGTTGATGTGTTGTAATTGAGGATAGATGCATGCGAAGTCGCTTCAAGCCTCAGATATTGCAATGGATATCTAAACGATTTCAGATAGAGCACAGCAAAACATTCTTACAAAAAGACATTTTAGTTTTTGTTTATACGCAGGGCTTTTTATATCTCGTTTTGATCTTAATTACTTTTATCGCTGGCATTAACTATGGCAATAACTTGATTTTAGGTTTTTGCTTTTTAATGAGTGCAATTTTATGCGTCAGTTTTTATTTAACATTTAAACAGTTACATGCTTTACAGGTTGATGTTGTTGCCACTGAAGTCGGACAAGTGGGGCAGGTTTTAATACTCAAACTTATTCTTAAACAGAAATCGAATGCAGCTCGATATTTACGGATTCAATGGCAAGAACAAGAGCAAAATCTTTATTTAGATCAAAAGCAACAAAGTTTTGAACTGTATTTCTTCCCACAACAGCGTGGCGAATATTCTTTTGATGCGATAAAAATCTATTCGACTTATCCATTGGGATTGGTTCGCGCTTGGAGCTATTTATATCTAAAGCAAAAAGTGTGGATTGCACCGAAAGCTTATGATTGGCAAAAAGAACATAAAAATCAGCCAAGCAATGCCAACGATCGTTTGGATGAATTTCGTGAACTGAGAACTTTTCAGCAAGGGGATTCTTATCAAAATGTGGCATGGAAGCAAGTCGCGCGAGGACAGGGTTTTTTTATTAAAATGTTTGAAGCCCAAGCCAATCATCAATATTTAGAAATTGATTATCAACAGATACCTGCACAAAGCCATGAAGAAAAATTAAGTTTTATGATGGGATTGATTGAGCAGTGTGAACAGTTTGGCGATGATTATGCCTTGATTTTGCCGCATGCTAGATTGGAAAGTGGACAAGGCTCATCTCAGTTGATTCAAGCAAAACTTTTACTGGCGCAGGCCTAAGCATGACAAAACAAATTTATTTCTGTGTTTTAGCTGTGCTCGCATTGATTTTGTTGGGACAGATTGCGTTTATCCCCACCTCGCTCAGTGGTTTATGGGGAATTGTGTGGTTGATCTTGGTTTGGCGCTATCACAAACAAAATTTAAAGCCTTTTCCGAAACTGCTACTCATTATTTTTGCTTTGGCATCATTTGCGCTGATCTATTTGCATTATCAAAGTTTGCTTGGTGTTGAACCTGGTGTTGCTTTACTGAGTGCCTGCCTATTTGCCAAAAGTCTTGAAGCTAAAAGTACACGTGATTTATTGATTGTATTTAATTTTGCCTTATTCGTGGGTGCAAGTTTACTTTTACATAGCCAAGCTTTTTGGATGGCAATGATTGTTCTTGCAACCTTTGTTATGTGCTTATTGGGCTTGTATCGTATTCAAACAGGTTTGTTTAATCAAAATACTTTGTCTTCCAGTCAATTAAAACAAGATGTTAAACAAGTTTTTAAGTTCATTGCTATAGCAACGCCATTTTTTATTTTGTTGTTTATTTTCTTCCCGCGCTTACCACCGCTTTGGGCCATTCCGATTCAGAATGATCGAGCAGTTACGGGGATGAGCGATCGAATGTCACCCGGAGATATTGCGCGCTTATCTCAGTCTACTGCTTTAGCCTTTCGTGTTGTAGCTGACATGTATCAGTTTCCAAACCGTAAAGAGTTGTATTGGCGTGCTTTAGTTTTAGATGAATATGATGGTGCGACATGGACCAGTAGTATTTTTAATCAACATGCAAAAAACACGCAAAGCACTGCACGGAGTGTCGCTTATCAGTATTTGCCTGCTGATGAACAAGCCAACTGGATTATGGGTTTAGAATATTCAATTCCCCAAGAGCGATATTTACAGCTCTATCAGGACGATAGTATTCGTCCTACAAAACTGATCAAACGAAATCAACCGATACAAATGCACTGGTTAGGACGAAGTACCGCAGAGCCAAGTGTATTGGCTGAACGTCAGTTTGAACTAAACACCCGATTTGATGAAACACGAGATCAAAAAGCCCAACAATTAGCCATCGAGCTTTTTGAGAAAAGCCACCAACATCCTGAAAAATATGTGCAAGCTGTTTTAGAGTGGTATCGTAAAAATGGTTTTGTCTACACATTAAGTCCGGGAACGTTGGGTGGCGATCGTATAGATCAGTTCCTATTTTCCAGTCGTAAAGGCTTTTGTGAACATTATGCATCTAGCTTCGTGATGCTGATGCGTTATGTCGGAATTCCTGCTCGAGTAGTAACGGGTTACCAAGGAGGGCAGCCAGCATTTGATGCGAAAAGTTGGGAGGTTCGTCAACTAGATGCTCATGCATGGAGTGAGGTTTATTTAGATGGAAAGTGGAAAAGGATAGACCCAACCGCAATGATTGCACCGCAACGTATTGATACGGGTATGCAGGATTATCTGGCGCAAGATCAACGTATTTGGGGCGATCAGCAAGCGAAAGCTTGGCGCTTACAGCAGTTTAAGTTTCTTAAAAATGTACGGGTTTGGAGTGATTATTTAAGCTATCAATGGCAAAGCAAGGTTGTAGGATACGATGCTGAAAAACAGAAAAATTGGCTGGCTAAACTGGGTCTTGATTCAACTTATGGCTATGTGGTGGTGTTAATCGTCAGTATAAGTGGAGTTTTAATTACTTATTTGTTTTTTGCTTGGTGGCGACACCGTAAGCAACAAGCGGCATATCAGCGGATGATTTTAAAGTTTCAGAAACAGCTTCCAAAACCTTTGCAAAAAATGCCAGTTGAAACCTTCCAAACGTGGATGCAGCGTTTATCTTTAACTGTTGAAAATTCAGAACCATTTGAACAAGTGTTTGTGCTTTATCAGAAAATGGTATTTTTAGAGCAAATGAATGATTCTGATCTACAACAATTTAAAAAGTTGCTTAAAGACTGTGCGGTTGTGATCAAACAAGATCAAAAAAACTTGTGATCATGCAAAAAAATGAATATCATGCTTTTCATTCTAGGTGTATAGCTCAGTTGGTTAGAGCGCTACGTTGACATCGTAGAGGTCTCCAGTTCGAGTCTGGATATACCTACCAAAATTCACTGTGAAAACAGTATATTAAAGCCCACTCAAAAAGTGGGCTTTTTTGTTTTCGGGGACTTTTAGGGGTATTTTCGGGGAACTCCGTTCGGTTTTAATGTGAATAAGTACAATAAATCGCCGTGTTTAGAATTTAAAAAATCACCTAAAACTGACTCGTTGAGGCTTTGGTTCTTCATGTCCTTGTAGGTAGTGATCCGTCATTTTTTCGGTCGCATGACCAGCCAATGCCTGAGCATAAGCTTTGCCATATTTCTCGGTAATATTGAAAATACCCAACGCACGTAGATCATGAAAAGATGGTCTTTGTCTCGGCTCTAAGTGATCACATGCACCCGACAAATCCCGATACTTTTGGAATTGCTTGGTCAGGTGATCTTCAGTCACAGCAAATGCATGTAACTTCACAGCGCGGTTATGCGCCGTGATGCGAACAGGACGAGTGGCAATGAGGTAAGGGCAGTTCAAACGGAATGAATTTTCAAGGCACTTCACCACAGCTTCTGCCAGTTCAGGATGCATATCCACTTCGATATAGATTTGCTTGTCATAATTTAATGACTTGTGCTGCAACACGGTAAATGTATTTTCTTTCACATTCACCGCCGTGCGTAACAGAGCCACTAGATCGCCACGGCGTTGAGTTGAATGCAGCGCCAAGTCGATTGCATACTTCAACCAATCAGGGCTTACAGCGCGTATTTGAGCAAGTGTTTCATTGCTCAGTCGTTGCCGCGTTTTCTTCGGTCGAATCGGTTTTAAGGTTTTCTCGGCGATGTTGTCATTCGCCCAACCATTTGCCACGAAGTATTTAAATATGTCGATCAGTAAAGAACGATGCTTTTCTGCTTGGAACGGCGTTTGTTCTTTTAAATAAGTGGCCAACATATTCAAAGTGATTTCATTGCAATAGATCGAGCCCCAAGTCTCGATGTATTTATCGCAGTTGGCATTGATAATGGTCAATGTCGATTTGGCATAGGTCTTTTCAGATAATCGTAGTTGTAGAAACTCTTTTAAGCCATCTTCAAAGTTTGGAATGTTGGTTGTAACTTTGCGATTGCTCTCTAGAATCTTTGCGACGATATCAGGATGTCTGTCCAATGCCGCATTTAAAGCCATCGCCGCGACGATAGCTTCATTACGATCTTTGCCGAGTGATTTGCGTTGTCCATTTGGCAACATATAACGGTAGTAAATCGTACCATTCGACTTTTTATCAATCTCGACATGGGGTGGGAGGTCGAGACTCCCTTTTCCGCGTGGTCGTGGTGTCATGTCATATCTCAGCTAATATTCGATCTGCGATCGGATTGCCTGTTACAGGTGGAGATTCCAATGCAATTTTGGGTGTATCGCTGTTGTAGTAGAGAGGTGCGCCCCAAGATGTGCATTCGATATACCATTGCGTACCTATTTTCTTTCCACTTAACCAACCGCGTTGGATATGGCTAATGAGTGTTGCACGGCATGGTCGAGAGTCTTCATCTGTCCAATATTTTTCAGCAAAGATGGTGAGTTTAATTCTTTTGATATTAGTCGCCATTTGGAGTTGCCTCCGATTCAAGACATTTAAAATATTGGTGAATATTTCCAATTATCTTAGTTAGCCATTTAATTTCTTTAGCACTACGCGTTCTTGAAAATAATTGAACCAAGTGGTCTGTCATTCCTTCATCTACGCAATTTACTAAGTATTTTTCTACTTTTTCTGTCCAATGTGAACCACGATAACCAGTCCAAGCACAGTCCCAACAACGTATTGTAATTTGAGATTTATGTTCTCCATACCAAGCGATGAAAACATCAATTGGGTCGACTCCATTTTGAGCGGGAATATGGTGTATCCTAACTTCTTTAATTTCCATTGTTTTTACCCTCCAATCACTAGATAGCAAAATTGGATGAATAGCCAAAGTAAAAAGGCGAGTAGGGAAAAGCGGCTAAATTCTTTGAGGTTGATGTATATGACTTTCCAAACTGACAGGCGAAGATCTGCCGCCGTTGGATGTTGAAAAAGGATAGGTGTCGTTTGACTGTGTATAGGCTTTTGTTTCATACTTATCTCGCTTAATTGCAAAGCACCCCTGCCTTCGAACTCATGGGTGCTTTTTTATTGATTACTTAATTTATATTAGGTAAACCTAATTATATAGTCAATAGGCTTGCCTAATTTTTATCAATGTGCGAAAATTTAATCAATTAATATAATTCCCAATTTGGTATTTTATTTAATTGTGTTATATTTTTACCAAATTGGGAAGAAAGTAAAGTCATGCGTCTAATTGGGCAAGGTAAGCTTCTTATCTTAAAATCTTTGAATAATGAAATTCAGTCTTGGTTATGCAGTTGGGTAGCTGAAGTTAAGCACGCCAAATGGAAATGCCCTGAACAAGTTTTAAATCAATATCCTTTGAGTGCGAAAGAAGTATCTAAGGGTGTTTTTGAATTTCATGTAAGAGATCAAATGCATTCGATTTTACTAAATATTAATTTTACCCAATCAATTGCTGTAGTTATGGAAATAAGGGTTAGAGATCATGTTTGAAGAGTTAAAAGTTATTCGTTCAAATGCTCAATATGAAGCATATCTGAATGAAATACAGTCTCTAATATCTTTGGAACCAAAAATAGGATCACCAGAAAGTGATAAATTAGATTTACTCGCAGTATTAATCGAAGATTACGAAAGTAAGGCATTTCCAATTGAACAACCAAATCCTATTGATGCTATCAAATTTAGAATGCATGAAAAAAACTTAAAGCAAGCTGATTTAATTCCTTACTTTGGTACTAGTAGTCGAGTTTCTGAAGTTTTGAATGGTAAGAGGAATCTTACTGTAGATATGATTAAGAACCTTTCTTTAGGTCTAGGAATTTCAGTAGAAACATTAATAGGTCTAAATGAAAGTGACTTATATTCATCAGCCGAAGATAATTTTGATTGGAAAAAATTTCCATTGAAAGAAATGCTTAAAAGAGGTTGGGTGAATATAATTGAGAAGGGAAACTCCAGTATTGTTGAAAATAGTGTAAAGCATTATATTGAGCAAGCAGGTCTTAGTTTTGGTACTGCATCATTTAGAAGGTCATTGTCTGGTGAGGCTGAATCTGTTACATCAAAATATGCACTTTATGCATGGTTAGCTAGAATAATTAATGAAGCTAGAGCTATTAAATCTGAGACATTTCCTAAATTTCAGATAGACAGTTTAGATTTATCATCAATTAGAGAGCTTGCACAGCTAAGTCGATTTAATGAAGGTCCATTATTAGCAAGACAATGGTTAAATGAAAAGGGAATTATTTTAATTATAGAGCCTCATCTCAAAGGCACATTATTGGATGGCGCTGCATTAAAGGATAAGGATGGTACACCAATTATCGGATTAACACTTCGTTATGATCGAGTGGATAATTTTTGGTTTACTCTGTTACATGAGGTTATTCATGTTTGGAAACATTTAGATTCTGATGATGCTTTTATGGATGATTTAGATGTTTCATCAGAGGATCGTAGAGAGGCTGAAGCAAATAGACTAGCTTCGGAGGCATTTATACCTAGAGGAGTATGGAGGAGATCACGAGCATATATTGAGCCGAGTAACGAAAATATTGAGATCCTTGCAAAGGAGTTGAGGATACATCCAGCAATCATAGCTGGGCGTTTAAGAAAGGATTTAGGAAATTATACCTTATTTCACAAATATATCGGACAAGGTGAAGTCAGGGTATTGTTTGAAAAATTGTTTGACCAAATTTAGTGAGATCAATGATTATGAACTTTTCTTATATGCCTATACTAAAGGCTTTACCAAGTGAAATTAAAGCTTTAAAGCATTTAGTTGAAGATGATCAGCTGGAAGGCGTAATACCATTAATGGATGTTCCATTAGTGAAAGATCCTACGAAAGATAAAATCCCTAAAAGATTAGAGTCCTCAACAGCACTTATTGAGGATCAACTTGATGAAATTTGTGATAATTTAGCAAGTGTATTATCAAATAAATATGCATTAATTGATAATTATCGTTGGGAACCAAATAGTACAATTGAAACAGGTGAGCTTGTTATTTCCAAAGTTGTTCATTCATTGATTGAGAATAATGTAAAAGTTATTCCTGTCATTGGTTATGATCGTTGGGAAAATGAGACTTATAAACAATTTTATAAAACTGTTCATTTTGATACAGCCCCATTTTATTGTTTTAGACTAGATAAAACGGCTATTGAAGATAGTGAGGATCCAAGTTATTTTTTAGATAATGTTGATTCAATTCTTAAAGATCTAGTTCTATCTAAAGATAAAGTTGTTATTTTGATTGATGCTGGTTCTCTCTTTAATACAGATGAAGATACAGTTTTAGATGACTATGAACATATTATTAAATTGTTATCAAAAAGTGGTTATAGCCAATTTATAACTGCTGGCTGTTCGATGCCTACAACAATTGATAAAGCTGCCGCAAAAGATCAAACAAATATTCTTCCAAGAAAGGAGATGAGTTCTTGGCAATATATCAAAAGAACTTACGAAAATTTAAATATTATTTATGGTGATTACGGCGTTAAACCAGCAGAGTCTGCAGAAGGACCAGCAGGAATTGGTGGTAATGCAAATGCTAAGATCCGATATACCATAGATAAAGCTTTCTATATCGTCAGGGGGCATATGGTTAGAGGAGAGGGGAAAAGTAAAGAAAAGCAAATTTGGGGTTTAGCAAAAAAAGTTGTAGAATCAAGACACTATATGGGTGAAACATATAGTTTTGGAGATAAAAGAATAAAACTATGCTCCGAGAAAAAATTTAATGGAGGGCATCCAGAATGGATTGTAAATGATACATGCCATCATGTGGTTTATTGTTTAGATGAAATTCGAACTTATGAAATCGCCCTTGGCACAGTAAAATATTTGACAGTTTAAAAATAAATAGGGTAAGAGAATACTCTCTTGCCCTATTTGAAATCTCGCATATGTCTGACCACTACACCAATAATTCGAATGTTATGCATTTTTGAGAAAAGCGTTGGGTAGTCGCTATTAAGTGGAATTAGTTCAAAGACATCACGTCCATATTCATCATGAGAAACTACTCTATATTTCTTAAAAGTAGCCTCATGTGAACCATTCTGAGCAATAACAAAACTTCCGGGTTTAGGAGTTATTGATGAATCGACAATTAGCATGTCACCCTCTTTGAAATCAGGTTCCATACTATTGCCTTGTACAATCACACAAAAAATTGCTTCAGGGACTGTACCAATATAATCAGTATAAGTATAGCTTAGTGGAGTTGCACCATCGTATGAGACTTCTTTCCATTGTCCTGCTTGAACATAATCAAAGACAGGAATTTTATGTAATCTTAAATCTCTATACAAGATATTAGATAATTCTTCATTTTTAATAATTAGCTTGTTTTTATCAGTTGGGTTACCAATTCCAGAAGCCAACCAGTTGGCACTTACACCTAAAAATTTAGAAGCTTTTAAAAGATTTTCACCTTCCATTGTTTTAGATTTTCCCGTAAGCCAATCACTTACAGATGGAGGTTTAACCCCAACTGCACGAGCAAGATCAACCCCCTTAATTCTTTTAGGTGGTAATACTTCCATTGCGTATCTAAGTCGTTCAGCTAATGTTTTCATAATCTGATCCAAGTAATTAGGCAATCCTAACACGAATTAAATTAGGCATTCCTATTGATAAAATATAAGGAATGCCTAATAATTGGGTTTGAAAATTAGGAGCTAAACATGACAGACAACCAACTTATAGATGCATTGGGTGGATGTAACGCCGTTGCTCGTTTATTAGGAATAAAACCTTCTTCTGTAAGTGGATGGAAGGCTATTCCAACTGATCGCAAAATTCGTTTGGCTGTAATTGCTGAAGAAAAAGGAATAAGTACACGTAAAGAAATTTTCCCAAATACATATGAAGAAATCTGGATTGAACTAAGAGAACCAATCATTCAAAACAATATTATTAGGCATGCAATCTAATAAAAACGTTCAAAGGAACTCGATATGAACATATTAGATGCTGCTTATAACACTGTGCATGACTACAAAGGCGGCGCATCGGTACTTGCTCCTCGTATGGGCATCAAAAGTCCCGCCGTACTAAACAGCAAAGTCAATCCAAACACAGACACCCATCACTTGACGCTACTCGAAGCATCAAAACTGATGGCACTCACCAACGACTACCGAATACTGCAAAGCCTCAATGCCCAACACGGCAAAGTGGCAATCAACCTGCCTGACATACCCGAAAGCCGAGATGCAGCACTAACCGATCTCGTCCTGACCTTTGGAATGAAAGGCGGAAACGTCTACACGCTATTTAAAGAAATGATGGCAGACGGACGCATCACACGCGGGGAAGCTATAGACATGTCTAGGGTGATCCACCGACTCCACGAAATATTGGCTGAACTCGATACGCAGATACACCAGTGCGTAGACGATAAAAAAGAGGTAACCCCATGAGCTTAGATGCAACCAAATGGGCATGGGATGTTCAATTCCCTGAACGAGCTAGCGGCAGCTTAAAAGCACTAAAACGATTAGTACTGTTGTCACTTGCCGATCGAGCAGGAGAAGACCATACCTGTTTCCCAAGTATTAACCGACTAAGAGACGACACCACACTCGACCGTAAAACAGTGATGAAGATCATCGCTGAATTGATCGAAGATGGATTGATTGCTGATACAGGTGAAAGAAAAGGAGTAACCAAACAAGTCAAAGTTTATCGCTTGTGTGGCGTTTCAGGACGAGAAAATAAAACCGTACCAACAACGGAACTCTTTAAACAGGAAAACCCCGATTTAAACAGTACCGAAAGTGGAACAGTACCAACAATGGAACAGTACCATTCTTCCCATGAAAGAGTACCAACAATTCCACCTAACAGTCCCAACAGTGGTACACGGAATCTACCAAAGAATCTTCAAGAAGAATCTAAAAACAAAAAAGACTGGTTTTGCTTGAAAAAACTTCGTGAAGAAATTTCATTGGCGGATGACAGCATCGAACCAGAAACCATCCTGAACGCAAAATGGGCTGAACGAGAAAAACGCGCATTCGAAATTTACAACCAAGACAGATCCCTTTGCGATGCACTGATGAATTTTCACTTTGCCGATTGGTTGCTCAACGCATACCGAAGCAAATATTCAAACACTGAAAAAACGGGGTACAGCAGAACCACTGCATCCGAAAACCCAAAGCAGCTCAGCGACAAACAAATTGCGAGCTTTGCTCAGAAACTGGCACACCATCCTGAATTTTCGGGCAAATACAGCGAACCGGGTGAATCATTTGAAAAACTGGCTGCACGCATCGCCGTAAAACTACAAAACCCAACCCAAGCCAAAAAATGGGAAGGCTACCTGAAGCAAGTCGGCTTTAGCGGCAACTTGAAGGAGGCAGCATGATTCCTGAGGGCACAACACACATCGAAAACGATGGGACATTTTGGCAAAACCAAAACGGCACATGGACCTACTGGAGCGACACATTTGGTTGGTGTGGATACATCGGTTCAGTGAACCACATGTTTTTGAATAACAAGATCGAGTTAGGGATGAAGCAAGCATGAAAATCTTGATCGGGATTGATACTGGAGTGAATACAGGTTTCGCCGTAGCTGCTGACCGAGGCAACGGCGGAGAACTTGAACAGGTGGAAAGCCTATCCATCACACAAGCCATGACCAAAGTGCAAAAGTACATTGGCATATGGGGAGCGCAAAACGTTTGCTTGTATATCGAAGACGCTAGAAAACGTACTTGGTTTACAGGTGGACGTGAAAAAGCACAAGGCGTTGGATCTGTAAAACGAGACGCTCAGATTTGGGAAGACTGGTGCAAAGAGCAGGGCTACACCTACAAGATGATTCACCCCGCAGCCAATGCCACCAAAAAGCATGCAACAGACTTTATCCGAATGACAGGTTGGAAAGGTCGAACCAATGAACATGCGCGAGATGCGGCCATGTTGGTATTTAAACGATTTGCTAAGTTTTGAGGAATAGAGAATGAATGCTGCAGTAGTAAACCAACATATCTTGCAAAGTGTGGATTGGACTCGATTTGATTTGGAAGGCTGGCTCTACCAGTTCGGTGCGTGGATGTTATCTGCAATGGGTACATGTGGACGCATTGTTAATCCAATTGCGATCGCGATGGATAGCGCAGCCAAAGCGAGAAAGTATAAGAAGCTCTCTAAAAAGAAACAGCAACAGATCATTGTTGATTATCTCGCAGGGGACTTTGAACCACCTAAAATCAAGAACAGCCGTATAAGCTGCCAAATCAATGACAATGAAGCTCGCGCCGTACAGCGTTTGATATTAGATATGTTCGGTCAGTCTGAGATTATGGATGATTGGATGGATGCAATCATCGGCCGATACTTTTATGGCAACTCATGGGCTGAGATGGTGACAGATGAACGCAGTCAGATGGATGCACGTATGGATGTGAAGTGTGGCTTGGCTGCGTTGCATTGTCGGTATGGGTTTATTTTGTATTTTTAATTAGATATATGTAATATAAAATAATTTTCAGAATTGTTGAATTAAAATGGAAGAAACAATTTTTGATCTAAAAGAAGGCGCTTTGGTTTTTGCATCTAATGATCGTGAAGGTGGGGGAGGTCCTAAGGCTATTGTATTTAGGGAGTGGAGGGCTGAACCGTTAGATTTAGATAGTCTTGATTTATATTTAGATAATTCAAAAGAAATAACTTTAGATATCAATTTAAAAATCAAAAACTCTTTCAAATTTGAAAATGGTATTCGAACTCCTATAACAAAAGAATATTCTGAAAAAATTTCACTAGACTTTAATTTTGAAAATAGAATTGAAGTTTTTTGTATAGTTCCTGGTGGTTGGTTGCCGATTAATATAGGAATGACCAACTCAAGGGTTTTAGGTGATAGGAATTTCATTAGTAGAATTAAACAATATTTTTTAAAAAATGATATTAAACAAGAGTATAGAGATAATTTGTTGGCTGACTTTAATGAAATGTGTGTTCAAATAGATATTCTCCCATATGCAATGGAGGGAAATGAAAATAATTTCTTAACCTTTGAACAAATTACTCAACAAATTTCAGAGGCTAGAACAAAGGTTAATGAAATTTTGCCTGATACTCCAATTGTTCAATATCAGGACATTGAGCTAGATTGCTATGTAAAAAAATTAATCGATTATTTAAGACCTACTATCGAACTACGAGGTAGTTTTTTGAAAAATGTACAAAGTCTATTGTTAAATCCCTCCCCTAATATAGATAAAATTATTGATAAGTGGGAGAAAATTATCGATGTAGCTGATCAGATTGGTATTAGTCGTAAAGATATTGTTGTGATTTGTAGTCTTTTAATTATATCTTCTCCGCAAGATGATTCCCCAATTAGAAATGTATTAAAACCACACTCTGAAGTTGATAGTGAAAAAGTTTATAATGCTTTATTTGATATTAATTTAATCGAATTATTATTAAATAAATCAAAAGACTTTCCTGATAAAAATTATGTTGTTGTAACCTCTGACAAGCCTTTAGTAAGATTAGCATCTTTAATGGTTAACTTGAAGCATAAACAGTCTGACGGAAATATTTCCACATTTACTTCGTCTATTCCAATTAAGTATATTGGTACTGATGAGCGCTTACACACTAAATTAAATGAAATTCTGAGTTAATTAAATAAAAAGCACCATAAGGTGCTTTTTAATCGCTAAAACTTTCACTTCTTGGAATAGAGTACCAATAGCGAATTTTCTCTCCATTATTCAGAGTTTCAATATTAATTAACTCGAACTGAGGATTGCGGTAGAACAGATTTGAAATCATTTGCTCAACACGTGCTGTACGTTCGTGTAGAGGTTCATTTTTTGACTCAGCTATACAATTTAAGTCATTGAAATAAATTGATCTCCCCGAGTTCTTCGATTCAACACTAGTCTTCTCTTCACTGGTATCTATTTTATTTTCCAAAGCTTTTTTTAATAATTCAATCATTGCACTGTTAAGCGAATAATCAAACTCATCTGCGAAATCTACTAATTGTTGATGTAATTCAGGAGGTAAGCGGACTTGCGTTTTAATGAAATTTGTCTGTTTCTGCATGATTATCTCCTTGCTCTTGACACTAATTATAGGTACATGTAAATTAATGTCAATGCACCTAAATTTAGGTGCAAAAAAGCCCCGAGAACTTTGGACGGCAATCGAGGCTTCTATCTAATCCCTGCAAGGAGATAAGACATGAATAGTCTATCATTTAACGCTATCCAATTTCATCCTATACAACAAAACGATGACCAAATTTGGATTACTTCATCAGAGCTAGCTAAAGCTCTAGGTTACTCTGATAGTCGATCAGTGACTAAAATATATAATCGTTACTCAGATGAGTTTTTATCTAGTATGACAACGGTGGTCAATTTGGCTACCGTTAGAACGACTGGCTTAATTGCAATGGATAACCGAATTTTCTCATTAAGAGGCGCACATCTGATTGCCATGTTTGCCCGTACTCCAGTTGCTAAAGATTTTAGAAAGTGGGTGCTAGATATTTTAGAAAAAGAAAGCAAACCACAAGCTTTGACTGATATTCGCGATCGCATCCCGCTAGCAGAAGCCGTAGCGGTTTTAGTCAGTAAATCTAACTTCAATACAGTTGAAGTTTATAAAATGATTAATCAACGCTTTGACGTGGACAAAGTCGATGAGATTCCACAGGATGTTTTACCATTCGCCGTTGAGTATGTGCATAACCTAACTGCCGTGGTTGCACGTAGTAATGAACTACAACGCCAAGATCAACATGCTGTGCAACAATTAGTAGAAGCTGTCATCCAACAAAACTTTAAAATGATGGGTGTTTGGAATGCATTGAGATATTTAAACCCAAATGACTTCTTTACTTACTCAGGCTTAATCGTTCGCTCTAATCAGCTTGCACTGAAACTAAGCAAACGGTACAACTTGAAAGGGGAAAACGGCGAGCCACTGGTCAGCCAAAATTTCAGACAGGTTTCTTTTTCTAACGGTGAGTTGATGGAGACAAATCCGAATTGGTTTAATGCGCCTGCTTAACGTTTTTTTCTAAAAAATACTGAGAGAATTGTAAACAAAAAAAAGCGCCGACTCGGAAAAGTTGGCGCTTTATATTCGGTATTTAAGCAGAAGCTATGTAAGAAATCAGTTGCAAAATCGTATTAATATTATTAAAAATCAAAGATTAAGCATATTGTTTTGTCGAAAAATAAGCATTATCTTTAGCTCCATGTTTGCAAACATAATAACTTTAACTTTATGAAAATTAATGATTTTTAGGAGATACTATGTTTATTTTTGAGGAAGGTCGAGAAGCCTACAACAAAATCATGACAACTATACTCGCTCAAATTATTTTTGGTGGTATTGCGTTTCTTTTTTTATATAAATCGAATGTACTGAAATTAGCAGTTGATCACATTCCTTTTTATATTTTTACTATATTTCTATGGGTTGCATTTGCTTTGTGGATAGTCAATGCGTACATAGAGTTTAATAACTCCTACAACCGTTATTTATATCCAAAGGTTAAAGGTGTTCAATTTCTAGAATTTTCAAAAAATGAAGCAATAAAGTTTTCAGAAATATGGAAACGTGACAAAAAACTAGCGATAGAATATTTTTTATTTCAGGTCTTAGTTATTGGTATTCTTATGTTTATCTGTTTTGGATCTATCTTGTCTTCGGTTCAAATTGCGAATGGAGCAAATATTAGCTAAATCCAATATAGTGATTAATTGACATTTGTAGCCTATAGGCTACAATATAAATAAGCAGAACGAGGTTGTCATGTATCAGGTACTTTTAACAGATGAATTTGATCAGTGGTTAAATGGACTACGTGACAACCCAACCAAGCGAAGATTGGCTCGCCGTTTAGAGAAAGTTCAATCTGGAAACCTTGGTGATACAAAGCCAGTAGGTGAGGGTGTTTGGGAGATGCGAGAATTCTTTGGTCCTGGTTGGCGTATGTATTACATACAACATGGTGATGTGATTATTGTCATGTTAGGTGGAGGTGATAAATCCACTCAACAACGAGATATAGCCAAAGCCATTGAATTGTCTAAAACATTGGAGGATTAGATCATGGTTAAAATCTCTGGGCTTAAACGCTTTGATATGGCAGACCACTTAGATAGTGAAGAAGCGATCGCTGATTATCTTTCAATGATTTTGGAAGAAGATGATCCAGAGGCATTTATTCAAGCTTTAGGTACTGTTGCTCGTGCAAGAAGTATGAAAGAAATTGCAGAAAAAACAGGCTTAAACCGTGAAAGCTTATATAAAGCATTATCAGGTGATTCAAGCCCTCGTTATGAAACGATTGCAAAAGTGGTTGGTGCATTGGGATTAAAAATTGCAATTGTCCCACAAGCTGCTCATTAATTTCATAACTTGACCTTGTACAAAGGGTATGGCATATTTCTGCTATAGTGAGCGAAGTTATAATAGTTCACTAAGTTTATTAAAAGCTCGCTAATGCGGGCTTTTTTATGAAAAATATACTTAAAACTTAACTAGTGGATAAATATTAGATGAAATCCCATTTTATTCGTGAAGGAATGAGAATTTTAAATGCTTGTCATGAATTAGGTTTAGATCTTGGATATTGCGTAGATTATCCTGATCATTTCTTAGTTACATTACCAAATGGTTTAGATCTATTAGTTCCAGCAAAAAGATGGATTGTAGTTGAAGGGCGATTTGTTTCGATTATGACAGACGAAGAGTATAAAGCTAGATTTGGAACAGTTACTGATACAAAGAGTTGATTTTGATACTGGATATATAAGTAAATAAAATTCCTCAGTAATTTATATTACGTTAATCGTGAACTTGCCGAACTTATTACGGAAAACAAAGCCCTGCTAACACAGATGTGATAGCGGGGCTTTTTCTTTTTCAAATTCGAGGATCAATCTATGAAGTTTGTAAATTGTCAGGGTTGTGAACAACGGAGGAAATGGCTGCATGACCGAGCAAAACAATCAATCAGTTCCATCCAGCGAGCAATTGACGCTCTCTCAAGTGTTGGGACAAAACAACCAGATCCTAAAGCAAAACAACCAACTGATCGTAAACCAAAACGAACTGATCAAAGCGATAAAGCAGTTAGTGCAGATCAACACTAACCAATCCCATCACATTCAAGAACTTATATGTTTGCTTACGGATGAGTCAACGGATGAGGATCAGCATCAATCTTTGGATGACTAATGATGTCAAGACCATGCCGAGAATATGGATGCCCTAATCTTGTTAAGACAAGAGATCAGAAAGGGTACTGTGATGATCACGCCAGCAAGCGAAGCAACTGGAACAAACGCCCACAACGATCAGGATCAACCACAGAGCGTGGATACGGACATGCATGGCGATTGCTACGTGAGCAAGCGTTGCGCCGTGATGATTATCTTTGTGTGAATTGTGCGGCCAATGGTTACATCGTAGAAGCAACAGACGTGGATCATATCGTGGCCAAGGAACATGGCGGTACGGATGACTTAGTTAACCTCCAATCGCTTTGTTCGCCGTGCCACCAAGAGAAAACGGCAAAAGAAGACAGTAAGAATGGGAGGGGGAGTCAAAAAGTTCAGACCTTTGCCCCTAAATGACCGCCCCCCAAGTCACATTTTTACGTGCGCGAAATTAAAAATTCAGGGTATTGACAAATGAGTGGAGTTGCGACTGTTCCTGGGCGAGGCAGAAATCCAAAACCTCAAGAGACAAAAAAGGCATCAGGCAACAAGGGTAAGCGACTGCTTAATCATAATGCTCCTGAGTTTTCTGAAGTTACAGATATCGAGGTTCCTGAGTACATCACTCCAATGGAGCATGCAGCCATGATGTGGCGTTCAGTGATTCCTGAACTACTGAAAAACAAAGTGCTTCGGATTACTGATATGCACAATGTTGAAGCTTTCTGTATTGCTTACCACAACTGGCGTTCAGCCCAAAAAGAAGTTGCTATGTTCGGGGTTACGATGACAAATGATCAAGGTGGAGTTATAAAAAATCCGGCTTTAACAGTCTTAAACGAAGCATCAAAACAGATGGTTACTTTCGGCTCATTGCTGGGTTTGGATCCGTCATCTCGTAGTCGTTTAACTGGTGGAAATGGCAAACCAAAAGATAACCCGTTTGCAAAGGTATTGAATATGTGACGAGGTAGAAATGACAGCTTTCCCAAACGTTGACATAGCAAACAAGTGGGCAAAGCAAGTTGTTTCAGGAAAAATACCTACGTGCAAATGGGTAAAACTGGC